>JAYVGJ010000234.1:0-19049 GCA_043772375.1 Raineyaceae bacterium | reverse complement strand
GTTGTTTGGTGGGGACACCAAACAATGTTATAACCCACGTTTGGTGTCCCCACCAAACGTTTCCCCCAAAAACTGCAACGAATAATTTACAGTAACAATATTTTTGATTAGATTTTATAAACTTCTTACGGATTAAAAGGTGCAAAACGGTTGTCTATTTGGCTGATTTGCCTGATATAAAGTTCCATTTTCATTTCTTTTTCCAAATGTTTTAATTCTTTCTCTTTGAGTAGATTAACTTCTTTTTGGAGGTCGTTAGTTTTCGTTTCAAATGGTTTTAATGTAGCTCTCCTATCCCAAAGAATAAGTGCTACCAGCCCAAATATAGCTACGAAAAGCGCACTAATGCCACCAATAATAACATAAAACAAGATATCAAAGCGTTTTTCAACTGACTTTTCAAAGCCATCTAATTTCGTGGCGGTAATTGCTTGTTGTTTAGCAAGTTCTGCTACTAGCTTGTTAGTTTCTAATATTTGTTTATTAGTTTCTGCTACTTGTTCTGTCAACTTATCAATTTTGTCAGAAAGTTTGTCTATTCTATCCTGTGCGGATAAATTAGCAGAAACAAGTAAAATACTTAGAAATATTAAAATTAGTGCTTTCATTATGATTATTTTGTTGTGTTACAGAAATACTACCACAAAAATACGTTTTAAACTTAATAAATCCAAACAAACCAATAACAACATAAACATAATTATAAAACCGTTGTTCAGCAGGATTAACTTCTATGGTTTTATCTTGTGCGGATAAATCAGAGAAAATAAGCAAGATGCTTGCGAGTAGGATAATTATTTGTTTCATTATTTTGTCGTATTGAAATATCTACCACAAAAATACATTTTAATTTAGCAAAAACCTAGTATTGCGCCGAAATTCAAAAGTATTAATTATTTTTGATTTTATTTTGAAAGTGAAAATATTTTTATTACGTTTGTCGTGAAAGTTCTTATAAAAAACCCTACATATAAAAAATAAGATTTATGGCAAAAGAGAAAATTGACTATGTTATTTTAGAAAGTTGTAACGGACAACTTGAATTACATAGAGGTCGTGGCGGTTATGCTTGGAAAGGACAAAAAGGTAAAAAACTTGAATGGATTTTGCCAATAAAAGTTCAAGACAACGCAGACGAAATTTTAAAAATCATTTATAACTTGCCCGAATGGAATCTTGTAGGCAAAGGTAGAGAATGTAGTTATGACAGCAAAGATTTGCGCTCTGCTATTTGGCAAAAAATATTTCCTTTGATTTCAATTTCCGACTTGCCACAAGTCAATGAAAATGGCGGTTTGTCAGATTTAGAACGACTAAACAAGACAAGAACCAAACGCAGATACAATGATGATGATGATATGATTTCTATTGAAAGTGATGAATGTTACACCTTTTATGATGACGTAGATATAATAGTAAAGCATTTTGGAACAGATTATTGGAAAAACAAAGTGATTTATATGAACTGTGATGATGCAGGACAATCAGCCTTTTGGATTTACTTTTACAATAATTTTGAAAAATTAAAATTAAAACAAATAATTTCAACTCGTTTTGATGGTTCTAAACTGGATTTTTCTGGCTCTCTTTTTAGTGAACAGTGGAATGAATACAATGGATTTATTGTAAAATATGATGGCAAAAAGATGCTAAGAATGCCTCCTATTGGTAACAAATCAAATTTTCACGGCTCTTATTCTGACAAAGAATGTATGAATATTGCCAATAATGAAGCAGATGTTATTATTACAAACCCGCCATTCTCAAAATTTGAACATTTTTATAAATGTATGCTATCAACAGGAAAAGATGTTATTTGCTTTGGAAATGGTGCTGCAGTTCAATACCAATGGACAAAAGAATTATGGCAAAACAAAAAAATATCTGTTATTCCGTTTGAATTCAACTGGTTTTTAACGCCAACTTTCAAAAGAAAAAGAGCAAAAACTTACGTCTATACAAATAAACATCAAAATCACACAACAGACAAAGTAAAACCATTATCAGAAATCCCAAAACAATATTCTGATGAAACAGGTATGCTTGTGGTAGATAATTTTGTTCCAAATGATTATTACAAACCATTTGCAATTTCTGTTAGTCCATTAAAAAACGGCATATTAAATAGTGGCTACAAATTATTACAATGCAGTTTTCGTCCTGTTGTAGATAATAAATATAAATTTAAGAGAACTATCATTGTAAAAGAACTCAATGCCAATGGGGAGCCAAATGTTGCATTTGATAATATGAAGTTTGAAGAAGCAAAGATTAAAAAAATAACATCAGGAAATTTATTTAATAAGTAAGGAACATAAAAACTGGATAATACAAAGTATTTATTTTTTGTATTATCCAGCAAATCCTAGTTATTCCTCATTGGCGCAGGCAGTTTATAGATAATTTGAATTTCAAAATTTCTATTTCAAATATATATGAAACCGTTATTGAATGTTTGGTTTACGCACACTACGAATTTATTAATGACAAATCTAATTTCATTTTCCTGATACTAATGTTTTTTGTGGTGTAGAAATTTTGAATATTTAAAAAGTTGATAATCAGCAAATTAAAAGTATATCAAAATAGACAATGGGGCATGCCACATTGCGTAAATACACTTTTTAGGCACTTTTTGAATGAATTTTTTTGAAGACCACAAAAAACATTAGTATCCGCATTTTCTTAAGTACCACACAAAAATTTTCGTATTTTGGAGAGAAACATTTATAAAAATATTTGTTATATTTGTGGGAATAAAACGAATAAAACTAAATCAAACGTCAATGAAAAAAATATTTTTTATTCTTATCTTGTTCATAATCATTCCTTTGTGTACGTATGCGCAAACGGAAAGAGAGATTTTGCTAGAAATAGTAAAGCAACAAGCTACCAATAACGCCAAAATAGATGCAATGCAAAAGCAAATGGACGTACGTTTTGATGCAATGCAAAAACAAACGGACACCCGCTTTGATGCTGTAGATAAGCGTTTTGATGATGGTAATAAACGTATTGATATTTTGCTTTACGTGATGATGGGCATTTTGGGTGGACTTTTTGGCGTGATTGGTTTTATTGTTTGGGACAGACAAATTTCTATGAAACCACTTTTACAAGAAAACAAAGACCTTGCCAAAGAAGTAAAGGAATTGAAAGAAAGTCAAGCCAGAGAAGCGAAAGAACTAAGAGAATTAAAGAAAGAACAAATCAAAACAATGAACATTCTTAAGAAAATCATTGAAATAGAGCCTCGTTTTGCAGGAACTTTGTAGAAAATATTTCTTATATTTGCAGGAATAAAATTACAATATTTTGCAGGAATTTTGCAACTGATTTGTGAAAAATCCCCCTAAAATAAAATTTGGTTTTTTCAAAAAATAGCCTTATTTTTGTGCCACTTTTTAAGGTTTATTTGCCATTTGTTTTGTCTGATGATTATTTGTGCTTCACTACACACTAAGACACTAAACACTAAAAAAACTATGCTTCTATTTAAATTATCTTTTGACCTAAAACCCATTACTTATGTCAAAAATCAAATATTATTACGACACAGAAACCTGCCGTTATGAACGTGTAGAAGTCAAAAAATCAGAAATTATTTATAATATTGGTGGTTTTGTATTACTTGCTGGTATTTTTGCCGTTGGTTTTGCGGCAGTTTATGCAACTGTTTTTCCTTCCGACAATGAGATAAAACTGCGCACAGAAAACCAAGAACTCCGCACCAATTACGAGCTTGTTAGCAAGCACGTGGACGAGAGCGACAAAGTTCTCAAATCTCTTCAAGAACGTGATGACAATGTTTACAGGGCTATTTTTGCCGCTGACCCACTCCCAAAAGAAGTCCGTAATGCAGGCGCAGGAGGCACAGAAAAATACAACGAACTCCTTAAAAAAGGACTAAAAAATGAGGATTTAGTCGTTGGAACACTCAAAAAAATTGATGCTTTGCGCCGTAGAATGTACGTACAAACCAAATCTTATGATGATTTGCTCACGCTTGCCAAAAACAAGGAGCAAATGCTTGCCCATATTCCTGCTATCCAGCCTATTTCTAACAAAGATTTAACACGTATTTCATCTGGTTTTGGGGTAAGAATGCACCCAGTTTACAAAACAGCGCAAATGCACCCAGGCATTGACTTTACAGGACCTTATGGCGCACCTATTTATGCCACCGCAGATGGCATCATCAAACGTGCAGCAGACAAAGGAGATGGCTATGGCACTGCCGTTGAGATAGACCACGGCTACGAATATGTAACGCTTTATGCACATTTGTCATCAGCCAATGTACGTGATGGACAAAAAGTAAAACGTGGCGAATGTATTGGTTATTTGGGTAGTACGGGCTTTTCTACTGGTCCTCACCTGCATTATGAAGTCTTGCACAAAGGAGAACAAGTTGACCCTGTTCATTATTTCTTTAATGACCTCACGCCAGAACAATACGAGAAAATCAAGCAACTTGCAGCCGTTGAAAATCAGTCTATGGAGTAGATTTTAAGGTGCGAAGTAAATACGAATAATCAAAATTATTTTATGCCACAAGAAGAACAAAATAAGTGTTATTCTACATACGAACAATATTTAGAACAACTAATGATAGAAACAGAAAAGTTTTTAGCTGATAAAACGCTTACAAAATTTCCAAAGGAATTGGAATTATTATTGCAATTAAAAAATTAAAAAATGCCTAATAATCAAAGTTTTATCAAATCAAAAGCTATTTCCAATGAAAAAATATTGTTAATTAAAGAAATAAAAGAAGCCGTTGAAAATTTCAAACTTGTGCGTGCAGGCAAGCTAAAAGCACGTCCAGCAAGAGAATTTTTAAACGAATTATGAAATTTCAGATTAAAGCTCTCTCCTATTCAATAGAAAAAACTCCTTAAAATTTATTGATTTTAAGGAGTTTTTTGTTATATTTGAACTAAAATTTTATTTTTTGATGTATTTTGATGTATATTGATGTATCAAAATAATTGCTAACAATTTTATTATTTTTATTATGAGTTACTTAATTGAAAATGTTGATTATCAACAAAATATAGAAAAAATAGGCATTAACGTAGAGGATTTTGTTAATGAAAACCCTATTTTATTGCCTTTGCTTGTTGCTGCGCCTGCCATTATCAAAAAATATATCCCTGATGCTACTTTTGAGCTATCTCACAACACGGATTTTGAGGAAGGAAATAGCACTTTGTATCTGACTATTTTTACGGATTTGCACCGTAAAGTGTTTTTTGATTACGTACTGGCTCTATTTGATGATGTTGATTTTGGTCCGTTTATGAAAAATAGAGAAATTTGTAAAATTTTCGCTTTTACAACAGAAACTAGACGTAATCAATATTAATACAATAAAAATAAAAGATATGAAGTTTAATTGGAGAGATTATCTCACTATTGCTTATGAATTATGCGAGAAAAATAATACAGAAGCACATTTTAGAATAGCCATTAGCAGGGCTTATTATGCTGTTTTCAATATTCTTAGGCTAAAAGCGGGTTACCATAACAAAAAAGACGTTTCTCATCAAGATTTCATTTCAGAGCTTAAATTGCTTAATGATAAAGTAGTGATGAAACTTGATATTGAGGAAAATAAAATCCAGTTTATTGGTTCAGAATTAGATGCACTACGCAAGGAGCAGAATTTTGCTGATTATGATGGTTTGGAGCGTTTTGATAGAGGTAGAACTAACACAAACCTTGAAAAAGCAACAGCAATATTGGAATTATTTGACTAAAAAGGTAAAAGTTTGTTATATTTGAACTAAAAATTTACTTTTTTTTTCAAAAGATAAACTTAAAGAATATATTAGTGTAGGATGATAAAAATATAGCTTTTATACTAAATTTGAATATTCATACTTTCTAACCCCACCTTTGCCAAGCACAAAAACGTTAGTTTATAAGGACACCTTAAAAACAGTTTGATTATAAATTAAAAAACACATCAACTAAAAGTTTGATGTTTTTTTTTATTTAGATGTATGTGTTTACTCAAATATTTTCAATGTTTCAGTAATCATTTCTAAAGCACTAACTGCTCTATTTTTACTAAACCTTTCTAATCCATCATAATCAGCTAAATTACGCTCTTGGCGCAAGAAATTTAAAGTATTTCCAATTACTATAATATCATCTTCATCAATATTAAGCCTTACAACTAATTTATCTGTTGGATTTACCAATTCCTTAATAAAATCTTGGTGAGAAGTTTCTTTTTTGTTATGATATCCTGCTTTTAACCTCATAATGTTGAAAATAGCATAATAACCTCTACTAATAGCTATTCTAAAATGTGCTTCTGTATCTTGTGCGCATAAATCCTGTGCAATTGTTAGGTAATCTCTCCAATTAAAAATCATTTATGTATGTAGGAAAAATTAAATATGAAAAGTTAAAAGATTATTTATTTCAGAATTTCCAACAAATTGTTTAAAAAAAGTATCTTTAAATAGCTTTCTTTTCTGCTGAAAAGCATCAGCAATGGACAAATCAGTAGAGATTTTCAAAAATAAATTACTATGATTTTCCTCTAAATCTTCTCTATATGATAGCTCAAGACTTGCGTTTTTGAAATATTTTTGAATAATCAACGGAATAGCGAGCAGGACGGGCATTAGAATTACATTTTTTTTAACAAATTCTTCCACACCAGTATTTATTTTATAGCTAGCTTCTTGATAATCCGTATCTTTGTGTACTAAATAATTCATAAAACGTAAAATAATTACTTTGTTAATGATATACTCATCAATAAAACAAAAAAAGCTATTTAAGTTCCAAAACCAAAGATAAATTTAGTTCAAATACGTATCAAACGACTTATCCGTATAAAACACAATGATTTTTTCAATGGTTTTTCCTTCTGATTTCTTTGATTTTTTCTGCTGAACTTCATTATTTTCTTGGAATCTTATCTTTTCTGTCTTTTCCTCTTCTATCTCCTGCTGATTATTCTGATTGTTAAACAGATTTTGTGTACTATTTGGCTGAATAGTAGGCGTTATATATTTGTTTTCTTGCCTATTTTCTTGGAGGTAGCTCTCTTGTGATGCTCCTTCACGAAACATATTAGGGGCATTTCCATTTAACCATTCTGGGTTGAGGTCTGGATATTTAGAAAGAATTTTCATCACAATTTCAATATTAGGCTTATTCCTGCCCGAAAGCACATGCGACATCATAGGACGAGAAATCCCCAACTCGTCAGCTAGCTTTGAAGGTTGCAAATCTTTGTAAATAATAAACTCTCTTATTTTTTCGTTGATGTCCATTTTGGTATGTCTTTTTAGTAAGTAAATTGTGATTTGTAAATTATTTCTGATAACTTTTCTAGTGCTTTTTCTAAACGCAAATGTAAACTTTATTTTGTAAATTCACAAATATTTATGGTAAATATTTGTGAATTTACGTTTTAGCAATTTGTAAATTTACATAAAAATAACAATGGGTTTACAAGGTTATTCAATGTAAATTATATGTAAACTAACTTATTATCAAGCAGTTACATATTAGTTTACACAAATGTAAATTTACTAATTATTTACTTGGTATTTACTAATTATTTACATTTTATATCGCTAATTATTTTAGCTAAATTATTAGCTTACTTTGTAGTATTAGCAAAATTTACATTGTTATTTCTTTTATTATTTGTGATAATTTTTCTGTAAAATTTCTTTTTTTGATAAATTGTTTGTTGTTTTGCACCACTAAAACTCCCCTCCTGTTTAGGAGGGGCTGGGGGTGGTTTTAATTAACATAAATTTCAAAATGAAAAAAATTGCAGTAATTGGCTCAGGAACAATGGGCAATGGCATTTGTCACACATTTGCACAAAACGGTTATGAAGTAGCTTTGATAGATATTTCTGCTGATTCTCTCCAAAAAGGGCTGGATACTATTGCTAACAACCTAGACCGTCAGGTCAAAAAAGAGGTGCTTACATTAGAACAAAAGGCTTCTACCCTATCTCGCATCAAAACCTTTACGAGTATGCAGGAGGGTGTGGCTGACGCTGATTTGGTGATTGAAGCTGCAACTGAAAACATAGAACTTAAACAAAAGATTTTCAAGGACTTAGACACGTTTTGCAAGCCTGATGCCATTCTTTCTAGCAATACTTCTTCTATTTCTATAACAAAGATGGGGGCTGCCACAAAAAGACCTGATAAAGTGATTGGAATGCACTTTATGAATCCTGTGCCTCTTATGAAACTCGTAGAAGTAATACGTGGATATGCCACTTCTGATGCCGTAACGACTATTATTATGGAGCTTTCTGTTAAAATAGGTAAAATTCCTGTGGAAGTCAATGATTATCCAGGTTTTATCTCAAACAGAATCTTGATGCCAATGATAAACGAGGCTATTTACTCCTTGTATGAGGGTGTAGCGGGAGTTTCTGAAATTGATGACGTAATGAAACTCGGAATGTCGCACCCAATGGGACCACTCCAACTCGCTGATTTCATTGGTTTAGATATTTGTTTGTCTATCCTAAATGTACTTCAAAGCGGTTTTGGTAACCCAAAGTACGCTCCTTGTCCCCTACTCGTTAATATGGTGGAGGCAGGACACAAAGGCGTAAAATCTGGGCAAGGTTTCTATGATTGGAGCGACAAAACGAACAAAAACCTTGTTGTAGCACGCAGATTTAAAAAAAAGAGTGTGTAGTGAAATAGTGTGTAGTGAGTAGTGAAAATACAAAGTACAATGTATTCCACTACTCACTATTTTACTATTTCACTACTCGCTAAAACTAAACTGCTACATTATTATCTCTAAGTGCCTGATTTAGAGATGTTTTGAGGTCGGTACTTTCTTTTCTTTGTCCTATAATAAGGGCGCAAGGCACTTGGAAATCACCCGCAGGAAATTTTTTAGTATAACTTCCTGGTATCACAACGCTACGAGGAGGCACAAAACCCTTGTATTCAATAGGTTTGTCGCCTGTAACGTCAATTATCTTAGAACTTTGTGTAAGTACGACATTTGCGCCTAAAACCGCTTCCTTGCCTATTCTAACACCCTCCACGACAATACACCTAGACCCTACAAAAGCCCCATCTTCAATAATGACAGGGGCAGCTTGTACAGGCTCAAGCACCCCGCCAATGCCCACACCACCGCTTAAATGCACATTCTTGCCAATTTGGGCGCAACTTCCCACCGTTGCCCACGTATCAACCATTGTGCCACTATCCACATACGCCCCTATATTCACATAGGAGGGCATTAAAATCACTCCTTTTGCCAAAAAAGCACCATAACGGGCTATTGCGTGAGGTACGACACGTACGCCCAACGCTTCATAATTAGATTTTAGGGGTATTTTGTCGTAAAACTCAAAAGGTGGCATCAAAATAGTTTCCATTTTTTGTGTAGGAAAATACAAAATAACGGCTTTTTTGACCCATTCATTCACTTTCCAAGTAAGAAGTCCGTTAATATCTTCCACGTTGGTTTCAAACGGCTCTGCAACCCTCAAAAATCCTTTATCTAACTGTTCTACAATGGTTCTAATGGCTATCAAAACCTCTGGCTCATTGAGTAATTCTCTGTTGTCCCAAGCCTTTTCTATTGTGTTTTTTAATGCTAGCATTACTATTTTTTAGATGATTTATTTGGTTGATACTGATTAAACTTTTATTAAACATTTACTTTAACTCAAACAAGATAATCCATTGATTTTAAATGTTTTATGTTGCTTTATTTTTGTTATTTAATTTGCGTTTTAATTGGAATTATATTAAAAAGTATAAAAGAGTTTCACTTTCCATTTATTGCCTTTTGCTATCTGCTTTAGCTGACATACAAGGATATTATGATATTCTAATTACAATAAATATCATAAAATATAAAAATTTATGCTTGGGTGAGATAAGTAACCAACATACAACCAATATACAAAAGTTATTTTAATATCTCCTACTCTATCCAAAATAATCCCAAAACCCTGAAAAAGCCTTGTAAATTATAGATAATTTACACAAAAACAACACTAATATCTTTAGTTTAATGAATTTGCTAATTTTATTAGTTTTTTATTGTTGATTAGTAAAATATTTAGATATTACTAAAATATAATTGCAAAATATCTTTAATTAATTTGAATATTCTCTTAAAATAAGCTATATTTGTAGTCAGAATTTAGCTCAGTCTGCTTGTATTTCTGTTCACATTCTTTTGAAAATTGCCTGACCTTTACCAAATATTTCTTAAAATTCTTATTTATGTTGAGTTACACAGAAGAAAATTATCTTAAAACTATTTTTTTACTCTCCTACTCTATTACTAATAATAGCCACTCTGATAGCGAAAATAACAATGCCAATAACATTCATTCTACAAAAGAAATTAGCACTAATGACATAGCAACTAGAATAGATATAAGTGCAGCATCTGTTACGGATATGCTTAAAAAACTTTCTAAGAAAGAGTTAATAAAGTATACCAAATATCACGGAGTAAGTCTTACGGAAATGGGTAGAAATTTTGCAATAGAAATAATTAGAAGACATAGACTTTGGGAAACATTTTTAGTTGTTAAACTTAACTTTAATTGGTCAGAAATTCACGACATAGCGGAACAATTAGAACATATCTCCTCCCCTAAGCTAATAGAAAAATTAGATGCTTTTCTTAACTATCCAAGATTTGACCCTCACGGTGAGCCTATTCCAGATGCAAACGGAAATTTATATTCAACTGATGCAGCACCAATGCAATTATTTAAGAAAGGAGATAGAGTAAAGGTTATTGCTGTTGGTGAAGATTCTTCTTTATTTTTAGAATATCTTGACAAACTTAACATCAATATAGGTACAGAAATAAGAATTATAGATAAGATTTCTTATGATTTATCTATGCAAATTATTATAGATAATCAAGTCGTTGCTATTTCAAAAAATGTTTCTGAAAAAATTTATGTTAAAACTTCCTATAAGCAATATTAAAATAACGTATTTAAACTATGTTAAAATAGTTGCAATTATTAACCTTTTTATATTTTTTAGTTCTTGTAAGAATGAAAATGCTAAAAATACTAAAATAACTATTGTTGCAACAACAGGAATGATAGGCGACCTTCTTATAAATCTCGTCAAAGATTCTGCAAAAGTTGATTTTTTGATGCAGTCTGGAATTGACCCACATTTGTATAAAGCTACACAGGCAGACTTGCATAAATTATATAAGGCAGACTTGATATTTTATAGCGGTTTACATTTGGAAGGGAAAATGACAGAAGTGTTAGAAAAATATAGTAGAATTAAAAAAGTTTATTCTCTGGGTAACAACGTCAGTAAAAATAACCTCATTAAAGTTTCTGAAAACACTAATACAGAAATTCATTATGACCCACATATTTGGTTTGATTTAGATATTTGGTTGGAGTGTGCAGAACTAGCAGCTAAAAAAATAATTTTAGAATATCCGCATTTAGAAAAATATGTAACTAATAATAAAATTAGTTACATTAAGCAACTAATTATTTTAAAAGAAAACTCTCAAAGAAACATCTCCCAAATTCCTAAAAAGCAAAGAATACTTATTACCTCTCATGATGCTTTTTCTTATTTTGGTAGAAAATTTGATATTCAGGTACGAGGTTTACAAGGAATTTCTACTGTTGCAGAATATGGAATTAAAGATGTAAATAATTTGGTTGATTTTGTAATAGCTAATAATATCAAAACTATTTTTTCAGAAACTTCTGTTTCTTCAAAATCAATGGAGGCTATTCTATTTGCTTGTAAAAAACAAAATTATAAACTTCAAATATATGATAATCTCTACTCCGACTCTATGGGAAATACTGGAACAATAGAAGGAACATACATTGGAATGTATCAAAAAAATATTCAAACTATTGTGAAAGGTTTACGATAGTTTTAGACTAAAATGGAAATAAAATGATTATACAAGTAGAAAACCCTATTTTAGAAGTTCACGACTTGACTGTAAGTTATGATAAAAAGCCAGTTTTATGGGGAATTGATTTTACAATACCTGAAAAAACACTTGTAGGCATAATAGGACCTAACGGAGCTGGAAAATCCACACTTATAAAAGCACTTATGGGACTTATTAGTATAGATAGTGGCTATGTGCAACTATTTAAACAAGATATAAATGCTGTCCGTAAGAGAATTGGATATGTACCTCAACGAGAAAATATAGATTGGAATTTTCCCGTTTCTGTTTTAGATGTTGTTTTGATGGGAAAATACCATCATTTAGGAATTTTTCAAAATCCTAGAAAAGCAGATAAAGAAGAAGCTATGGAAAACCTTAAAAAGGTACGTATGGAGAATTTTGCAAATAGACAAATTTCAGAACTTTCTGGTGGACAGCAACAAAGAACTTTTCTAGCAAGAGCTTTAATGCAAAATGCAGATTTATATTTTATGGATGAACCTTTTGCGGGCGTAGATATTGCCACACAAACAACCATAATGGAAGTTTTGAAAGAAATGAGAGATAATGGGAAAACTATTATTGTTGTACATCACGACCTACAATCTGCAGCTGAATATTTTGATTGGTTGCTTTTGGTAAATATGCGGTTGGTGGCTTCCGCTCCTATGGGTCAGGCTTTTACTACTGAACTTTTGCAAGAAACTTACGGAGGAAAATTGACTATTTTATCAAAAATTAGTGATTTGATACAAAAACAACAATTTCCACAAAGAGAGAAAAATTAGTCAATTCCAACTAATTTTGATTAGAAAAATATAAGTATTTAATCAAAATTGCACCATTTTAATAATGTTAATGTATTGTTATAAGTATTTATCTTTGCGTATTTAATGGATAATTTTATAGAATTTATATCATTTCAAAATCCCACATTGAGAGTTATAGCAATAGGAATATTCTTCCTTTCTGTATCTTCTGCAATGGTGGGTTGCTTTAGCTTTTTAAGAAAACAATCTTTAATAGGTGATGCAGTCGCCCACGGAGTTTTACCAGGAATTTGTTTGTCATTCTTATTATTTGAAAATAAAAATATTTATGTACTACTTTGGGGTGCATCTTTAACCGCTTGGTTGTCAATAGCAACTATTCAATTTATCTATAACCGCTCCAAAATAGATAAAGATACATCAATGGGCATTATTTTATCTGTATTTTTTGGTTTTGGCATAGTGTTACTAACAATTATTCAGGGAAAAAGTGCCTCTGCGCAAGCTGGGCTGGATAAATTTATTTTTGGTAAGGCTGCTTCTATGATTGATACTGACGTGATTACTATTGTAATTATTTCAGTATTTATTATAATCACCATTATTTTATTATATAAAAATCTTGTAATTGTTTCATTTGATGAAAATTTTGCTAAAACTATTGGTTTGAAAGTAGGACTTTTCAAATTTATATTAACAATGATGACAGTTTTGGTAATTGTCATTGGCATACAATCAGTAGGAATTGTTTTAATTTCTGCACTTTTGATAACGCCTCCTGTTACAGCTCGCTTCTGGACAAATAAATTAAATTTTATGATTTTGATAGCTTGTATTTTTAGCATTATTTCAGGATTTGGTGGTACATATATTTCTTACACTTACGAAAATATGCCAACAGGTCCTTGGATTGTAGTATTTATGTCTATTTTTGCATTTATTTCTTTTGCAGTTGCGCCACAAAAAGGGTTTATTTCCAAACTTTATAATGATTTTCTAAATAAACGAAAAATTGAAGATGAAAATATTTTGAAAACTATGTATGCACTTATAGAAGATAATCCTACAGAAAATTATTCTTTACAAAGTATTTTGAAGAAAAAAATGCAAAATCCTATGAGAGCAAAGAATACTATTAACCGACTTTGCAATCAAGGATTTATTACAAAAGTGAACGAGCATTTGGGGCTTACACATCAAGGACTTGAGAAAGGAAAAAGGATTACTCGCTTGCACCGACTTTGGGAATTGTACTTAACCAAGAACCTACATCTTCTACCCTCTCACGTTCACGAAGATGCAGAAACCATTGAACATATCATTACGCCAGAATTAGAAGAAAGAATTATTAAAGAATTAGGTTATCCAACAACCGACCCTCACAATAAAATCATTCCTTAAAATTATAAGTAATTAAAATAAAAGCAATATTATACTTATTAACCATATTTAACTTATACAAAACTTGTTCTAAATTATGATAGATTTTTGGATTATTTTAGTGGCGTGTTTAGTTTCGTGTAGTTGTAGTTTGCTTGGTTGTTTTCTTGTTCTAAGAAAAACTTCAATGCTAACTGATGCTATTTCTCACGCAGTTTTGCCAGGAATTGTTATTATGTTTTTGCTTTCTGGGAGTAAAAATTCTTTTTTAATGATTTTTGGTGCGAGCCTAATTGGACTTTTAACAACTTTTTTAATAGAATTTTTGAGTCAAAGAGCAAAAGTTCAGGCTGATGCTTCTATTGGCGTTGTTTTTACTTTTTTGTTTTCTATTGGAATTATCCTTGTTACGGTTTTTGCTGACCAAGTGGACTTAGACCAAGATTGTATTCTATATGGGGAAATCTTATATGTGCCTTTGGATATGGTAAATATTTTTGGTAATAAAGTAGATTTCCAAATTCCCAATGCACTGCTGCTATTTATTCCATTGCTAGTTTACATAATTTTATTTATTAAGGTTTTTTATAAGCAACTTTTAATCACAACTTTTGATAATCAGTTTGCAACAACTATTGGAATTTCTGCCACATTTTGGCATTATGCTCTAATGACAAATGTGTCTATTACGACAGTTGCAAGTTTTGAAAGTGTGGGTGCAATCTTGGTTATTGCACTTTTTGTAGTTCCGCCTGCGAGTGCTTATTTACTTAGTAAGGATTTGAAAAAAATGTTATTGCTTTCTTGTTTTATTGGAGTGATAGATTGTATTTTAGGATACTATCTTTCTTATCTTTTTAACTGTTCTACTGCTGGAGCTATTGCCACTATTGCAGGAATTGTTTTTATGATTATTCTTTTATATACTATTTATCAAAAGAAAATATACTATTTGTTCAATATCAAAAAAATGCAAAAACCCATTTCAAATATTGAATAGGCTTTTAATAATTCAAGATGTTATTAGAAATCATATAACTACTTGATAATCAAATAGTTGTGTTAAAGTAATTTTAAGGCTCAAAATGTTTCTATAAAATTAGCATTCTTGATAACAACAAAGGAATTACAAAAAATAGTATTTATCCTTATAAGCATCTTAAATAGTTGCTATTATTAACTATAATAGCATTTTTGCATACTTTTTAGTTGAAAAGTATGCAAAAATGCACAAAACAGCAAAAAATGCTTGCTAACTTGCTGGAAAGGTACTTTTTTTAAATACTTGCTACTAAATTCCAAGTATAGCCCAAGCATAGCGCAGGGATTTTAATACGGCATACAATTTCTAAAATTTAAAGCTTCAAACTTCTAGAGAATATTATATTTATACAAAATATTATTAAACTTAAAATAAACTAAAATTATATCTAACGTAAGATATGATTTTTACGTATAATATTGCGAAAACATTTTATTAACATCACCCACACAAAAAACAAAATACATAATACTCCTAAAATAAATATTACATTTTTACAACGTTTTTCCTATAAATAATTTATTGCACGTAAAATATGACTTTTGAATATTCAAAATATTTTACAGTAAATGTATAAACTACAGTAAATATGCAAATTACTTTAAATATATAAAATACAGCAAATAAAAATATTACATTAAATATGATAAACACATTTAATGCTTATTACAAGTTTTTACTTTACAAAAAATATCAAATGTAAAAAATGTTATTATAATAAAAAATGTTTAGAAAATAAACACCAGTAAATACATTTAATAAGTATTAACCATAAAACAAATAAAAAACGTACAAAATTTAATGAACATATTAAAAGCATTTTAAATATTTAATGGATTAAGTACATTCAATGTATTAAGCATAATGAACATATTGCAAGTATTTTAAATACTATAAATATTTTATTGTATTTATATATTGTATTTTCAAAATAAAGTAGTATCATTGTATTCAGTATTGCACGCATCATCACACATCATATCATAAGATATATTATGGGACATATTATTGCCGTTACGAATTATAAAGGAGGCGTTGGTAAAACAACTTCCACCATTAATATAGCGGCGCACCTTGCTAAAAAGAAAAATAAAGTATTAGTCATTGACCTAGACCCACAAGCTAACCTTTCTCACGGTTTTGGGATAGAAGATGATTTGGAGAAAAATATTTATACTATCTTTCGTGGCGAATATACAGTCAAAGATAGCATTATCACTAAGTCAAAAATTGACATTGTCCCCTCTACCCTAGATTTGTCTGTGGCTGATGCGGAATTTAATACTCGCACTATGCGTGAGTTTATGCTCAAAAAAATCCTTGCGCCTGTCAAAGACGAATATGATTATATTCTTATTGACTGTCCGCCCAACCTTGCCTTGCTCACTATCAATGCCATTGTGGCTGCTGATTTTTATGTGATACCTTTGCAAGCAGAATTTTTTGCGCTCAAAGGACTTGCTAAACTTGTCAATGCTGTAAAAATGATAAAAGAGGAAACTCAAAGCAACATAGAACTTGCAGGAATTTTCCTTACTCGTTTCAACCAACGCAAAACACTAAGCAAAGATGTGCTTTCTTTTGTGCAGGAAAGTATGGGTGACAAAATTTATGAATGTTATGTGAGAGAAAATGTTGCTATTGCGGAAGCCCAAAGTATGGGAATTTCTATTTTTGAGTACGACAAACAGACAGAAAAAACTAGCAACGGTGCGGAAGATTACAAAGAACTTACAGAAGAAATTTTGAAGAAAATTAAAAAGGCACACTAGGATTTTGGGGATTTAAAGATTTTAGGAAAATACAAATGAAAATATAAAATTATGATTTTACGAATAAACTTATTTATCATAGTAGTTATACTTTTTGTTAGCTTTTTTACTGTTTTCTACTTATTGCCAAATACTCAAATTTTTGTAGACCAACATCTAAAAGTAGGTTATGGTTATGAGTATTTCTTCTTAGCTTTTCTTAATACTTTACTTATCCTTTTTCTAAGAACAATAAAAAGCAAAAAACAAAATATTTATACAGTATTCTTACTTATTTTATTGACAGTAGTATTTATTTACTTTGGTTTCTCTTTTTTCAACTTGCAATGCCAATGTTCTAAAGAAGTTTGACTTTTTTACTGTCACTTTTTAATCTCAATTTTTAGGTCAAAACTAAAATATGAATAATATTCCTGTGAAGTCAGGTGTTTCCACCTGACTTCAAATGTTCTTTTGAATGCTGATTTTTAGAGTTTTTTGCTCAATACAATACCTAAAAGCGCATTTTTGTTGTCAGGTGGAAACACCTGACAACAAAAGTAAAATTCAATAATTTTGTCAATTCAAATAAATTTAATTATTCACTAGACTTTTACAAGTCAAAAAATCAATGTTTATGTCTAAATACAAAGCCTTGACCGCTAAGGGAAAAGCAGCTTATATCCAAGTTTTAGAGGAAATTGGGCTGTTCAATTTGCCTCAATTTAATAAAACTGTAATAGTGGATAAAATAAATGAATATACTGATACGGATTATCAGATGGCATTGTACCATATATGTATAGATATGGAAGATTTTGGAGTAACAGAAAGTAAGCAAGTGTTTGAGGGGATAGAAAAAACGCTTGATTTGAAGTTTTCAAACTCAAAATTCTCTGTTGATAAGGAAACGGAGAGCGTAAATATTGAATTAACGCTACAGGATAAGACAGTAAAAACCAGTATAGAAACGCAAGGCGGTTGGGTAAATCCTATGGACATTGTATATGCCATAGATTATATTTTTGGTGAAAATAAAATAGACACTGATTTGATGTGCATTATGCCTAATGAACCCAACCAAATGGCGTTTTTTGCTGTAATGCCTATGAAACTCTATTTTGTGGGAATAAAAAAAGGCATTTTCAATAAAAATAAGGAGTATATAGCTATGCTAGAAGACGAGTATGATTTGTCTGATATGTAATTAGACGACTAATGCAAATGAATGGCTGTGTTGTGAGGAGTTTCTTTACAGCAAGTGTTTCCTTCTGATAACAAATGCGCTTTTCAACATCAATTTTTAGGTCAAAACCAAAATATGAATAACATCACCTTACAAACAGAAAGATTAATTTTAAGACCAGTTGTAAAACTTGATATAGATTACATTCACGAACTACATTCTTTGCCAGAAACTGATGCTTTTAATACATTAGGCATTCCTGCAAATATCAAAGAAACAGAAATTATACTTGAAAAATGGATTTTTGAGAACGACAAAGAAAATAATACAAGTTTTACTTTTATCATTGAGCTAAATAATAAGAAAGAAACTGATATAAATATTGGACTTATTGGTATAAATATTGGAAAAGAAAAATATAGAAATGCAGAAATTTGGTTTAAGTTTCATAAAGATTATTGGAATAAAGGTTACGCTACAGAAGCCGCAAGAAAAATACTGAGTTTTGGATTTGAAAATTTACAATTACATAGAATTGAAGCAGGTTGTGCCGTAGAAAATATAGGTTCAATTTGTGTTTTAGAAAAAATAGGAATGTTAAGAGAAGCTCACACAAGACAACTTTTGCCACTAAAATCTGGTTGGTCAGATAACTATGGATATGCAATTTTAGAAATAGATTTTAAGTAACGAATAAAAATCAAATTATGAATATTCAAATCCAACAATACAAAAATGAAGATAAAGAAAGTTGTATGCTAGCTTTCAAAAGTAGTGTGCCAAAATTTTTTACAGAAGATGAGATAAATTTATTTGAAATTTTTTTAGATAATTTTTCAGCAGGAATTATTGATGAAAAATATAACGAAAAAACTTTTGGTAGTGCTATACTTGTAATGATTTTTGTAATATGCAAAAAAATGTTTATATTGCGTTAATATTTATAAAAAATAATTTATCATATGGAATGTATTGAT
>JAYVGJ010000233.1:0-15492 GCA_043772375.1 Raineyaceae bacterium | reverse complement strand
GTTGTTTGGTGGGGACACCAAACAATGTTATAACCCACGTTTGGTGTCCCCACCAAACGTTTCCCCCAAAAACTGCAACGAATAATTTACAGTAACAATTCTTGTAGAGTTATTAGTGATGAATTAAAACCAAAAGAAAACTATCCAGCAGATATCAAGTCGTTCACGCTAAAATTTCCCCAAAATGGAACAATTGTTTCTATTGATGTAATAGGAGAGGTAAGTTATAATAAAAAAGTAGAGTTAAAGCATAAACAACTCAAAAAAATACGTGCTTACAATACCCAGACAAAAGAATATGGTTATGTTTATGTACTTCAAAATACAGAAGAAGGTAAATTCAAAAAAGAAACTGGATACTTTACAAATAATGTAGATTCTTGCGCCTACTACTGAACATTGATAACTGAGGATAATGGGGAAACACTCTTTTTCCCTTGTAAGAGTTGTATAGGATTTCCCCCTATATGTGGGCTTTCCTAATAAAATCATATATCCTAATAAAATTATATATATTATGAACATTGCTTTTGGATTACTACTAGCTTTTTTTAGCATATCTACTCTGTCTGCTCAAGTACAAACTAGGGAGCTAAAACCTATATACCTAGTTGATGATATGCTTTTAAATAAATTAGACCAAGAAAAAAGCGTTTTTGGTCAAAATTTAGCTTCATATACAGACAAGAAAACCGTATTTTTATATGAGGATAAAATCATAAGTAAAGACGCTTTTTTGAAAAATTACTGCAATAATCAAGACTATAAAATTTCCATAATAAAAAATTTAGATTATATTAGAAAAAAAGGATATGGAAATGTAGATACTGTCCTTGAAATCAGTAAAAAATAGTTCTAATTTGCTTAATTCAAAGTAAATACTTAACTCTGAGCAAATTCTTGCATTTGCTATTATAAAAACCTCTCTACTTTACAGTAGAGAGGTTTTTTTATTTCTTTCTTTTAAAGTAAGTTGCTCATTATAATTAGTTTGTGTTTTGATGATACTAAAACGAGATGTAAGAAATTCCTAAGCAACATTTTGTATTCATTCACAATTTAAAATTTAAAATTTACAATTACTTAGGTTTTTTGGATAGTTTTTTTTAGATTTGAAAGTAATTTTTTGCTATTATTATTACTTATCTCCTAATCTAAAAAACAATTGGAAAATATGTCAGAAACCAATAGAGAACGTGATTTGGTACTCGCTCCCAATGAGTATGCGTTTATTTCAGACCAGACAAAAGGCAATATAAATGTCTATGTAGGTCCGTACAAGACAAGTTTGGCAAACACAGACAAACCTGTACTTTTTGCCGACAGCACCAAAAGGTTTGAAAAATGCACCTTAGATGAAGCCGTTTGTATCTTCACTACCGCCCCAGAAGGTTGGTATATTGTGATGAAAAACCCTGCAAAAGATAATTTGCAACCCAAAAATGGCACTAACAACAACCTTACAGATTTGCTGGTAGGGCGCAAAGTGAACATTCCTGGTCCTGTGAATTTTGCGGTGTGGCCAGGGCAAATGATTAAGGTTTTGCGTGGGCATAATTTGCGCTCAAATGAATATCTTTTGGTGCGTATTTATGATGAAGATGAAGCCCGCAAAAACTGGAAAAAAGCCGTTATCAAGACAAAAGAAGACACAGAAATCAATTTGGAAGAAATGCCCGACCTCACAATGGGAACAATGCTGCTCATAAAAGGCTCTGATGTGTCATTTTATATCCCTCCTACGGGTGTAGAAGTGGTTTCAGACGAAAATGATGAGTATGTACGTGAGGCTATCACGCTGGAAAGACTAGAATATTGTATTTTGTTAGATGAAGATGGCAATAAACGCTTTATACAAGGTCCTGCGGTGGTTTTCCCACAACCAACAGAAGAATTTGTAATGAGAGATGAGTCACGCAAGTTTAAAGCCGTAGAACTCAACGAAATGTCTGGCTTGTATATCAAAGTTATTGCGCCTTATTCTGATGCAAAAGGTAGTTACAAAGAAGGTGATGAGCTTTTTATTACGGGAAAAGACCAAATGATTTATTACCCCCGTGCCGAACACGCTCTTGTACGTTACGGAAACAAGGATAAACAGTTTGCAACTGCCATTCCGCCAGGTGAAGGGCGTTATTTTTTGAATAGAAAAACGGGTACTATTTCGTTGCAAAAAGGTGCAGCAATGTTCTTGCCTGACCCTCGTGAGTTTGTCATTGTTAGGCGTATTTTATCTGCCAAACAAGTTGCTTTGTGGTTTCCTGGCAACACAGAGGCATTGGAATATAACTTAAAATTGCAGGAATTGCAACAAAACGACAAAAGCCGTAATTATATTGAAAGTAACCAACTTGATGAAGTACAACAAATTCAGCAAGAACAAAGTGTTTCTGTGTCTGCTAATTTCGCTAAACAACAAAAAGTTTCTAAGAAAATTGCAGGAGATAATTTTGCTCGTGATAGCAATTATGTGCCTCCACGTACAATCACACTAGATAATAAGTATGATGGTGCAGTAACCATCAGCCCTTATACAGGTTATGCGGTGCTTATTGTGAGCAGAACAGGCACTAGAAAAGTGGTTTCTGGACCTCAAACGTACCTTTTGGAATATGATGAAACATTGGAGTCAATGGAACTTTCCACGAGAACGCCAAAAAATGCTGATAATACGCTTAAAACGGTTTATTTGAGGGTTTTGTACAACAAAATTTCTGATATTATTCAAGCGGAATCAATGGATTTTACGCAAGTAAGCGTGCATTTGTCGTATAGGGTGAACTTTGAGGGTGAGCCAGAAAAATGGTTTGATGTGGAAAATTATGTCAAGTTTTTGACTGACCATATGCGTTCTTTTGTGCGAAATATTGCTAAGAAACACTCTATAATGGATTTTTACAACAATGGCATTGAAATTATTAGAGATGCTATTTTGGGAAAATCAGATGCGGAAGGCAAACGCAAAGGCAGACTTTTTGAGGAAAATGGTATGCGTATTTATGATGTGGAATTTTTGGGAAACATCAAACTAATGGATTTGGGTATGGAAAGCCTCCTTATTGCCTCACAACAAGATGTGATTAAGCAAAATCTGCGCATAGCTACAGAAAAACGCAAATTGGAGTTTACGCAAGAATCCGAGATTATTGTGCAGGGCATCAACGACTCACAAGCGGAAACCAAGAAAAAACTCCTAGAAATACGTACAGAAGAGGTTATCAAAAATTTGGAACTTTCTATGGCGGTGGTGCAGGCGGATACGGCAGTGAAATTCCAGAAGTCTGATGCTGAAGTAATTGACCAAGAAAACCTCAATAAAATCAACCAAGCAGAACTATCTCGCAGAAAAGAAAAACAAGAACTAGAAATTTCTTTGCAACAACAATTCTTAGAACAAGAACTTGTGCGTATGCAGTCGGAAGTAGATGCCCTTGTAGCGAAAGCAGGAGCAGTTTCTCCTAATTTAGTGGCTGCTTTGCAATCTTTTGCAGACAAAGCACTTGCCGAGAAAGTGGCGCAATCTATGTCGCCGTTGGCTATTTTGGGTGGGAAAAGTGTGGCAGAAGTGTTTTCAAACCTCTTGCAAGGCACTATTTTAGCAAATGTGTTGGATAATAACAACAATACTGATATTGTAAAAGCAGAAGAAGTATAAGTCAAGGTACGAGGTTAGAAGTACGAAGTACGAAGTACGAATGTAAAACTAAAAAGTGCCTTCTAAAATTTTAGAAGGTACTTTTTATCAAGAGTTCCGTAAGTGCGACTTACGGCTATGAATATTAAACCTTTTCAGGGTTTTAATACAAATACCAAAGTTGATGCATACAATTTATCAATGTCGTTATCTAACTCACTATTTCACTACTTACTATTTCACTAAATTGGGCAACCTACTTTAAAAGCGGTACAAAGCCACGTTTGTAGGCTATTTTGGAACATTTTTATACCAATTGCAAGCAAAATCACACTAAAAACTTTTCGTAAAATGTTTGCACCAGTTACACCAAGTACGTGTTCTATCCAAACAGAAGATTTCAAAACGGCATAAACAAACAATAAATTAAGAAAAATCCCTACTAAAACGTTTACTTGTTCATATTGAGAACGTAGCGAAATAATGGTCGTAATAGTTCCAGCACCTGCTATCAAAGGAAATGCCAACGGCACTATGGAAGAGCTTTTTGGGTCAATGGTATCCTGAAAAAGGTGAATACCTAAAAGCATTTCAAAACCTATCAGAAAGATAATAATAGACCCTGCAAGTGAAAAAGAACTAATATCTAAACCTAAAAACTTCAAAATAATTTCACCAAAAAACAAAAAAGCAATCATCAAAATCCCAGAAACAATGGTAGCCTTTCCAGCGTGAAGTTCACCCGCTTTTTTGCGTATATCAATAATCACAGGAATAACCCCTAATATGTCTATCACAGAAAAAAGTATCAACGAAACCGCCAATATCTGCTTAAAATCCAACTTTTCTATACGAAAAGTATCCGACAAAAAAAATTGTAATAGTGTCATTTTAGATATAATTTAAGGAGTGAACTAATATTTTGGTGCAAATATAGAGAATTATAAAGAATGTAGTATGTTTTTTTTGATATAAAACAAAAAAGGTGCTATTTCTAAGAAATAGCACCTTTTTTAGTCGTTCACACCTTTAAACTTAGTCCTCGTCATCATCTTTGGCATCTTTTTTTGCTTTTTTCTTATTCTTGTGCTTTTGGATAACTTCTTTTCTGTGTTTTTCTAGCTCAATTTTTTGTGCTGGCGTAAGTACAGCTTTGATTTTGTCCATTCTAGCCATATTGATTTTATGGCTTTTTTGGCGAAATTCTTTCATTGCAGGCGTTTGCTTGGCAGGTTTTGCGCCCAAAGCTTCAATTTGCTTGGCAGTTTCTAGATTGATTTGCCCTATGGTTGCTACTTGCTTGTCATCAAGTTTAAGAAGTTTTGTCAAGCGTTCTGTGTATTTTTGCGCTCTTTCTTCTGGAGATTTCATTTTTGCTTTGTCTTGTGCCATCAAACTAGCCATTGAAGCAACAAAAAGGAGGATAAATAAGGTTACTTTTTTCATTTTCGGTAAATTTTTTAGATTAATATTGAATGATGATGATTTGGTTGTTTTCCCAAAATCAAGTGTAAGATATAATTTTTTGAGAAAGGTTTAATCAAATCAAAAGAAAAAATATTATATTTGAAAAAATATTTTAAAATAATCATTAAAAAACCTCCCAAATGTCTTACAACGCTTTTTTAGTTTCTATAGAAAACAATGTTGCTCACCTGCGCATCAACCGCCCCGACAAAGCCAACGCTATGAATGAGGATTTTTGGAAAGAAATTCCTTTGATATTCAACGAGTTAGAAGAAAATAATGAAGTACGTGTAATTATGCTTTCTGGTGAGGGCAAACATTTTTCATCAGGCATAGATTTGTCTATGTTGATGAAAATGAACCAAATAAATGAAGAAGAAACCTGCAAAGGGCGTGTGGGTGAACGCCTTAAAAAGTTCGTTTTGGGGCTACAGTCTGCTATTTCTTCTCCCGAAAAATGCTCAAAACCTGTTATTGCAGCCATTAGTGGGGCTTGTGTGGGCGGTGGCGTTGATTTGGCTACGGCTTGTGATATGCGCTACGCCACAGAAGAGGCAGTTTTTTGTGTAAAAGAAGTGGATTTGGGTATTATTGCAGATATTGGAACGCTCCAAAGACTTCCCAAAATTATTGGTTTTGGGCTTGCAAACGAACTTTCTCTTACAGCACGTAATGTAAGCGCACAAGAAGCTGAAAAAATGCAACTCGTGAATAAAGTTTTTGCAAATAAGGAAGAAATGCTTGCGGAAGTAATGAAAATAGCCGTTTTGATTGCAGAAAAATCCCCTTCTGCGGTGCGTGGCACAAAAAATGTTCTTTTGCACGCCCGTGACCATAGCGTAATTGAAGGTTTGGATTATGTAGCTACCCTAAACGCCTCTCAACTGCTTTCAGAGGACCTGAAAATAGCTATGATGGCGAGTTTTAGTAAGCAAAAAGCAAGTTTTAGGTAAGAAATAGTATTTTCAGAAAAAAGTTTGCAAATTCTTATTTTATTTGGAATATGATTTTGCTTTTATTATATTAGTGAGCAATAATAAAATTGATAATGGGAATTATACTTATAAATGGGCAAAATAGGATAGAAATTAAATTAGAAACCTCAAAAGGGAATCCTATAGATAACTATCAAATATTTGAAATCTCTCAATTTGAAAGAAACCAATTTTGTGATTATTCAAAGGATAAATTTATATCAGCAAAATTTAGGACAAGTCCGTCACCTCAATATAATTGTCACGGAATGTCATTTGCAAGCAGAAGAACTAACATTGACAAATCTACAGAGATAAGAAAAATTTTGTTAGATGACGGATATGAAAAAATCAGCCAAAAACAAACATTGGAAGGAGATTTAGCGTTATATGTTACGTCAGAAAATGGCGACATTGCTCATTCTGCCACCATTACCAACGTAGAACACGCTGATAATAATATCTCTCGTATAATTGTAGTCAGCAAGTGGGGGAAATTTAGAGAGGTAATTCATAATTTGAATGATAGCCCATACCAAAATTGTACTATTGAATTCTATAGATTATCACACAAAGAATATGAAATATAACATTGATATAGAAGAGCTTAAAGAAATTTATTTAGTTTCAAATACGGCATCTTACTTGCTAAATAAATTTAGTAGTAATGAAAGTATTTTGTTTCTTTCACAAAATTACACTACGAATTCATTGATTAAAAGTTTTTTGGATATTGCAAAAATAGAAATTGAAAAAATGGAGGAGTTAGTAACGGCATATTCTTTGTACGTTGCTATTATTCTTAAAGATGATAATGCTACATTTGATTTTCTTAAAAATCAAGGTGTTATAAATTTTGAATGGTTTATAGATTTAAGACAGATATATTTTGCCAGACAAAAACCGTATGAAATTTTTAAAATTGCTGACTTAGGGCAAAGTTTTAAAAACAGAAAACAATTTATAGAGAGTTCAGAAATAGGAAACACCCAAAAAATAGAATTATGATAACTTTACAGTCACTTTTAGTAGCAGATAGAGCCATTAGAGATAGTGAAACAGGCAATTTATCAATAATAAATATTTTGGAAGATATAACGGCAGAGGCTTTTCCTATACTAATTCCACGACTAACAGTAGCTGCTTTCATAAACAAAGAAACTAATGATGATAGTACGCAAATTTTGCATTTAAAAATTTGCAACAATGAAAATATAATTAGTGATAATCAGATTAAAGTTGATTTTAGAGAAAAAAATAAAAGTAAAGTAATTATCCAACTTGGAACACTACCAATAAATGAACTAGGTAAAGTCCATTTTATCTTAGAAAATATCAATAGGGTTGAACTAGAAAGGTATTCTATTGGTTTGAAGCTAAGAGAAGAGATAACAGTAACTTCTGAATAAATAAACAAAAGCCTTTCCAAATTTTGGAAAGGCTTTTTATTTAGTTTCATAAACACACAAAAAAGTGTCCGCTTTTCTATGAAAAGTGTCCGTTTACGTACAGTATTTTGGCAAAATAGAATTAGAAAGTTTCTTTAAAGAAATTTTCTAGAATAAAAAAAGTGCTTTTTTATGTTCTAAATAAAGTATTTTGGGTTTCTAATGATTTTTTTGGACTTTTTTTGATTTTTGGAACGGTTTTGTAATAAAGATTGGCATACGACACAAAATAAGTGTTTAAAGCAACAGCTAATAAATCACAAAATTATCCAACAACCACATCATTATGAAAAATCCAATAATCAGCGACAGCGTACTTGTAGCACTTTATGCCAATGGAAACGAACAAGCTTTTGAAAAATTGTTTAAACGCTACCAAATGAAAGTACAAAATACTATCTACTTGATTGTCAAGGACAAAGATGTGGCACAGGATTTATTGCAAGAAACTTTTATCAAGGCAGTACGCACCATTACGCAAGGAAAATATAATGATGAAGGCAAATTTGCCTCTTGGATTACTCGTATTGGGCATAATATTGCTAT
This sequence comes from Raineyaceae bacterium, assembly GCA_043772375.1. Classification (GTDB taxonomy): domain Bacteria; phylum Bacteroidota; class Bacteroidia; order Cytophagales; family Thermonemataceae; genus JANYGM01. Next base: position 7,423 of record JAYVGJ010000233.1, on the reverse strand, counting down.
TGACCATTTTAGGAAAAACAAACGCTATCCAACTACAGAACTTGACACCCAAAATGAGTTTTCAAGCGGCATGCACCAAATACAGGAATCTTTTGAAGATACACAAATACGCAACGAAATAAACGAAAAAGTGCGTCAGTTGGTAGAAGAACTACCAAAAAAACAAAAAGAAGTGCTTATTATGCGTCATTATTCTGATATGAGTTTTCAAGAAATAGCACAAGCTACCAACGTAAGCATCAATACGGCACTTGGACGTATGCGTTACGCACTTATCAACCTACGTAAACAAGCAGAAAAATACAATATTTGCTTTGAAAGTACTTTAGCTGTTGCTTAAATCCCATTACGGACTCGCAACTATACTAAGAACGGCTTAAATTTCGGAAAAGTTTTCTGGTCGTAGTGTCCCACTACGACTTGTTCAATGTATTCAAGCGTCCCGCTTATTTGTGTAGTAAATATAGGAGCGGGACGCTCAATACACCTTTTGCAGTCGTAGTGGGACACTACGACTAGGTTTTGTAATTTATAAAATAAAAATCCCTTTTAAATTGAATTAAAAGGGATTTTTATTGAGGAGATTTGTTTATTTGAAACAAAAACTTGTCATTCATAAGATTTAACTAAGTAATCACAATTATTTAGCTGCTTTTTTAGCTGCAAATTCTGCTTTGATTGCTTCTATATCAACTTCTTTAATAGCTGGTTTTGTCATCAAACGAGAGATATTTGCTACTTTTGCTTTTGCACGAGCCACATTCTTGCGGTCTTTGCGCTGTAATCTTGTTACTGCCATATTCGTATATTTGGGGGTTTATATGTAAAACAATATAAAAAACTTTATCTTAAAACTTTGTTTCAAAATTATATTCAAAAAATATACTCTAAAACTTAAGAAGCATACTTATAAAATTGAGGTGCAAAGATAGCTTTTATTTTTTTCTTTTCAAATTTTTTCTAAATTTTTCCTAAAAAAATAAATTTATAATTCCTAATTTGCAATTCCTAATTCTTTGTTAATGGCTATCATTTTGCTGGTGGCTAATTGCAAAACTATATCCACTTGCTCATCAACAGTCATAAAGGTCGTGTCCAACAAAAAAGCCTCTTTATCCATTCTAAGGGGGCTTTCCTCACGTGTAGAATCTATATTGTCTCTTTTTTTGATATTTTCTAGAATAATATCCAAATCAACAATCTCATCTTTTGCAAAAAGTTCTTTTTGGCGGCGTGAGGCACGTATAACGGTGTCCGCTGTCATAAAAACTTTTACTTCTGCATCAGGAAAGACAGTTGTCGCAATATCTCTGCCGTCCATCACAATACCCCGTTTCCTACCCATTTTTTGTTGTTGTGCCACCATTGCCTTGCGCACCTCCGTAATAGCACTTACTTGGCTGACATTCTGGGAGATATACATTTTCCTGATTTCATCTTCTACATTAAGATTATTAAGAAAAGTATCACTAAGTTGTGTGAGAGGGTTGTGTTCAAAAGTGATATTTATCTTATCTAAGGCAGTTTTAATGGCTTTTGGATTGGTTAGTTCCACGTAATTATCCAAAAAATAAAGTGTAACGGCACGGTACATAGCCCCAGTATCTATATAAGAATAGCCTAATTGTGCTGCTACGAGCTTTGCCGTAGAACTTTTGCCACAAGCAGAATAGCCATCTAAGGCAATAATAAGTTTTTTCATAGATTTTAGAGTATTTGTATAATAGTTATTTGTATAATAGTTATTTGTGAAAATACAAACAATGGTTTTTGGTATTTTTTGTAGCTTAAACAAAATGAACACACAAAAAAGAAGCAATACACGTACATTTGCAGATGCAATTGCAGAGGTATTACTTCTTTTACTTGATTTTTATGTCTTTATGTGGAAGTTCATAATAAATTGATTATCAGTATTTTGTATTAACTCACAATTCATAACTTACAACTCACAACTATTTTAGCAGTCTTTGACTGGGCAAGGAATTTTTCCAGATTTTGGCGGTGCGCCCTTGCGCCTTTTCTTAAAAGAAGGCGTACAAGATTCTAGTAAAAATATTGCACAAATACTAAAAATAAAGATTTTGATAATTTTTGACATTATTATAAATAATAATTATTATAAAATTGCTATGATTAAATTTACGTCTTGATGTGTACTAAATTGATTATCAATATATTATATTATATTAACTCACAACTCAAAACTCACAACTGTTAAAATAACTATCTTCTGCTTCCACGAGGATAACCCGTAAAGCTACGCAAAGGCACTTCTCCATATTTTTTTGGTGTCCAAGTCTGTGAATCATATCCACGACCACGTCTGCCCACATACGTAACGCAAGAACTAAGCATCATTATTGAACTAAACAAAAGAACGAAAGCAATAAATTTTCTCATATCAAACACTTTTTTAAACACTTTTAAAATTATTCTTAACTGATTATTATTTCCTAATCTCAACTAAACTTTACCAAAAATACACATTTTTTTGTCAATTACAAAAAAATGAAGAAAAACATTTGCTAAACTTTCCAAAAGTTGGTAACTTTTGGAAAGTTATCATTTAATTATCAGAGGCAACTTGCGTGATTTTCGCATCTGCCCAAAGTTCTTCTAGGGCAAAAAAATCTCTTTTTGTTTTCTTAAAAACGTGTGCAATCACATTGACATAATCCAGCAAAATCCATTCACGGTTTTGCATTCCTTCTCTGTGCCAAGGCTTTTCGTTGCCAATTTCTACTACTTCTTTCTCTATTGAGTCCGCAATGGCATCTAATTGTGTATCAGAACCACCCGTACATATCACAAAAAAATCCGCCATAGCTTGTTTTACGTGACGCATATCCATAATAACAATGTTTTGCGCTTTTTTATCTTGCATTCCTTTTGCCACTGCTTGGCTCAAAAGTTCTGCTGAAAGGCTTGTAGGCTCTTTTTCTTTTCTACTTTTTTTCATTTGACTTTATTAATGATTGTGAATTGTAAATTGTGAATTGTGAATTAAATACAGCGTAGTAATAATTACAACAATCTAATTTATCAAAATTCACTTTTTTCTTTTTTTTTGATGGTTTTTTTGTTACGTTTAAAAATAATTACGAACAGTATTTATATAATTGGTTGATTAACAACTTTTTATATTTAATTCACAACTATTTTTCAGTATCAAAACACAAAAATACAAAAAATTGTACAATTTTTCTACTTTATTTTTTGGTAAATCACTCATTTATTTACCAGAATGTCTTTCAACCAATGAATATGCCCTGCAAATGCTATCAGATAAAAGTTCAGAAAAGGTTTTAGAAAGAACTTTGTTTGATGGTACACTCATTATTACAGACAACCAAACCGCAGGAAAAGGACAAGCAGGCAACACTTGGGACGCTAATCCAAACGAAAACATTACACTTTCTCTTATTCTAAAACCGCATTTCCTTGATGCAAATGAGCAATTTTGGCTAAATATGGTCGTAGCTCTGGGGATTTTTGATTTTGTTTCTTCTAAAATAAAAGATAATATTTTAGATGATTTAGATAATAATTCTGTCAAAATAAAATGGTCAAATGATATTTTTATTGATGATAAAAAAGTAAGCGGAATTTTGATACAAAATATTCTTTCAGGAAAAAATATAATTTATTCTATTATTGGTATAGGTCTTAATATCAACCAATTACATTTCAATATTCCCACCGCCACCTCTCTCCTACTTGCCACAAACGCTAGTGCTAGTGCTAGTGCAAATGCTAGTGTAGATGCTACCGCAAATACGTATAATGTGTGTGTATGCGTAGAGGAACTACTTTCTTGCTTAGAAAAACGCTATTTTCAGTTGAAAGAAAATAAAAAAGCCTTAATAAAATTTGAATATTTGCAAAATATGTACCGTTATCAAGAAAAAGCTATGTTTGAAGATGTTGAAGGCACTTTTGAAGGTGAAATTATTGGTGTTGATGAAATAGGTAAACTTTGTATCAAAAAAAATAATAAATTGCACTATTATCACTTTAAAGAAGTCAAATTTTGCTATTAATTTGCTTTACAGACAATTTCAAACCGCCCTATTTGTCGTGATTTTGGGTTGTATTTTCACAAACTAAGTAAGACATTGTAAATAAAGTCCTAATTTTACCGCAAAGGCGCAAAGTTTAAATACACGCAAAGAACGCAAGGTTGGTACTAATTTTTTTGTATTTCTTTGCGTACTTTGCGCCTTTTCTTTGCGTCTTTGCGGTTAAAAAATAACTATGTAAACTTTGAAACCAAGATATTATTAACAACTTATTCCTAGGTGGTCAAAAACACTCTAAAACTGTATTCATTCATAATTTACAACTTACAATTCATAATTAAAAAATGTAATGTATAGAATACCCAACAAAAAACTTTGGCAAGGACGCACAGACACGCTAGACGGGCGTGAGGGTTTCCGTTGGCATCAAGCCATACAAATACTCCCTATCAATAGCCCAGATTTTACGCCTGTATCTGCAAATGATGCTGTTAGCTACGTCATTACAGGCTTTTGTTGTGATGAGGGCGTAAAACGTAATTTGGGGCGTATTGGCGCAAGTGAAGCTCCAAAACATATCAGAAAAGCACTTGCTAATCTTCCTTATCATCTTTCTGATAAAAGTAAAATTATTGATATTGGTGATGTGGTGTGTTTGGGTGATTTTTTGGAAGATGCACAGGTGGATTTAGGCGAAAAAATTGATTATATTCTTTCCAAAGGCTACAAAAGTATTGTTTTGGGTGGCGGACACGAGGTAGCCTATGGGCATTATTTAGGCATTCATCATTTCGCAAGAAAACATCAGCTAAATGTGGGTATTATCAATTTTGATGCACATTTGGACACTCGCAGCTACAAAGATAATACAACTAATGGAAACGTTAGCAGAACAGGGAAAGGCAATTCTGGTACGCCTTTTTTGCAGATTTCTGAACTTTGCGACAAAAATGCTATGCCATTTCATTATTTGGCTATTGGTATTCAAAAACAAAGCAACACAACCAAAGTTTTCAATAATGCAAAAGAAATTGGTGCAGAATATATCCTCTCAAATAGGGTAAATATGCACTATTTAGCAGAATTATTAGAAAAATTAGAATATTTTGTAGCTGACAAAGATGCTCTTTATATTACGGTTTGTATGGACGTTTTTGCGGCTGCTTTTGCGCCAGCTGTGAGTGCCACAAACGGGGAAGGTGTCTATCCAGAGGTGGTTTTTGCGCTTTTAGATTACCTTGCAAATACCCGCAAAATCATTGCTTTTGATATTGCAGAACTTAATCCGCAATTTGATAGAGATGAGCAAACCGCAAAACTTGCCGCAAATTTGATTTTCAAAGTAGTTTCATAAAAATAATCATCACGTAAATTAAAAAAGTGTTATTCTGACAATCAGAATAACACTTTTTGCGTATTTTGAGGAATACTTGTAATTTTTTTCAGGGATATTTTTCAAAAAGCCTTTGTTTGTGTCTTCACAAACAACAACGCAGAATTTTTTAGAATTTTTCTAGTTCTATTTCAATGCCTTCTTTATTTTTGAATTTGAAATCATTGATAGACAAGGAGTTATCTGCAATAATTTTTATCCATTTTTTGTATTTGAAAAACCATTTTGCACGCCTAGAAGGAAAGCCTTTTGTGTAATAAGCTACTAAAAATGGGTGCAAAGTGAGCGTAATTCCCGCTTCATTTTGCTTTTCCAAAACGTGTGCCAGCATTAAATCAATGTTATCAGAAATCAAGATGCTAGAACCAATTTTGCCTGTTCCTGCACAAGTAGGGCAATCTTCTAGGGTTTTGATGTTCATTTCTGGGCGCACTCTTTGGCGTGTGATTTGCATCAGTCCAAACTTTGTAATAGGCAAAATAGTATGTTTGGCACGGTCTTCTGCCATTGCTTGGCGCATTTTTTCAAATACTTGTAATTTGTATTCAGCACGTTTCATATCAATAAAATCCACTACCACAATACCGCCCATATCACGCATACGAAGCTGTCTAGCGACTTCTGCTGCTGCTTCAAGGTTTACGGCAAGTGCTGTTTCTTCCTGACTTTCTTGCGCTGTTGATTTGTTGCCACTATTCACGTCAATTACGTGTAATGCTTCTGTGTGTTCTATGACCAAATAACCGCCTTTTTGCAAACTAACTGTTTTTCCAAACAAACTTTTAAGTTGTTTTTCTATGTTCAGAAGTTCAAAAATAGGCACTTTTGAATTATGAAATTTGACTATTTTTTCGTGTTTTGGTGAGATAATTTTTACAAAAGCTTTTATTTCTTCAAAAATAGCTTTATCATCTACCAAAATGCTATCAAAATTATCATTCAACATATCACGCAAAATAGAACTTACACGCCCTATTTCGCCCAAAATCTTGTCACGAGGCATTGCATCACGCAATTTATTATAACCAGTTTCCCATTTTTCTACCAAATCACGCAAATCTGTATCAAGTTCTGCTACCTCAACGCCTTCTGCGGCAGTGCGCACAATCACGCCAAAATTTTTAGGTTTGATAGAACTAATCAGCCTTAAAAGCCTATTTCTTTCTTCCTTTGAAGCTATTTTCTTAGAAATATTGACAGAACTAGCAAATGGCACAAGCACCATATAACGCCCTGCAATAGAGATTTCGCAAGATAAACGAGGTCCTTTTGTAGAAATGGGTTCTTTGGTTATCTGAACAAGAATTGGTGTATTACGGTTAAGCACTTGCGTTACTTTGCCTATTTTTTCAATAGGTGGCTCAAGCGTAAAAGTATCTAATTTGTGTGTTTGCTGCCTTTTGGCAATAGTGTCTTTGGTATATTTTAGCAATGAAGGCACATTTGCGCCCAAATCAAGATAGTGTAAAAAAGCATCTTTTTCGTACCCTATATCAATAAAAGCGGCATTTAGCCCAGGCATTATCTTACGAATAGTTCCTAAATAAATATCTCCTACTCCAAAATTACTTCCAGTTTCCTCAATATGGTATTCTACAATTTTTTTGTCTTTCAAAAGGGCAATACGCACCCCTTCTGGCGTAGAATTAATAACTAATTCACTATTCAAGTTCGTATTTTTTTAGTTGATTGTATGTAGGTAATTATGAATTGTGAATTGTGAGTTGTGAATGAATACAAAACGCTAATGGTGAGGTTTTACATATCATTTTAAATACTATCAACACATCAACTAATTACTAAAACCTACTTATTTGACAAAATATTTAATTAAAAAAATGATAATCAAATACTTACTATCTTAAAAACGCAATCATTCCAAAAGAGTTTACCCTCTTGGAATGATATATATTAGAGTTTTTATATCCTGATAATGAATAAGTTATGTTATAAATACTTCAAAACCACCCCTAACCCCTCCTTGAAAAGGAGGGGAACAAAGCTCCCC
>JAYVGJ010000232.1:0-2027 GCA_043772375.1 Raineyaceae bacterium | reverse complement strand
ATTGTTTGTCGTTAGATAAGCACTGCCTTATCTGAACTCGTTGTATTTTTGCGTATTTATGTGCTATTATTTTGTCGTGATTGTTTGTCGTTAGATAAGGCAGTGCCTTATCTCTACAAATCCATAATGCTATATTTTTTCTGATTTTTATCAAAATAAATCATTTTTTCCTAATTATCAGAAAAAATAAAAAATATTTATTCACAATTTATTAGTTCCTCTTCCAAATCATCAAAATAACTACTGGCGCACCCAAAAGCGAGGTAATGGTATTGATAGGCAAAATATAGTTTTCAGACAAAATTCTGCTCAAAATATCACATAAAATAAGCAAAATAGCTCCCAAAAGCGCACAAATAGGCATCAAAACAAGGTGATTAGTTGTTTTTAGCCAAGTACGTGCCAAATGCGGAACTGCTATGCTCACAAAACCAATAGGACCACAAAAAGCCGTAATTGCACCTGCTAAAATACTGGTACTCAAAATAATACGCAAACGTACATTACGCACACGTACACCCATACTTTGGGCGTAATTTGCGCCAAGCAAAAAAGCATTTAATGGTTTTAAAATGGTAACAGCTATCAGTAAACCTACCAAAACACATATAAAAAGCACTATTACTTGGTTTTTGTTCAGTCCGCTAAGGCTGCCATAGGTCCAAGTCATATAGCTTTGCAGTTCCTCTGGACTACTAAAATACTGCCACAAACCCACCACAGACATCACTACGCTACTTGTCATCAAGCCCACAATGAGCAAAGCTACATTATTTTTTAGTCTTAGAGAAAGCGTTAAAATCAGCAACATTACGAGAATGGCACCCAAAATAGCAGCTATTACGACTAGCCAACTTTGAGAAAAGCCCCAATTTCGTACAAAAGTAAGCCCAGACGTAATAGAAGTAAGTGTAACCACTGCCACCCCAAGCCCTGCACCTGCTGAAACGCCCATTTCTGATGCACCTGCCAATGGATTTTGAAATAATGTTTGCATCTGAAGACCTGCCACAGATAGCCCTGCACCCACCAAAATAGCCGTTAATAATTTTGGCAAACGTAACTGAAAAACAATGTTTTGTGTAATCATATTTTGTGTACTTATGCTTTCTGTAAGATTTTGGTTGATTTCTTGATTATTTTCAAAAAAAGCCGCTAAAATCTTCTCAAAAGGAATATAAACTGACCCCAAAAGTACATCAGCAACACTAAAAAGCAATAAAAGAATAAGTAATAAAAAATATCTCATTTAGCATTTTGGTATAAATACAATTTCATATAAAATTATATTAGCCTCTTAGAGGCTTTTAACTGCATCTAAGAGGCTATAATTAGTTATTTTGAGGTTATCAAACCCAATAAAATTATTTTTTCTTGTCCATCATGTGCGCAAACTCGTCAGCAAGTTCACACCCTTTCATTTTGTCTAGTTTAGCAATCATTTTTTTGCGTTGTTTTTCGTCCAAATCACCATATTTAGCTTTTAAACCATCAATACACACATTGAATTTTTTGCCTTTTTCTTCTATATCTTTTTCTACACTTGCCATTACTTTGTTTCTTTCTGGCTCTGGCATTGCAATTAACGCATTTTTGAAGTTTTCTTCTGCTACTTTTTCACCTTTTGTAGCCATTTCGTGCATCATAGTAACGACAGTTGGGTGCAAGCCACTTGCAAACTCTGTGGTACAAGCACAAAAAACTTTCGCTGCTGCTTTTGCATTGAATTTTTTTGCTTTTTGAGCATAACTTACGCTCACACATGCACACATAATGAGGGATAAAAGTACTTTTTTCATAATTCAAATGTTTTTGATGATTTTGGTAATAGATTCTGATTAAACATAAAACTTTCCCAAAAATAAAGAAAAATAAGCATATTCCTAATTTTTCTTAAAGGTTTTTAAAAATAATTAGAAAAAGTAAAAGTTGCTGTAAAAATTCTGTTGCAAATTGTTTAGTAATAACTTGCAGTTACCAAAGTTATTGCTAATGAGCCTTTTGGCGACCACGCCATACCATTATAT
>JAYVGJ010000231.1:0-4948 GCA_043772375.1 Raineyaceae bacterium | reverse complement strand
TTTCACACCAAAACCACTTTTTATAAATTTAGTATCTAATTTTCCCAATTAAATTGGATAAAAAGTCTTAAAAGTGTCAAATTAGATGCGGAAGCCCTAATTTGAATACAGCTAACTATTGCGTGTTTGAATAAGAAAAAGTAGTTTTTTAATGTATTGAAAAATATTGATGAAAAATAAGGATAACAAAAAACACTCTTCAAATGTTAGGTTTGAGAAGTGCTTTTTATTTCTTGACTTTTTGTATATATTCACATAATTAAATTTATTAAAAAAATATTTTGAAAATTTTTACATATACATTCATTATTTTATATACATTTTTTCACTTACCTTCTTTTGCACAATCTACTAAAAAGGTTTCTGTTAGCCAACAAAAGCTAATAGAAACCTTAGAAGAAAGCAAAAAGTATGACCCTGTCGCAAAATATATTTTGTTTGCAAATGCGTTACAGGAAGACAAGGATAAAGAGAAAACTTTTTTAATATTGGAAGATTTTTTGTCCAAAACAGATAAATTATACCCTTTCCTGAATACTGCTCACATTTTGTATGCCTATTACAGGAAAATCAATGCCCCCCAAAAACTCAAATTGCTAGATTTGACGTTGGAAAAGCATTATCAAAAATTTAAAAATAATGAAAATACTGATTGGATACGTATTATAGAGTTACGAGCTGCCATTTACTCCTCTGAGCAATGCAAAGAATACATCACCGCACAAGGATTTTATCAGCAGTATTTAGAAGAAGCACAAAAATATGATAGGCAAGATTTTGTTATTATGCATCATACAGATATTGCAGACAAAATCTATAAGAAAATAGGCAACTATACAAAAGCCTCTGAATATAATTTGAAAGCACTTGATTTGATAGATAATATTAAAGATGAGCAACTTTTAGGAGATAAAAAAGATGTCTTGAAAATAGGCGTTTATGTTTCTTTGGGGTTGATGAATTATGAAATCAAAAACTTTAGACAAGCCATAGAATATTGGGTGAAAAGCCTAGATATATTGAAAAATCAAAAAGAATGGACAGGCAAAAAAAGTAATATAATAAGTGATATAGGTATTTCGTACAGGCAATTAGGAGATACTGAAAATGCTTTTAAATACCTTAAAGAAGCACTTTATAATGCAGAACAAGAAAAAGATAGTGCTTGGATAGGTATCATTAAAGGCAATTTGGGTGATGTGTGGATGGATAAAAAAAACTATGAAAATGCCATTCCGCTCCTTGAAGAAGATATGAAAATGAGCCTTAAATATGATGAATTTAGCAACCTTATCACTACCACTATACAACTAGGAAATTGCTATAATGCCCTAAAAAACTATCCAAAAGCTAATGAATATTACCAAAAAGCATATCAGTTATACAAAGATAAAGAGTTGATACTAAAAACTGTGATGGGTATTAGCCGTTATGAAACTGAAATAAAACTTTATGAAGGATTTGTAAAATTATATGACAACACCAAAGATTTTGATAAGGCTTACAAATACCAAACTTTGGCTAAACATCTACGGGATTCCCTAAATACGCTACAAGGGCAAGAAAAAATTTCTTTGATGCAATCTAAATACGAATTTGAACAAAAAGATACCCAAAATAAATTGTTAGAAAACAATGTTAACAGTCAAAAACTTATTTCTTGGATAATTTTTTTGTCAGCTCTGGCGGGCATCATAGCACTTACTTTTTTTGTGATTATTTACCGTATTCGTCTCAAAAATGCTAAAATAAAAAGAAAAGCAGACACAGAAATTTCCCAATTAAAACAACAACAATTTGAAGAAAATATTGCCCTGCACGAAAGAGAAATCATAGAAATAAAGCTATTAGTAACGCAGAAAACAAATGTTTTGGAAAAACTAGAGATAGAATTAGCACTTATCACACAACACAATGAAGAAGGGCGTTTGCAGGCACAAAAAATTGTCAATGTAGTCAAAGATGAGCTTAATCTAGGAAATGATATTAATAAGTTCAAAAACTATGTGGAGAATACACACGCAGATTTTTTTATACAACTTTCTAAGCAATATCCAACGCTTTCATTGATGGATTTACGTATGTGCGGTTATATACGTGCCAATATGCAAAACAAGGAAATAGCACAAGTGATGAATATTAAATATGATAGTTTGAGAGTAAACAAGCTACGACTTCGTAAGAAAATGAGTGTAGAAACAGAAAAACAACTGTATGTTTTGCTCCAAGAAATAAAGATAAAAGACGAAGCAAATTAATATTTTTAAGAAAAACAAAGTATTTTGTGACTAAAAAACACTTTCCAAATGTAAGATTTTGGAAAGTGTTTTTTGCTTTTTGTACCTAAAAAAGATAAAATACCAGAAACCCTAAAAAATGAGCATAATAATTATTGCATTATTCTAAGAAAAAAAGCCTAAAAAACGTCATTTTATTGCACTTAAAAAAGATGTAACATTTTGTAACGTTTATTTTTTGGAAAAAGGTGACCAAGTGTGTAAGTTTGTGGTAGGTAAAAAGTCTAAAATTTAAAAATCACAAAAGACAAATCATTATCTAAATAACCATTCAATTTTTTAAATATTTTATAAACAACTACAACAGTGAAAACAAACAACTCTTTGCTACCCTTTGGGCAAGCAACAACACATACACTTAGCGTGTATATAACTACACGAATGAGAACAAACACAAGCCTAATGCGTGCTTTTGTTGTGTTTTTCTCTCTACTTTTGGGCTACGGCAGCCTTAATGCGCAAAATATTTCTACTATTTGCGGAAATGGTACAAATACTTCTACGGGAGATGGTGGGCTTGCTACTGCCGCAACTACTAATTTTCCAACACATATGGTAGTGTTAGGAAATGGTGATAAGTATATAGCAGAGTATGCAGGAAACCGCATCCGTAAAATAACAGCTGCTACTGGTATTATTACTACCATTGTGGGCACAGGTACAGCTGGCTACACTGGTGATGGTGGATTGGCTACCTCAGCTCAAATAAATAATGTTACTGGAATGCAAGTAGATGCTAATCAGGATATTTATTTTTCTCAAGATAATGTTATACGCAAAGTAACTATTAGCACAGGTATTATCACTACTATTGCTGGAACAGGTACAAGTTCATTTTCGGGTGATGGTGGAGCTGCTATATCAGCTACATTTTTCTCTATTAGTAGTATAGACATAGATGCTAGTGGTAATATTTATCTAGCTGATAGAAACAATAAACGCATTCGCAAAATAGCAGCAAGTACAAATATTGTTACCACTATTGCTGGAACAGGCGTAACTGGATTTTCGGGTGATGGTGGAGCGGCAACTAGTGCTACACTAGATAATATTTTCGGTATAGCATTAGACCCTAGTGGCAATCTTTACCTATCACTATTTGGTGGATCTCGTATTCGTAAAATAACAACTAGTACAGGTATTATTACGACTGTGGCTGGAACAGGTACAAGTTCATTTTCGGGTGATGGTGGCCTTGCTACTGCTGCTACTCTTAATAATCCTTTTGGTATAGATGTAAATACAAGTGGAGATGTTTTTATTGCAGATAGATCTAATCTTCGTATCCGTAAAATAACTGTAAGTACAGGTATTATTACAACTGTTGCAGGAAATGGAAGTAGTTTTGGTGGTGATGGTGGTCTTGCTACAGCTGCTGGACTTTACTCTAATGGTGTGTGCATAAGTGGAACAGACATTTATATTCCAGATAGTTTTAATCAGCGTATTCGCCAAATTATTTCTTGTCCTACTATTACTATTAGCCCTGCAAGTCTTGCAGGTGGTACTGTTGGTACTGCATACTCCCAAACTGTAACGCAAACTGGTCTTGCAGGTACACCTATTTGGTCTGTGAGTGTTGGTACTTTGCCTGCAGGTGTTACACTTGCAGGTGCTACTGGTATTATCTCTGGAACTCCTACTGCGGCAGGTACAGCTAACATTACAGTAAGCGTAACAGATGGTACTTGTACACAAACTAAAACATATTCTATTGTGGTGGCTTGTCCTACGCTTGTATTTGGTGTTACAAGTGCTACTAGTGCAACCGTTGGTACTGCTTATAGCTTAAATGCTGGTGTTACTGGCAATACGCAAAGTGTTGTTTACACTGTATCTAGTTTGCCTGCTGGTCTTTCTATTGCATCAGCTACTGGTATTATCTCTGGTACGCCTACTACACCTACTGCATCAGCTACCTATACTGTAACCGCTACACAAGGTACTTGTAGCCTTACACGAGGTTATACTTTTGCGGTGGTTTGTCCTACTACTACGGTTACACCCACGCTTACAGCACAAAGTTATGTAGTTGGTACTACTATTAGTAGCATTACATTAGGTGCAAGTGGTGTAAGTGGTGCTACTTATGCGTATGCGGTTACAAGTGGTGCTTTGCCTGCGGGAGTTACGCTTAGTGCAGGTGTTATTTCTGGTACACCAACAACTGCTACGGCAGCTACTTCTTTTACCATTACTGCTACGGCAAGTATTGGTGGTTGTACTGGTACAGCCGTTTATAACTATTCTGTTGTTTGTCCTACACTTGTGTTTGGTGTTACAAGTGCTACTGGAGCAACCGTTGGTACTGCTTATAGTTTAAATGCTGGCGTTACTGGCAATACGCAAAGTGTTGTTTATACTGTATCTAGTTTACCTGCTGGTCTTGCTATTGCATCAACTACTGGTATTATCTCTGGCACACCTACTGTGCCAACGGCATCAGCTACTTATACCGTAACTGCTACACAAGGTACTTGTAGCTTGACACAAGGTTATACTTTTGCGGTGGTTTGTGCTGGTATTACCATAAATCCTGCTACGCTTGTTAATGGAACAATTGGTACTGCTTACACACAAACTCTTACCCAAATTGGGCTTTCTGGTACGCCTGCTTGGTCTGTAAGTGTTGGTACTTTGCCTGCTGGTAT
>JAYVGJ010000230.1:0-6761 GCA_043772375.1 Raineyaceae bacterium | reverse complement strand
TTCAATATGGGTGACATTTTTGAAAAATCATAATTTTAAGATTTATTCTAAAATAAAATTTTTAAATTTATCTTTAAAAGTATAAATTATTTGTTTTATTGATATATAAACACGGAAAAACAGAATAAAATTCTGTGTTAAAATTGATATTTTCAATAAAGTGAAAATGTCACCCATATTGTAAATTGGTTGCATTATTTTTTCCTTTTTGTTGTCTGTTTAAATTTCTTTGAATTTTTGAGAGGTGCTTTGGTACGTTTTTTGGCAACAATCACGTTCTTTTTTTCGTGGAAAGCTCCCTGAAAAGTAGGGTCTTCTTTCTTATGTTGCCTGTCAATTTCCATAAGCATAGTTTGTTTTTCCTCAAATTCAGTTTCAAAAAGAATGGTTTCCGTAGGCATTTTCTCTCTTGGAATGGTCATTTTGATGATTTTTTCTATTTTTTGGATATGATAAACTTCTGCCTCATTGACAAATGTAATAGCAAGTCCAGAATTTCCAGCACGTCCAGTACGTCCAATTCTATGTACGTATTCTTCATATATGACAGGCACATCTAAATTAATTACGTGGCTCACCATACTGACATCAATGCCACGTGCCACAACGTCAGTAGCTATCAAAACAGGTACATTTTCGTTTCTAAATGCGTCCATTGCATTGATACGGGCATTTTGGTCTTTATTAGCGTGTATTACTCTTACCTTATCCTCACCTATTTTGCGACTAATGTATTTAAAAACATTATTAGCACTTGTTTTGGTACGTGTAAAAACTATTACCTTCGTAAAAACTGCCTCATCTTGTAGCAGATGCTCCAAAAGGGATATTTTGGTACGAGCATTAGGCACTTCATAAATAATTTGTGCAATAGTTTGGGCGGTGGTTGCCTGCGGACTTGCCTCTACGTACATAGGAAACTCCAAAAACTCCTCTGAAAGTTTGATTATTCTCTCAGGCATAGTGGCAGAGAACAGCATATTTTGGCGTTTTTTAGGGATAATTTCCAGCAAATTTCTGATTTGTGGCATAAATCCCATATCCATCATACGGTCTGCTTCATCTAAGACAAGTGTTTTTAAGTCTTTGAGTATCAGCTCTTCTCTAAAATAAATGTCCATTAGTCGTCCTGGTGTGGCAACCAAAATATCAATACCTTTCCTAATATCTTCTATCTGAAATTTGATAGCACTACCGCCATAAATGACAGTATGGCGCAAATCTGTATATTTGGTTAGTTCTGTAATAGCTTCTCCTATTTGTATAGCAAGTTCACGTGTAGGCGCAAGGATAAGCGCACGAGGGTTTACGCCTTGTGCAAATTTTGTTTTCATCAAAATAGGGAGCATATAAGCGGCAGTTTTGCCTGTGCCTGTTTGCGCTATACCAAAAAGGTCATGTCCCGCCATTGCGAGTGGAATAGCTTTTTGCTGTATTTCTGTGGGTGTTTCGTAGCCTAAATCCGCTATTGCGCTAAGAATTTGCTTATTAAACTTAAAATCTAAAAAGTTTGTCATAAAAATATTTTCCGCAAAGGTACGCAAAAATAATGAGAAATCAATAGTACAATACACTACTATATGATTTTTTAAAGTGTAAAAGTACATTCAAAAATGACAATAACCTTGCTAATTGATACATTATTACCACATTTTTTGCTGATTTACATAAAAATAAATAAATGTTTTTTTACTTTTTTACTTTTTGTATCAAAAAACTAAAAATTTCTTGTAAATTTGTCAAAAATAAGAGAACATTTAATAATTAGCTTTAGCATTTTGTATTCATTCGTAATTCGTAATTGATAATTCGTAATTGCTTAAATATCTTATCAAAGTTTTTTCAAAAATTACCCTCAAATCATTATAAATGGAACTTTATTTAGATTCAGCAGACATCAAAGAAATTGAAGAAGCCTTCAAATTAGGCTTTTTGACTGGGCTAACGACTACGCCTACTTTTATGCACCGTGACGGACACGCAGACGTAGATGCAACTATCCTAAAACTTGCTAAAATGGTGCCTATCCTACAAGTAGAGGCACTTGGCGACAATGCAGACGAGATTGTAAAAGAAGCACACCGCCTTATAAAAATTGGTGTACCTAAAAAAACAACCGTTTTCAAAATTCCTGTTTCTTTGGAAGGCGTAAAAGCCTGCAAACGTCTTACTGATGAGGGACTTATGGTAAATATTCACCTTGTTTATACCATTCAACAAGCCTATATGGCTATGGCAGCAGGTGCAACCTATGTATGTCCGCTCGTGGGTCGTTTGCAAGACCAAGGACACGACGCTTTGGGGCTTGTGCAACAATGCGTTGATGCAGTGAATTTTTACGGATACAAATCAAAAATTATGTTTTCGTCTGTGCGTAATGCAGAACACGTAAGAAATGCCCTTGACTTAGGCGTACACACTATTACTGTGCCTTGGAAACTGATGAAACAACTCACAGACAACAATTTTACGGCACTTGGAACGAAGCAATTTGAAGAACACACAAAACTGATGACAGTGCGTGTGAGAGATATTCTGCAAACAGAAAACCCAACTGTGAAAGATGCTGATACAGTGCTTGATGCCGTTATAATGATGACTGAATCAGGTTTTGGAGCGGTTACGGTGCTTGATGATAAGAAAAATATTGCAGGCATTTTTACTGATGGAGATTTACGTAGATTACTTAAAAAAGATGGAAAAGACGTTTTGAAAACTAAACTTTCTACATTAAAATTCAATGAACCACTTACTATTGATGCTGATGCGCTTTTGGGCGTTGCAGTAGATATAATTAAGAAAAAAGCAGTTGATAATCTGATAGTTACGGAAAAAGGCAAACTAAAAGGTATGCTAGATATTCAGGATTTGATGAAATTGGGCGTGATTGGTTAATTAAACAACCACCCCTAGCCCCTCCTTCAAAAGGAGGGGGATTTTTAAGCCTCCCTCCTTTTGAAGGAGGGGTTGGGGGTGGTTTAAAGTAAATAAAATGGAAAATATTGCAGCTATTTTTGAAAAAAACGGTGGAGAGTTTTCTCTGCCGTTTTCTTCTATTGCCGAAAAACTCGTAACCATAAAAGCTTTCTTATTTGATTGGGACGGGGTTTTTAATGCGGGCATCAAAGGTGAAAATGTGCATAGCACGTTCTCTGAAGCAGATTCTATGGGAACGAATTTGCTTAGATTTTCTTATTGGCTCAAAACTGGCAAAATCCCTTTCACTGCCATTATTACGGGTGAAAATAATCTTTCTGCCTTCAAATTAGCTAAAAGAGAATGTTTTGACGCTGTTTATTTTGGGTTTGACCACAAAATACACGCTTTAGAGCATATTAGAAAGCATTATCTTATTGAAAATAATGAAGTTAGCTTTTGTTTTGATGATGTTTTAGACTTATCTTTGGCGTATAAAGTTGGTTTACGCTTCGTAATGCGCAGAAATGCAAGTCCGCTTTTTTTGGAATATATCAAAAAAAATAATTTAGGAGATTATGTTTCTGCAAATGAAGGACAAAATCACGCTGTACGTGAGGTCTGTGAGCTAATTCTAGGTCTAAATAATCAATATGAAGATGTTTTACAACAAAGAATTGCTTACAATGAGGCGTATCAACAATATTTAGTAGAAAAAAAGAAAATTGAAGTACAGTTTTTTACCATAAAAAATGAAGAAATTGCGAATGTTATTATTTGAATTTTAGAAAACAATTAGACAAAAAATAATCATAAAAAATCTTATGAAAAAAAATAAAAAATTTATTTTAGTTATATTACTAAGTGTTTTGTCAAGCATTTTCACGCTGCAAAATATTTTCGCACAAGCTGAATTATTGCAATCTGGTCCAATGGTAGGCTATTCTGAAATGAAAGAAGTTGCACTTTGGGTACAAACAAAGGAAGCCGCAAAAGTAAAATTTGCTTATTGGGAAAAAAACCTTCCGCAAAAAAAATCCTTCACAAACGAAATCCTAACAGAAAAAAACTTTGGTTTTGCCACGAAAATCATAGCTGACGAGGTTTTACCCTCAAAAAAATATGAATACGAACTTTATATCAACAATAAAGTAGTAAAACGTAATTATCCTCTAGAATTTCAGTCGCAAATTTTGTGGCAATACCGCACAGAACCACCAGAATTTAAAATAGCTTTTGGGAGTTGCATGTATGTAAACGACACACCTTACGACCGCCCAGGAACGCCTTATGGTGCTGATTATGAGATATTTACAAGTATCAGCAAGCAAAAACCTGACCTAATGATTTGGGGCGGCGACAACACGTATATGCGTGAGGCGGATTGGGGTACACGTACTGGCGTGCTTTACCGCTACACACACACACGCTCATTGCCTGAAATGCAGCCTTTGCTTGGTTCTACACATAATTATGCCACTTGGGACGACCACGACTTTGGTCCTAATGACTCTGATGGCAGTTTTCATAACAAAGATATGACAAGTGAGATTTTTAATCTTTTTTGGGCAAATCAAAATTCTGGCGTTTCAAATCCTGATAAAAAAGGTATTGTAAACACGTTTTCGTGGGCTGACGTGCAGTTTTTTATGTTAGATGACCGTTACTTTCGTACTGCAAACAACAATAAAGTAGCAAAAAAAGAAATGTTTGGCAAACAGCAACTTGATTGGCTAATAAATGCCTTAGCGGCAAGCCCTGCCACTTTTAAGATTATTGTTTCTGGTGCGCAAATCTTAAATGTTGCCCAAGAGAAAGAAAATTTTGCTAATTTTGTGGAGGAAAAACAGTATTTGTTGGATAATCTCAAAAAATTAGAGGTAAATGGTATTTTGTTTGTGTCTGGTGATAGGCATCACACAGAACTCTCAAAATTATCAGAAGGATTAAAATATCCTTTGTATGATTTTACTATTTCGCCACTTACTTCTGGCGTGCATACCTATAAAGATGAAGGAAATACGCTTCAAATGCCTAAGACACTGGTTACACAACGTAATTTTGCTACTTTTAATGTTTCTGGGAAAAGAAAAGAACGCAAAATAAATGTTCAAATTTATGATAAAGATGGAAAAGAGCTTTGGAAAAAAGAAATTACTGAAAAAGAACTTAAATAATTAGGAATTGTGAATTATGAATTATGAATTATAATACAATTAGACAACGATATTTATAAATTCGTTCATTTGTATTGAAATCCTGAAAGGATTTAACATTCATAGCCGTAAGTCGTACTTACGGAACGACAAGTAATGTATTAAAAAAATAATCAGCAGTGTTATTATCTAAATTAGTACATAAAAATAAATCTCTATAAAAATGGACGTGAAAATTGCTGAATCTTGGAAAAAAATGCTTTCTGACGAATTTGAGAAGGCTTATTTTGAGAAATTGATTACTTTTGTCAAGGAAGAATATGCCGCACAAACGGTTTATCCGCAAGGAAATAAGATTTTTAACGCTTTTGAAAAATGCAGTTTTGAAGACACCAAAGTAGTTATTTTGGGGCAAGACCCTTATCACGGAGCAGGTCAGGCAAACGGATTAGCGTTTTCTGTAGCTGATGGCATTAAAGTTCCGCCTTCTTTGGTCAATATTTTTAAAGAAGTAAAAAGTGATATAGGCACAGAAATTCCTAAGTCTGGCAACTTGGAACGCTGGGCAGAACAAGGCGTTTTATTGCTCAATGCTACACTTACGGTACGTGCAACAGAAGCAGGCTCACACCAAAAGAAAGGTTGGGAACAATTTACTGATGCAGTTATTAAGAAAATTTCAGAGGAGAAAAATAACCTGGTTTTTATGCTTTGGGGAGCTTATGCGCAGAAAAAAGGTGCAGTAATTGATGCTAAAAAGCATCTTATTTTGAATGCGCCACACCCTTCACCGCTTGCGCAGGGCTTTTTGGGTACAAAACATTTTAGCAAAGCCAATGAATATCTTAAAGAAAAAGGTCTTAAAGAAATTGTATTTTAGGTTTGGAGAATTTTAATTAAAAAATGCCTTGAATGATAAATTTAAGGCATTTTGTATTTCTATGTGCCTATGTGGTGAAAAAAACTATTTCAGCAAAGCTAATTTCTCCTTCATTCTTCTCATTGCTTCTTTTAATTCCTCATCAGAGGCTGCAAACGAGATACGCACACATTCTGGCGCACCAAAACCCTCGCCATCAACAAGTGCCACGTGTGCCTCATTGAGCAAATACATACAAAGGTCGTTAGAAGTTTTGATAGTATATTTACCGTCTGTTTTGCCAAAAAAAGCACTTACATCAGGAAAAATATAGAAAGCACCTTGTGGAATGTATGTTTTAATGCCTTCAATGTCTTTGAGAAGAGATAAAACCAAATCTCTACGGCGCAAATAAGCGGTTTTCATTTCTTTTGTAACGCTCATATCACCCGTAATGGCTGCATAAGCTGCTTTTTGTGCAATAGAACAAGTAGCAGAAGTAAATTGTCCTTGCATTTTGATACAAGCATCAGCAATTTCTTTGTTTGCACCAATGTAGCCCACACGCCAGCCTGTCATAGCGTAGCCTTTTGAAAACCCATTGACCGTAATGGTCTGATTTCTAACATTTTCAAATGCGCCAATACTAAAATATTCGTCTTCAAAACAAATATATTCATATATTTCATCTGCAATAATGAAAATATCTTTATGCTCTGCTATAATGTCTACAAATGCTTTTAGCTCACTTTTGGTATAAACCGTTCCTGTCGGATTGCTAGGAGAGGAGTACATAATTGCCTTTGTTTTGGGCGTAATAGCGGCTTTTA
>JAYVGJ010000229.1:0-2978 GCA_043772375.1 Raineyaceae bacterium | reverse complement strand
TTAAAACAGCCTTTTAGGCTAGTTTTAACGACCTACCCTTAGGGTGAAAACTTAAATACCAAGACTTTCGCAGGAGTTCTAACGTATTTGCCTCATACTTCATACCTCACACTTTATTTAAAGTTTCTATCCATTTCACGTTTTACATCTTTTTCTTTGATACTATCTCGTTTGTCGTGTGTTTTCTTACCTTTTGCCAACGCAATTTCTAGTTTTGCAAAACCCCTATCATTGATAAAAAGCCTAATAGGCACGATAGTAAGCCCTTTTTCTTCTAATTTTTTATGAAGTTTATTGAGTTCTTTTTTCTTTAAAAGTAGTTTTCTCTCACGTAGAGGCGTGTGGTTGTAGTGCGTACCTTCATCATACTTGCTAATATTCATACTTTGCACAAAAAGTTCGTTATCTTTAAAAGTACAAAAAGCACCTTGTAGCTGCACTTTCCCAAGACGAATAGACTTGATTTCTGTTCCCATAAGTGCCAAACCTGCTATATAAATGTCTAAAAATTGATATTCAAAAGAGGCTTGTTTATTGCGTACATTGATATTTTTCTGTATTTTTTCGTGTTGCTTTGCCATTTTTGTTAATGATTGTGTTAATTCACGCTTGATAACAAAAATCACCTTTCAAATATAAAATTTAGAAAGGTGATTTTCATTTTTCCAATATTTATTTTGTTTCCAAAATAGGATTTATTCAAATTCTTTCTGAATTACTTCAAAGATAAAGTCAATATTTTCTTCTTCCAAGTCAGTACGGCGCAAAAGCTCTTCTTTTGGTATAATCAAAACAGATTTTGCGGTATCAAGTCCAATTCTGCGCAGTTCTTGTAGCATCCACGTATCTATTTCATCTTCAAATTCCATCAAATCAATGTCTTCATCATCTTCCATTTCCTCATTTTCTCTAAAAACATCTATCTCTAAATCAACCAAACGGCTAGCCAATTTGATATTTTGCCCATTTCTACCAATAGCCAACGACACTTGGTCAGCTTTCAAGATAACGGCAGCACGCCCATTTTCAATTTTAATAGAAATAATTTTTGCAGGTGCAAGCGCACGCTGTATGTAAAGGTCGGTATTATCCGTAAAATTAATAACATCAATGTTTTCATTTCCTAACTCTCTCACAATGGCGTGAATACGTGAGCCTTTCATACCCACACACGCCCCAACTGGGTCAATACGCTCATCAAAAGACTCTACGGCTACTTTTGCACGCTCGCCTGGCTCACGCACTACTTTTCTAATGATGATATTTTTCTCAAAAACTTCTGGCACTTCTTGCTCAAAAAGTTTTTCCAAGAATTTTGGAGAAGTACGAGATAAAATAATACGTGGTGTGCCATTATGTAGTTCTACTTTCTCAATAACGGCTTTTATGTTGTCGCCTTTGCGGAAACGGTCTTTGCTGATTTGTTGAGATTTTGGCAAAAGTAGTTCATTTCCGTCAGCGTCCATCACAATAATATCACGCCCAACAATCTGATAAATTTCACCTACTACAATGTCGCCTACAACATCTTTGTATTTATAAAAAAGCCCTTCTTTCTCCAAATCTTTGATTTTTTGCATCAGGGTTTGTCTTCCTGTCTGCACAATACGTCTGCCAAAACTATCTGGGTCAATTACTTCAGAAACTTCCTCTCCAATTTCAAAATCAGCCTGTAACTTTTGCGCATCTGTAAGCGAAATAAATTTTGTAAGGTCGTTTATTTCTTCGTCATCATCTGCCACAATTTCTCTGTTTTGAAAAATCTCCAAATCACCATCAGCATTGATAATGACGTTAAAATTGTCGTCGTGTCCGTATTTTTTGCGTATCATTGTCTTAAATACCTCTTCCAAAACGCTAATCATTGTTGGGCGGTCAATGCCTTTATCTTTGGCAAATTCCATAAAAGACTCCGTGAGTTGCTTGCTATCTAACATATTCTAGGTAATTGTGATTTTTTATTGTGTTTTATAAATTATTATAAAACATTGATAATCAATAAGTTTAATATTTTTTTAATACTTTTTTGATACAAAAAAGGATTTGATAAATCAAACCCCTTGTAACGCTGGTGCAAATATACACAAATTTAGATTAAGTCCACTAAACTTTCCCTAAAATTGCTTTGTATATTTTTGATTTCTATGAAAAACGTAATTCGTAATTGATAATTCGTAATTGATTTACTTTCTTTTGTAGCTATCAGGCACTTTAAATGGAAATTCTAGTATTGTATCCAAAAACTTATACTTTTTGTAATCAATATCTATTTTTGTATTGTGTTCTTTTTTTGCGCCTTTGTAGCTTAAAAGGGCTAAAATAGTATTGGCAAAGGGTTTATTAAGTGTATTGTCTGTTTCAAATTTGCTGTAAGAAAGTTCTAAAGCATTAGAAGTATTATTTTCTTTTGCGACAACTTTCTCAATACGGTTATGCGTTTTATTGACATAATTATCTACATTTATTTTAGGAGAAATTTGTCTGATAACATCTTGACCATCAATGAGTACAATACTGCTAATCCTAAGTTTGGGCATAGGCATTTCACCTAAAATCACGCTTTGCAAAAGTGCATAATTTATGTCAAATAGTAGTATTTCGGATAATTCTTTATAGTCAAATTGGAGGTATTCTTTTTTCTGATAATCAATAATATGCACAGAATCTTTGGTGGCTTTCAAGCGTATTCCCTCAAACGACAAAACAGAAATCCTAATCCAAATAATGCTATCTTTGCGCATACGTATGTCTGCACGAGCCTTAAAATCATTTTCTCCATCTTCAAAATCTAGTTTTGCTTTTGCATCAAAATACTTAAAAGAAAGCTCTTCTAGTGTTGTTTTGGGTTGAGTAACATTTGCCAAACTATCTTTTAGATTGTCTTTTAGGATAGGAGTGATTGTTTTGTTGATTTTGTTCTTTTTGCAAGAAAAATTCAGAGAAATATTTATAAGAATAAACAGATATAGAAAAAATTT
>JAYVGJ010000228.1:0-7068 GCA_043772375.1 Raineyaceae bacterium | reverse complement strand
TGGTGCTGATTTTAGGACTAAATACACGTACAAATCCACGCAACCAGCACACAAAGCCCACCGCATAGAATAAATATGTTGAAGGTAATTATTCATTTTCTACAGTAATTAGCGTTTTGGCGTTTTGGGAAGAGGTTTTAACAAGTTTTTGAAGTTCCTTAAGAATCTCATCATTACGTTGTGAACCACGTTTTACGGCATATATATCAGCCAATAGATATTTACCATTATTTTGGTGAAAAATAATTGCAGCGTAATTGTGTGGTAGTTTGCCTTGAATTTCATTTAATTGTGTTTCGTATTCAGTTTTGAGCTGATTTTTGAGTATTTTAAATTCTTTGATTGTGATAGTAGTAATATCTACATTTTTTACTAATTCTTTAGTAGTTTGCATTGTTTTGTTGATTTTATTTAGTATATTTGCCTATTAAACTATACGCAATATTACAAAAGTATTAGTGTAATACTAAACAAATAGTAAAAACAATCAAAAAAGTAGTAAAATAATTTAAAAAATAGCCTATATGATACAAGAAACCATTAGTACAAGAATTAAACTACTAAGGAAGTTTTACGACCTTAATCAAACGGATTTCGCTCAAAAACTAGGACTACAACAAGGTGCAATAAGTGCCATAGAAAAAGGAGGAAACCCCAGCTATGAAGCCATCAAAAATATATTTGTAAACATTGACAAGTTAAATTTTGCTTGGCTATTTCGTGGAGAGGGTGAAATGTTTATAGTAGAGGACGGAAACGGAAAAGGAGATATACAAGAATTAGAAGAGAGAATTAAAGAATTTGAGCAAGAAACAAGGGATATGAAAGAGGAGAGGCGCAGAATGCTAATCACTATTGAAAACTTGTCAAAGCGTTAGGTGACCGAGTAAAAGCGTAGTAGTTTAGTTATGAATTTATTTATAATTATATAGTATTTTGTTATATGATTATATGTTTTTTTTTAGCATTTAGATTACTAATTCGGTTGCCCAGTTCTTGTATAAGCCAGAGAACACGCACTAAAACAATGTATAAGCAATTTTAAGGTTAAAGGTTTGGTTCCGTCCATTCCGCAAAAGTCCCTTAACTAAACATTAAGGGACTTTTTTTGTCTTATCCGACAAACAACCCATTCTGTAACAGAATGAGTCTTCATCTTTACAAAATATTTTTCTATTTACGCAAAATTTTCAGCCTTCTTGGCAAATCTAAGTACAATAAAAAGAAAAGAAACAACGTCATTGCCCAAATCATCATTACATTAAAGTATAAAGTGTCTATTTTAATACCAAAAATAGACTTATTTGGTGCAAAAAAGTGACTAAAAACACCATCTCCGTCCCTATAAATAGGTTGCGTCTTGATGTCTAAATGATTATTGAACTCCACAACCTTTGGCGAGATGTCCGTATTGCGCACAAGGAAGGCAACCGCTTCATTATGCGTGCTTTTTTGGAGCAAATCTAGGCTTTCTTTACTCTTTTTGTTCTTTATAAAGTCATAAATGTAGTCATCTTTTGCTTTTTGGTTGCTATTTTGTGTAAAAACTGCATCTTTTTTCAAAACAGACAAGATAAAAGGCGCATCTTTGATGCTTTTTACCTCAAATTTGGTGAAATTAGTCAAAGTTTCCTTAATAAAAGGCTCATTTGTTTTATTAATAATATGATTTTCTATGATAGGAAACGAAAAAGATAAGTTAATTTGATTCTCAACTATCTTTTTATCATAATCATACAACATTTTATTATAAGAATTGTCCTTAAATTGTGCTACCATCAAGCTCTCAAACGCCCATCTTGACACCATAAGCTCACCAAAGAAAGGAATATGTGACTTGTCGCTGATTAACATCTGCGGATTTACTTTATTAAACTGAATTACTATACCCCCAAGCACTAATTGCGGTACTAAAAGCAAAGGAATGAATACATAAGTCGTAACGGCGGAGCTAAAAGCAGAAGATATATTAAGACCAAGAAGATTAGCAAAGCAAGAAGACGAAAACAGCACTAAAAAATACTTCCCAGACAAGCTCCATTCTATACCAAGCATTAAATTACCTACAATCACCAAGAAAAAAGTCTGAATACTTGAGATAAAAAACAAAATCAGCACCTTAGAAAGTAAATAACTGCTCCAATTAAGGTTTAAAAACCGCTCCCTACGAAGAATTTTACGGTCTTTTAGTATCTCTTCCGCACTAATCACAAGCCCCATAAAGATAGCAACAATAATAGAAATGAAAATATATACGGGCAAGTTCTCATTATCTGCAAAAATGTAGCTTTTATCCTCTAATGGGTAGTATCTATTGACATAAGACAACAAAAAAGCCAGCAAAGGTGCTTGTCCAAAGCTAACAAGCAAGTATTGTTTGTCATAAACCTTGCTAAGAAAGTCCCTTTTGAAGAAAATTTGTATTTGTTTTAGCCAATTAGGGAGAATAAGCGGCTTATTAATGTAAACTTTTGGCTCTTTTATCTTAGGTATCTCTATATTTTGTTGAAAAAGGCTATGCCATTGGTAAGGCGTGGTCTTTCTCTTCTCTGTGAAGCGACCATATTCATTAACAACCTTAGTTTCTACTATATCAAAGATAAGTTCTGCATTAACATTGCCACATTCGTAACACGCCGCTATGTTACTATTGACTTGTTTGGATAGTTTTTTGAAGTAAAGCAGTGATTCTGTAGGATTTCCGTAGTAAATAGGGTAGCCACCTATATCCAAAATGTAAAGTTTGTCTAACATTTTGAAAATATTGGAGGAAGGTTGGTGAATAACTGTAAAAATTAGCTTTCCTTTCAAGCTAAGTTCCTTTAATAAGTCCATAATATTCTCTGAATCCCTAGAAGAAAGCCCAGATGTCGGCTCATCAACAAACAAAATGGAGGGAGAACGGAGAAGTTCTAGCCCTATATTGAGCCTTTTGCGTTGTCCACCACTGATTATGCGTTGCAAAAGCGTCCCTACTCGCATATTTTCTACTTCTAGCAAGCCCAAATTAACAAGTGTCTGCCTAATAAGTGCATTTATTTCGTTTTCTGTGAGATTTCCCAAGCAAAGTTTAGCAGCATAATATAAATTTTCTCTAACGCTCAACTCTTCTATGAGCATATCCTCTTGTGGAACGTAACCAATCAAGCCCTGAAATGTATGTTTTTCTATATTAACTCCATTGATGATAATTTCTCCTTGCTTTGTGGGAATAGTACCATTAAGTATCTCTAAAAGAGTAGATTTGCCCGAGCCACTAGCTCCCATTATGCCAATAAGTTTGCCTCCGTTCTCATTAATATTGATATTTCTTAAGCCCGCAGCACTATTTTTGAAGCCAAAATACACATCTTTTGCAATAAAAGATATTTCTTCCTCAATATTATCTACTCGGAACTGGCTCACAACATCACTATAATAGATACTTTCTAGCCTATTTCCTCTAATAGCACTTCCAGTTGGAAAAAGATATGTTTGATTGTTATTAAGAAGTAAGCCATTTAAGTAATAATCTTGAAAACCTAAGTATTTAACAAGATACATCTCAATAGTTGGTATTCGTAGGATACAAATAATCCCTTGTAAGCTACTAAAATACTTATTATTGGGAATAATTAAGTCAATATTGCTATAAATAACAACACTTTCTGGCACTTTTGGCGTAATATTTTCACTAAATTCTGTAAATTCTACAAAATTCTGTAAGTTTTTGAAGTCAGAAGGGTGAAGATTAAAGACACTAGCGGCAGTATCCAGGTATTCTTGCTCTTGTTGCGTGATAATATCATTAACGGTGATAAGTTCTAGCATACGCAAGATAATAATAACCTTCTGTTGCTGTGTAAGTTCTTTATTTATCTGGTAACAATACTTAAGCATCAGAGAAGAAACCTTCATTGGCGTAAGTTTTTCTCCTTCTTTTGGAGTATTTACTGTATTTATCTTTTGATTAGAGGCTTCTTCAAAGATAGAAAGGTACTTTTGCACATCATCAGCATTAATTTGCTGACTAAGAAACTCCTTTACTACTAAAATAGACTTACTTGTCTGTCCATCAAGGATAGTTGTGATACCAAAAAGTTGCATTAAGGCTTTTAAAAGTTCTTCACTCATACTATTTAATGTTTATTTTGAGTTAATAGTGGGAAATTTTGAGTTAATAGTGGAAAAAGAATAGAATTTAAAGTATAAATGTGTTCAAATATACAAAAAAATTAGAATAACAACTATTATTTTTAGATAAATAAAACAAAATAGTAACTAAAAAACTGTTTCTTCTAATTCTTTTTGATAAGCGGGTAGTATTTCTAAGAACTTTTTGAGTGTTTTATCAAAAGACTCAAAGCTATGACCTCCAGCGGCGTTTTTATGCCCTCCACCGTTGAAGTGATTTTTAGAAAAAAGGTTGGCTGGAAAGTCCCCGACTGACCTAAAAGACATCTTTACGGTGTCGCCTCTGTCAATAATGATAGCTGCAAATACAATTCCTTCAATAGAAAGTGCATAATTTACAATTCCTTCTGTGTCGCCCGTCTGTGAATGGAACTGTTTTAGTTCCGCATCAGAAACGGTGAAGTAAGCAGTACGAAATTCTGGCAAAACAACGAGCTTTTTTGACAACATATACCCAAGAAAGCGCAATTTTTCCTCTGTACTGTCATCATAAACGAGATGATTTACTTTGGAAGTATTAACGCCCAAGTCAATAAGCTGCCCTGCGACTTCGTGAACATATTTTGTGGTGCAAGGATGCTTAAAAGAGGCGGTATCAGTCATAATTCCTGCATAAATAGCCTCTCCAATGTCCTTAGTTATCTTATCTTTTCCATCAAGCAGGAGGATTAGCTTAAAAATAAGTTCAGCGGTGGCAGCTGCATGTACGTCCCAGAAGTCAAAAAGGGGCTTAATGGTAGGTTCTATGTGGTGGTCTACTAAAAGAATAGGCTTATCCGCCTTAATAATGAGGTCAGCGAGGTTATTTATACGTCCCATTCCAGAAAAATCAAGACAACAGACAAGTTCTGCTTCATTGAGAAGGTTTTCTATGTGTTTTTTTGTCTTATCAGAGAGAATAATGACGTTTTCGTTGCCGCTCATCCAGTTAAGAAAGCGGGGATAATCACTCGGAACAACCACATTGACGTGATGCCCACAGGCTTTCAGGTAACCTGCCCAACCAAGCGCAGAGCCAAGCGCATCAGCATCAGGTTTGAAGTGGGTTGTGATAAAAATATGTCGTGGCGTGCTTAAAAAAGCCTTAAATTCTGTAAAATTATGCATTTTATTTTGTATTGTATTAAAAATGTAGGGGCGACCCTTGTGGTCGCCCAATATGCGTAAGCAAGACGACAAAAAAACAACTCAAAATAATGGGCAAAAAGGTATTTTAAACCCATTCACAAAGGGCGACCACAAGGGTCGCACCCTACTTTTTTGACTTTTCGTACGTTTGTTATTGTAATTAGAGTACAATAGTGAGAAATATTTTTGAAAAAACAAAGTGTAATCAAGGTAAATCCTTATATTTGTTTTTGTTAATCATTTTAGAGCTATTTAATTTCATTTTTTTTATTATTTTTATGGACAATCAACTTATTATAGGACTTATTACGCTTGCCATTTATATGATTGGTTTCTTTTTGAATAAGAAAAAAGGAAACCCAGACGAAAATGCGCCTCAAACGCCTGAACCAATGGAAAAAGCAGAAGATTCTTTGCAGGAAATCCTAAAAAAGTTTCAGCAAGACATCAAAAAAGAAGAGCAAACCAAGCCTATTCAGGCTAAAAACCAACAAACAAAGCAGAATATTATCTTAAATGCTAAGCAAGACGCTAAAAAAGAAGTGATGCGTAAGATGCAAGAAGACAAACAAAGCGGCAAAAAGAAGCCTAAAAAGCAGTCAGAAGAGAGTGTTTTTGGTAAAAAATACGTTGATTATGATTTGGATTACAAAGGTTTGACTGCGGAAGACAAGCAAGCAATGAAAAAATTTGATGCTTACGCTATCACGACACAAAAGAAAAACCCAATTCTTAAACTTTTGTCTAACAAAAAAAGTTTGAAACAAGTTTTTATTGCAAATGAGATTTTTCAAAGGAAATTTTAGCCCCCAGCCCCGAATGGAGCAATACAAATACATTTTATAAGTGTATTAAAAGTCCCCTTTGGGGATTTAGGGGCAAAATTCAAACAAAAATCCTACTCAAAACCTCCAAAAATGAATTTAATTCAGTCTTACACCTTCAATAGTTTCCAAGAAAATATGTATATTATTTCTGATGAAACCCACGAAGCTATTATTATTGACCCTGGCTGCAGCAACGCCAAAGAAGAATATATTGTGCAGGCTTATATTGAGAAAAACAAGCTTGTTGTAAAAGGAATTTATAACACGCATTGCCACATAGACCATATTTTAGGTGTAAATTTCGCTAAAAATTTGTTTGAAGTGCCGTTTTATGCTCACGCTTTTGAGGAAAGAAATTTCTCTGCGGAGGCAAAAGCCATTATCCAAATGTGGGGAATTGTTTGCCCAGACATCAAAATAGACCATTATATCACGGAAACGGACAAAATCATGTTTGGGAATACGGTTTTGGATATTTTGTTTGTGCCAGGTCATTCTCCTGGTCATTTGGCGTTCTATAATAAGGCGGAAAAATACTGCGTTAATGGAGATGTTTTGTTTAATATGGGCATTGGGCGCACAGATTTGCCTGGTGGCAGCTATACTGTGCTTATGAAGTCTATTTTTGAGCAACTTTTTACTTTGCCAGATGATACGGTGGTATATTCTGGTCACGGAAATAGTACCACTATTGGCTTTGAGAAGCAATATAATCCGTTTTTGATTTAATAAAAAGCCCCCAACCCCAAAGGGGAGCAATACAAATACATTTTTTAATACAGCAATTGTATTAAAAGCCCCCTTTGGGGGTTTGGGGGTTACTATTTTAACCTAATCATAATGAAACTACTTTTTAGCATTCAAAAATACCAGTATTTACAAGAAAAAGTGCTTGCCATAGATGCACAAAGTGAACATCCACAATTTGAATTAGGAAATT
>JAYVGJ010000227.1:0-3713 GCA_043772375.1 Raineyaceae bacterium | reverse complement strand
TGGAGCTATGGAAAATAGAAAATAACATCTCTAATGAGGATATAAGCGAGTTTATGGCAAAATTTAAAAATCAAAACTGACTTCTCGGGAGTTTATAGTGTAATGCTTTTTAACCAAAAAATGCTAATTTTGATTTGATTTTTCAAATGTTTTATTCTCTTTGTGAAAAGCATAAATAACAAGAGTTTGGCTACAAAGTTTGACGTAAAAAGCATTACGTCTTTAACACTACCCCTAAAAATCTTCAAAAATACATTTGCAAAATCAATAGAAATGCGTATTTTTACGTTCTCTTGTTTAATTTTCTCTTGGTTTTTCTTCTAAAATGACAAAAAACTACCGTATTCGTGATTTTTATGCACCTATTTTGCGTACCCTGCAAGATGGCGCAGATGGGCGTAGTGCCTCTGATGTGGTGCAACTTATTATTGCCTTGCTCAATATAGAAACAGAGCGTTCTCCAGAGCTTTGGGGCAACTTTCGCCTAAAAATTAAAAATAAAATCCGCATTGCTCGTGTGCATCTTACACAAGCAGGATTTTTGCACGCTAATATCACCAAAAAAGGGCTTCATCTTACGCATAAAGGGCAACTTTGGAATGGAGAAGAAGATAATGCTGACGAAAAATTGATGAAAAGTATTCGTGTGGAAGTTAGACGTGAGCAATTAGCCAATAAAAGTACTTATGCTATCAATAATCAGGGGCAAATTGTCAAGCAATTCAAACAAAACTTGCAAAATTTGCAGAAAAAAACAACACAAAGAAGCCTTTACAATAGAAAACAACAAACGCCTAACTTTCCTAAAAACACACTTTTTTATGGCACAGCGCACACAGGAAAGACTTTTGCTGCCATACAACTTGCTATCAGTATCTTAGGGGAAGATAGTGGAAATGTGCAAAGAAATAAACAAATTTTTAGACAAAAACAAGGACAAAATATTGAAATTATTGCCGCTTTTGGACAAATAAATCAAGTAGAAAATAACGGTTTTAATCATATTTTCAAAGATTTTGTTAAAAAAGCGACGCTTAATTTTCAAGCAAATAAATCAGAAAATAACAAAGATAACAAAGAAAATAGTAAAGAAACTAATCAGCAAAATAAACCAGAAAATTTTGTTTTTATTGTTGATGGTTTGACAGAATTAGACATAAATATTTTTGGAGAATTGGGCAATCTTTTAGATGAAACCAAACGCATAGACGCAATAGATGAACTTTCTTTGCGACTTTCCACAGGTGAGCTTGTGGCACTTCCGCCCAATTTGTATGTAATTATCACTGCTACAAGCAATTATAATGTGTATGGTGGACTTTTACCCTATTTTGAGCAAGTAGAAATGTTGCCAAAATACAATATTGAAAGGCTTTTGTACAGTGATTTTTTGCAAATATTAAACCAACAAATTGCAGAACAATTTGGACACGAAGCAATGATTGGACATACACTTTTTATAGAAAATCCTCAATTTGACTTTATGCGCCTGCTCAATACAAAAATAATTCCGCTTTTTGCTGAAAAAGACGACAGAGAAATATTCAGAGAACAGCTTTCTTTGGCACTTTTTGAAGCAGAAAGTACCAAAGATAAATACGAACTTTTAGAAGACGAATTTGGCTTTTTGCAAGTCGTGAGGTCGGCAAGATAAATAGTTGTCCAAAATTAACTGATGTTAAAAAATATAAATAATAACAAACTTTATTAATAATTTAAATTAAAAATCCTAGTCAAAGAATGAAAGTAGATATTTCAGAAATCAACAAAAAGAAGAAAAAATTAGAACAAATCAAAAAAGAACTCAAAAAAGAGTTCATTGGTATTGATTATATCATTGACGAGCTGATAGATTATATTCAGATTTGGTATTTGATGCCAGAAGTGCTTTCAAGACCTATTATTGTCAATCTTTGGGGAATGACAGGCGTAGGGAAAACAGATTTGATACGCAAACTTGTTTCAAAACTTAATTATCAAGACCGTTTTACAGAAGTAGAACTTTCCAACGGCGACAGCGGCGGAAATTGGAGAAATTCCGTGGCTAGTCTGCTTGACTCTAACAATATTACTGATGGTTTGCCTGCTATTGTGCTTTTTGATGAAATTCAGCGTTTTAACACTGTTGATAGTGACGGAAATCCTATTCAAAATGCAAAATTCCAAGATTTTTGGGAGCTTTTGAGTGATGGAAGACTTGCTAAACGTGAGGTAAAAGAAGACATTGATAGCTATGTGAATAATTATTTTTATTCTTCTGCGCAACGCAAAAAACGCAACAAAGAAAATCCAGACGACACCACAGACCCCAGCCAAATAGGCATTTGGGAGGCGGCACGCATCAAAAAACTTTTTGGTATTGAAGGGGATATTCAACAAATTGCCCTAATGGACGAGGAAGATTTGCTCAACGTGATGCAAAAACTCAAAGCCAAAAAGAAAATTTATGAAGCAATAGACCATTCTAAAACGCTTATTATTATTAGTGGTAATCTTGATGAGGCGTTTACAATGGCGGGAAGTACGTCAGAAGCTGATATTGATGCAGATATTTTCCATGCTTATACGGAGAAAATAACGCTTATGGACATCAAAAACGCACTTTCTAGGAAATTTAGACCTGAACAAGTGGCACGTTTTGGAAATATTCATTTGATTTATAAATCTCTAAAAAGAAAAGATTTTGTCAAACTTATTAAGCAAGAAACGGACAAAATTGTTGTCAAAAACAAGAAACATTTTGACATAACTTTGCAAGTTTCAGACAATATTCGTACCCTGATTTATCAGAATGGCGTTTTTCCTGTGCAAGGTGTGCGTCCTGTATTTTCTAGTGTGATTGATATTTTGGAAACAAATCTTGCTAAATTCCTTTTTGAGGCATTTATGCGTGGAGTGAGTGATATAAAAGTGGATTATGACTTTAAGAAAAGCGAAATAACAGCAATTTTAAAAGGAACAGAATCAATAGTAGTGCCTTATGTGGGTCGTGTAGATAGAATACGCCAAAGTAATCACGCAGACGCAGTTGCTAACGTGTCTGTACACGAAGCAGGACATGCAGTGGCGTATGGGGTACTTTTTGGGCTTGCAGTATTGCAATTAAAGTCAAAAGTGGCTTCTACTTACGTTGGGGGCTTTGCATTTCCACATCAAATCTACCAAACAAAAGAAAATACCATCTCTCAAATCATTGTATTTTTGGCAGGTGGACTTGCAGAAGAGTTGATTTTTGGAGAAGGAAATGCCACTATTGGACGTGAAAACGACCGTTTGCAGGCATCTAGTTTGGCTATGGGTTATATCAGAAAATATGGTTTTCACGAAGACTTTCAGGCATATTATAGCAATGATGTACATTTGCCAATGGATGTTACTATTACGGATAAAACTGTAGAGAAAATGATAGAAAAATTGGTAAAATCAACTAAAAAACTCCTTGAAAAACACAAAGAACTTCTTTTTGATTTGAGTAAAGAACTTCAAAAAGAAGGGCTTTTGAAACCTGAAAAGATGAAGGAAATAGCCGCACAACACGACCAAAATTGGGAAATAAAAGAAGAAAGCTATTTGCATTTGCATCATTATGGAAAAGCACTTCTTTAAGTACGAGAGGGTGTAGGACAAGTTTGTATTTTGTAGGGTGCGACCCTTGTGGTCGCCCAAATGTGCGAAAGCAACACGACAAAAAGTACGCAAAATAATGTGCAAAA
>JAYVGJ010000226.1:0-3240 GCA_043772375.1 Raineyaceae bacterium | reverse complement strand
TTAAAAGCTGTTTTTTGCTCGCCGTGTTGCTTTCGCAAGTTTGGGCGACCACAAGGGTCGCACCCTACACTTTTTTGCAACGGAACTTTTACAGTAACTAATAATTCATAATTCATAATTCATAATTCATAATTCATAATTCATAATTCATAATTCATAATTCATAATTATTTAGTAGTCATTATCCAAAGGTTCTTTTTTCATTATTAGGGCAAGAAATAAGTATAACCAGATAGACCCCATTCCCGTAAATACAAACAAAATGCGTAAAACAAAAGAACTTATTCCAAAATAATTGGCTATTCCACCTAAAACCCCTGCAATTTTGTTGTCTGTACGAGATTTGGCAAACATTTTAGGGCGGGTACGAGCAAGTTTGCTCTCATAATTATTAGCATAGCTATTTGAAGGTGAAGTCTTTAGCCTTTTGAGGTTGATATTTTTTAAACCTCTATTAAGTTCACTAGAAATTGCATAAGATTGTTCGTGATTTGGGTCTATCAAAAGGGCATTTTTGATGGTTTCTTGGGCTTTTTGATAGATTTTCTTATCTTCATTTATCACCGCAAAATGCGTATAACAATATGCCAAACCTTGCAAAACTTCCGCATTATTAGGCTTCAAAACTGCGGCATATTCAAATTCTTTGATAGCACTTGCATAATCTTGAAATTTCATAAAACCCTGCCCACGAAGCACTGCGCTCTTAAAAACATCTTCTACTTTAGCCAAATCCGCTTCCGTAAGCCCTAATGATAAGGCAATTTTTTGCATCTCATCAGCAGAAACAGTTTCTTGTGTTTCTCTAATTTTTAGAGCTTGCTCAATATAAGATTTTAAATTGTTATCAGACATCTTTTTAGCGTTAAGTATTGCGTGCATTTTTGAAAAGTTTTTTGGAAAATGCGCTTATTAGTGTATTTTTGTTTTTATCAAAACAAAAAAGTAAGACAAATATATACAAAAAATCAGAAAAAAAACTAATAATGTTACAAAATAAAAAAATCTTACTTATCATCACAGGAAGTATTGCCGCCTACAAAACGGCAACTTTGGTGCGTTTGCTTATCAAACAAAACACGCTGGTAAAAGTGGTGATGAGTGAAAGTGCAACTGCTTTTATTACGCCTCTCACACTTGCGACACTCTCCAAAAACCCTGTTTTGGTTGATTTTGTGGCTGATAAAAACGGCACTTGGAACAATCACGTTGAGCTTGGTTTGTGGGCTGATGCCATTGTGGTTGCACCTGCGACTGCCGGAACGCTTGCCAAATGTGCTAATGGCATCTGTGATAATTTGCCTATTGCAGTATATCTTTCTGCAAAATGCCCTGTTTTTTTTGCGCCTGCAATGGATTTGGATATGTATAAGCATGCAAGCACGCTAGAAAATCTTAGAAAACTTATTAGTTTTAATAATCAAATTATCCCTTCTGAAAGCGGAGAACTTGCCAGCGGACTTGTGGGAGAAGGGCGTATGGCAGAGCCTGAAAATATTATCATTTTTTTGGAGAATTTCTTTAAAAATAATCAACAAAATAACTTAGAAAATAATCAACAAAATAATCTAAAAAATCAGCAAAATTTAACACAAAATCTAACACAAAATCTCAAGGGAAAAAGTGTTCTTATCACCGCAGGACCAACTTTTGAGGCACTAGACCCAGTCCGTTTTATTGGCAATTATTCCACAGGAAAAATGGGCTATGCCATTGCTGAAAGTCTTGCACAAAGGGGCGCACAAGTAAGGCTCATAAGCGGACCTACAAGCGTGCAACTTATTGATAATCAAATAAATAAAGGAAATATTGAAATTTTCAAAGTGCAATCCGCACAAGAGATGTACGAAAAAGCTAATCAATTTTTCTTAGAAAGTGATATTATTATTTTAGCTGCTGCCGTAGCTGATTACCGCCCAAAAACAATAGAAACCCAGAAAATCAAGAAGAAAACTGATGAATTTGTGTTGGAAATGGTAAAAACCATAGATATTGCTGCTACACTTGGTAAAATCAAACAAAAAAACCAACTAATGGTAGGTTTTGCACTAGAAACCAATGACGAAAAAGCCAACGCCAGCAAAAAACTTATTTCCAAAAACCTTGATTTTATTGTACTAAACTCCCTTAATGATGCAGGTGCAGGCTTTGGACACGACACCAACAAGATAACTATTCTTGATAAAAATGGCGTTGAAACCAATTTTGAACTCAAATCTAAAAAAGAAGTAGCAGAAGATATTGCTAATCAAATTGAAAAAATGATGCTTTGAGGTAGGCTGTTTAGTACGTTTGCTGGTGTTGCTGACGCTAAAATACCAACAACGGCGGAAAAGGCATACCAACTAAGGCACAAGTAGTCTTTTGCTACTATGCTATAAAACCACAAAAACCACCCAAATACGGTGGTTTTTGCTTATAGAAGTGCTTAATACATTGTTTGACGTAGTTTGGTGTCAGGTAGAAAAACCTGACACCACAGGAAACGTTGATTAAATCTTTCTAAAAAACTATAACTAGGACTTAACACATCTACTGTATTTGTTACACAGCTATTTTTCCTGCCGTTGTTGGTGTTCTAGCGTTAGCGGCACCAACAACGAACTAAGGTTTATTTGTTATACTTCCTACACCACAACCAAATAAATAAATGAAGCACTAAGGCAAATAGAAAAATATTTACAAGATATAAATACTTATCAGTTAAAGGATTAATAACTTTAAAAGGATATTTATGAAAAAACAAAACGAAATTAAGAATACTTCCACCACCAAAGCTAAATCCTTTTATAAGTATTCCCACCCAGTATAGGATAAAGCAAAAGGAGAAAACAACTATAAATTTGACTATTTCTTTACTCATTATAAACTAATTGAGGTGATATTTTGCTATTTTTTCCTGCCGTTGTTGGTGTTTTAGCGTTAGCGACACCAACAACGAACTACGTCAAAGGATTTATTTCTTTTTCCAAAGTTTGTATTTGCTCCAGCGTAAGCCCTGTAGCATCTTGCACTTGAATAATATTAAAACCTTTGATGAGCATTGTTGTAGCAATTTCAAGTTCTTTTTTTAATTCAGCTTCTTGTGTTGCTTTTCTCCAAGTGGGCGTATCTCTAAAATCTATCTCAAATGGCATAACAGTAGGGATTAAAATGTTAATTTCGTTTTCTAACTCACGCAATTTACCTAATTTTTCAATATTTTCCGCAAGTTCTGCAAAATTTTTATTATTGGTGAAA
>JAYVGJ010000225.1:0-4048 GCA_043772375.1 Raineyaceae bacterium | reverse complement strand
ATATTTTATTTTTGATAATTAAACATAATATCAGTTGAAATTACTTGAAAAAATATTTATTTTTTTGAAAGTGTCTTTAAAGTCCTCCCAGCAGGGCTAACAGTTGCTAACCCTGCTGGGAAAGGGACCTTAATACACTTACACGACTTTCGTAGCAGGTCTAATGTCGTTATCTAAATATTTGTTAAATCTCCTTAAATAGTGTATAGTAGCAAAAAATGACAAAAACAGGTTGAATTTTACAATTTTTACAAAAAAATGACAAAAAATACTCCAACTCTCATATTTTTTCCTAAATTTCGTAAAAATTCAAGTCAATAAAAAACTCAAAAACTTATGCCCGTTTCAAAAGAAATCTACCAAAAACTTCTTCAAAACAACGAAGAATGGGTAAAAGCACGTCTAAAAACTGATGCTAATTATTTCTCGGACTTAGAAAAAGGGCAAAGCCCGCATTTTCTTTGGATTGGCTGCGCTGATAGCAGAGTGCCTGCTGAAGAAATTACAGGACTTGAGCCTGGTGATGTTTTTGTGCATAGAAACATTGCTAATGTGGTTTCTACCAATGATTTTAATTTGATGAGTGTTTTGCAATATGCCGTAGAGGTACTTCACGTACAACATATTATTGTGTGTGGGCATTACGGTTGCGGTGGCGTGATTGCCTCTATGAGCAACAAAGATTTTGGTTTGGTGAATAAATGGCTTCACAACATCAAAGAAGTGTATTTTACGCATCACAAAGAGCTTGATGCAATAGAAAATGAAGAGCAACGTGGGCGCAGGCTTGTAGAACTCAACGTACAAGAGCAAGTACGCAACCTTGCAGAAACTTCTATTGTACAAAAAGCGTGGAATAAACGTGAGTTGAGCGTTCACGGTTGGGTTTTTGATATGGGAACAGGTTTTATTAAGGATTTGGACGTGATGCTAGACGACCAAGCCAGCCTTCACCCTATTTTTAGGTATGATTTGAAATAATTGTGAATTTTTGAAATAATTGTGAATTGTGAATTAGTAACGTATTGTAAATAAATTCTTACTAAACTTCACGAAAGTTTCCAACTTTCGTGAAGTTCTGCTCCAAAAAGTAATTATTTTTTGGAGAATTAGTATGTTATTTACAATACGTTACTAACTACAGAAAATTTTAAATTACGTTTTATTTGGAGAATGGCAATACTTTCCTTACGTTTGATAGAAGTTCGTTGTTATGTAGCTACACTAAAACACCTAATAATGGCGGAACACTACAAAAAAACTAATGAGCGAAATTCAACAAAATGAAAAAGAAAGAACTTGAAAATAGAATAAAGGAATTAGAACTTGAATTGAGCTACTTAAAATCTTCAAAATCTGATAAACAAAAATCACTAGAAAGTGAGCAACGTTTTCGTAATTTGGTAGGACAATCATTATCTCCTATTGTAATTTTGAAAGGAGAAAATATGGTTTTAGATGTAGCCAATGAACCATCATTCAAAATATTAAATGTAGGAAAAGAAGCATTGGGTAAACCTTTTTTAGAGATTTTGCCCGAAATGAAAGAGCAACCTTTTATGGATTTGTTATCTGATGTGTTTCATAACCACACAACCCACTACGGAAACGAACAACCCGCCTATTTTAGGCGTGAAAACGGAGAAACTCAAACCGTTTATTTTAATTTTGTCTATCAGCCATATAAAGAAAATGATGGTACTGTTTCTGGTGTTATTGTTTTTGCAACTGATGTAACAGAAATGGTGCTTGCACGTAAAAAAGTGGAAGAAAGTGAATTTCGTTTTCACAATATGGTTTATACTTCTCCTTCAATGATAGCTATTTTTAAAGGCAAAGATATGATTATTGAAATTGCTAATGATGCTATTATAGAAGCGTGGGGCAAGGGAAAAGATGTTATTGGCAAATCATTGTTTGAAGTGCTACCTGAAGCAACTGAACAAGGTTTTGATAAATTGCTACAAAGCGTATATGAAACTGGCGAACCAATACACGCCTATGAAATGCCCACCACCCTTTTACGAAATGACACCCAACAGCTAATGTACTATAGCTTTATTTACCAAGCACAGCGCAATGTGTATGGCGAAATAGAAGGCGTTGCAGTACTAGCAAATGAAGTAACCCCACAAGTAGAAGCTAAAATAAAAATAAAAGAAAGTGAAGAACGTTTCCGTTCACTAGCTGATAATGTGCCATTGAACGTGTTTATTATAGAACCAACGGCAGATGCCAATGTCAGTTATTGGAATAAATACTGGTTGGATTACACAGGGCAAACAATGGAAGAAGCACTTGATAGAACTTGGGACGGCATTGTACACACTGATGATATGCAACCTATTATGGACGTATATGTACCCGCTTTTGAAGCACGTCTGCCTTATCACTTGCCTTGTATTCGTATTAGGCGGTATGACGGAGAATACAGGTGGTTTGCCGTGCAGGCAAATCCACGTTATTTGCCCAATGGCGAGTTTATGGGCTATATTGGCGTTGGTTTTGATATTCACGAACAGAAACTACTTGAAATAGAATTGATTGAGGCAAAAGAATTTGCTGAAAATGCTACTAAGTCAAAACAACAGTTTTTATCAAATATGAGCCACGAAATAAGAACGCCCTTAAATTCTATTTTAGGCTTTGCAAATGTGTTGCTGAAAACTGATTTAGGAGAAAAACAAAAAGAATATACAAAGGCTATAAAAACAAGTGGCAATTCTTTAAATTTACTCATCAATGATATACTTGATTTGGCAAAAGTAGATGCTGGTAAAATGACATTTGAAAAACAACCATTTGACATACGCCAGTCAATAAGGGCAATGCTACATTCTTTTGATTTGAAAATAAAAGAAAAAAATTTAGCCCTTGTGAGCGAATACGCCACAGAAATACCAGAAATGTTAGTAGGTGATTCTCCAAGACTCAATCAGATTATTTTAAATCTGATGAGTAATGCCATAAAATTCACACATAAAGGAGAAATTAGGTTAAGTGTTAAAATAAAAAAGGAAAATAAAAAAAATATTTCTATTGAATTTGCCATTACTGATACAGGAATTGGCATTGCTGACGACAAAATAAACACCGTTTTTAATCTTTTTGAACAAGCAGAAGTCAATATTTCCAACGCTTATGGCGGCACAGGGCTGGGGCTTGCCATTGTGAAACAATTAGTAGAATTTCAGGGCGGAACTATTAGTGTCTGCAGTAAGATAGGGGAAGGTTCAACATTTGGGTTTATTATGCCATTTGGGAAAACCAATATGAAAATAGCAGAAGAAATAGAAGTATTAAAATTAGATGAAAATGCCAAAAAACTGCGTATTTTAGTAGCGGAAGATATGATTTTAAATCAATTATTAATTAAAATTATTTTAGCTGATTTTGGATTTGAATACGAGGTCGTAAGCAATGGTAAATTTGCCATTGAAAAATTGGAAACCAATATTTATGATATTATTTTGATGGATTTACAAATGCCCGAAATGAATGGTTTTGAAACAACGGCATACATTCGTAAGATACTTAAATCTAAGATTCCCATTATTGCTTTAACGGCAGATGTAACGACAATTGATGTTGTCAAATGCAAAGAATTTGGAATGGATGATTATATTTCTAAACCTATTGACGAAAACCAACTGTATAG
The DNA here is from genome assembly GCA_043772375.1 of Raineyaceae bacterium. Classification (GTDB taxonomy): domain Bacteria; phylum Bacteroidota; class Bacteroidia; order Cytophagales; family Thermonemataceae; genus JANYGM01. The sequence continues at coordinate 390 of JAYVGJ010000225.1, read as the reverse complement.
CAAAATAATGTCTTTGAGCAGGTTAGGAATAAGTGCGAAGTAATAATTTAAAATTTTGATTATCAATGTTTTATATTTTTTATCAATAGCGCAGGGTTTGGGTGTAGGACAAGTTGAAAAATATGTTAAAATGTAGGGGCTGGGCTTGCCCCTGCCCAACTTGCGACAGCCATGTGCGAAAGCAACACGGCATACAAAACAGCTAAATAAGGTTCTTCGTGTTGCTTTCGCATTTGGGCAGGGGCAAGCCCCATAGCCGTCAGGTTAAGGCATTCAAATATCCTTGCACCATCAGCTAAAGCAGACGGCAAAGGAAATGAAAAAACAGAAATATTCTTTTAAAGTGCTTTTAAGTCTATTTTGCCGTCTGCTTTAGCTGACGGTGCAAAA
>JAYVGJ010000224.1:0-2311 GCA_043772375.1 Raineyaceae bacterium | reverse complement strand
AAATTATTTGTTTTATTGATATATAAATACGGAAAAACAGAATAAAATTCTGTGTTAAAATTGATATTTTCAATAAAGTGAAAATGTCACCCATATTGAAAGTTCTTTACCATAAATATTATTTGGTGTAAACCTTTGAATTTCAAAAAGATTACACCAAATAATTTTATGATGGATTATCTTCTTACCTCACCATCAATAATTCTCTGTATTTGATGAGAGGCCAAGCCTCATCACTTACCATTAGTTCCAATTTGTCTGCTTTCTTACGGATTTCCTCAAAGAAACCTCGCACCTCAACGCTGTATTTTTGCGCTTTTTTCTTAATATCTACTATTTCATTAGCATTTTTGCGTGTTTCTATCATATTTGTAACTTCTTTTTGGAGGTTACTCACATGTTCAGATATTTTTTTGATAGCCGTAACCGTATTTGCCACCAAATCATCTTCAATGCCCAATGTACGCAAATTAAGCACATTTTGCGCTAGCTGATTTTGATAAAAAATAGCCGTAGGCATCACGTGGTTAATCACAAGTTCACCCATCATACGAGATTCTATCTGGATTTTTTTGATATAATTCTCTAGCATTATTTCATATCTTGCCTCTAACTCTCTGTGACTCAAAATATTATGTTTTTCAAACATTTTGACAGATTTTTTGCTGATAAATGCGTCCAAAGACTCCACACAAGACATTACGTTACTCAAACCACGTTTTTTTGCTTCTTTTACCCATTCCTGCGAGTAGCCATCTCCTTCAAAAAGCACCTTTTTAGATGTTTTGATGTAGTTTTTAAGGATATTGATGATAGCAACTTCCTTCTTTTCTCCTTTTTCTATCAAAGCATCAACTTCTATTTTGAATTCTGCCAACTGATTTGCCACAATAGTATTCAAAACAATCATATTAGAGGCACAATTAGCAGACGACCCCACCGCTCTAAACTCAAATTTGTTACCTGTGAAAGCAAACGGAGAGGTTCTGTTACGGTCTGTGTTGTCCATCAAAACAGGGGGAAGTTTTTTAAGACCAGTTTTAATATAAATATTATCTCCTTTATCAAAAGAAATATCAGAAGTTTTTTCTAATTCTGTCAATAATTTGGTGAGATATGCACCAATAAACACAGAAATAATAGCAGGAGGTGCTTCATTTGCACCCAAACGGTGTTCGTTGGCAGCAGACATAATGCTGGCACGAAGTAAATCTGCATTGTCGTGAACAGCTTTAATAGTATTGATAAAAAACGTCAGAAAACGCAAATTCTCTTTCCCTCGTGTGCTAGGCGCAAGCAAATTGATGCCTGTATTGGTAGAAAGTGACCAATTATTATGTTTTCCACTACCATTCACGCCTGCAAAAGGTTTCTCGTGAAAAAGCACTTTCAAATTATGTTTTTCCGCTATTTTTTCCATTACTTCCATCAAAAGTAAGTTATGGTCATTTGCCAAGTTTGCCTCTTCAAAAGTAGCAGCACACTCAAACTGACAAGGCGCAACCTCATTATGGCGAGTACGAATAGGAATGCCCAATTTGATGCATTCTATCTCAAAATCAACCATATAACTACGCACACGAGTAGGAATAGAGCCAAAATAATGGTCTTCTAATTGTTGTCCTTTTGCAGGAGTATGCCCAAGTAGCGTTCTTCCAGTAGAAACAAGGTCAGGACGAGCAAAATACAAGGCTTTATCCACAACAAAATATTCCTGTTCTGCGCCCAAAGTAGCCACAACACGTGTTACGTCTTTCTCAAAATAAGCACAAACCTCTGTTGCAGCCTTATCAACTGCGTGCAAAGCCTTTAAAAGGGGCATTTTGAAGTCCAAAGCCTCACCTGTATAAGATACAAAAACGGTAGGAATACAAAGCGTTTTTGTGCCATTATTTTCCATAATAAATGCAGGAGAAGAAGAGTCCCAAGCCGTATAGCCACGAGCCTCAAAAGTGCTTCTAATGCCTCCACTAGGAAAAGAAGAGGCATCTGGCTCTTGTTGTGCCAATGCGCTACCCCTAAATTTTTCCATTACTTTGCCATTGTTTTCTAGGTCAAAAAAAGCGTCGTGTTTTTCTGCAGTAGTGCCTGTAAGTGGCTGAAACCAGTGTGAGTAATGCGTTACACCTTTACCCATTGCCCACGCTTTCATACCAGAAGCAACAGCATCAGCAAGTGCCATATCAATAATAGTAGTTTTTTCGCTGATTTGTGTCAATTTTTTATAGACATCAGAACTCAAATGCTTACGCATTGCCTCATCATTGAAGACATTGCAACCAAAATAATCAGAAATTACTTCTGATGGAGG
>JAYVGJ010000223.1:0-6226 GCA_043772375.1 Raineyaceae bacterium | reverse complement strand
CTTTAAAAGAACGCACAAAACGCCCTATATTCATCACTTGGTATGTTCCTGGTGCGGTTGAGGCAAATTGATAAATGGCAGCAGAAGATTTTAGTCCTTTATCCAAATCCAAAGTAACCTTAAATTCATCATTTGAGCGGTCGTTTAGATTAATAGTATAAGTAAGATTTTGCGCCATTATTTCTGCTGAAAATAGCATCAAACAGCTTGCAAAGGTGGTTTTTAAGATTTTTTTGAACATTTTTTTGAGTTGATTTTATTATTGATTTTTTGTCGTTGCAAGCGGGACGCTTGAATACGCTTGTAAGTCTTAGCGGGACGCTAAGACTAGGTTATTATTTTTGTATTAAAGTCCCTTTTGGGGATTTAGGAGCTGCTATTCTATCACTTTTGGCACTCTAAAATAATTAGAATCTTTCTTTGGTGCATTGAAAAGCCCTTTTTCGTGTGATAAAGAAGGTTTTACAATATCTTCACGCAGTACATTTATTTCTTTGGAGATATGAATAAGTGGTGCTACGTTCTCTGTATCAACTTGGTCAAGTTGCTCCATCCACGTAAGAATTTTGTTCATATTAAGTATCATTTTGTCTGCTTCTTTCTCCTCAAAGTCCAAACGAGCAAGATGAGCAATGTTTTTTAGAGTTTCCTTATTGATTATCATTGTGAGTTATGAGTTATGAGTTGTGAGTTGTGAGTTATTTCTTCAAATATCAAACAAATACAACCGTAATTCGTAATTTTTAATTCGTAATTGAATTTGGTTTAGGTTTTTTGACTTCTTTTTTTGGCTGATTTTTAGCTTTATTTTTGAGTTCTTGTTCTTTTTTCTTTCTGATAATTTCTAATTTTTCTTTATTAGATTTTTCTGCATTTTTGTTAGAATTATCTGTTTTTTCTGACTTATTTTTTTCTGATTTTTCTTGTCTTTCTTCTTCTTTTAGTTGATTTTGAGGCTTTTGTGCAGGGCTACCAACTACCCAAATATCAATAATCTCTCCTGCGTGTATTTGCGTATTCACGAGAGAATCACCTTGCATTTCGCCACTAGCAGACGGACTTTGGCGCAAAACTCTACCAATATCTTGGTCTGGCTCATCATAAATATAATTAACAACACCGAGTTCCAAATTAAGCGCACTAATCAGCATTTCAGCCTCTTCTTGTGGCATTCCTGTAAGGTTTGGTACATCAAATGCTTCATTACTTTTGCCTCCAATCACCAAATCTATGCGTGAACCTTTGGGAATATTCGCCCCATTAGCAATGATTTTCCCATTAAAAGTAATTCCTATGACTGTATTATGACGAATGTCAGGTTTGTAAGAAATATTACCCAAAATAAGGTCTGCACGTTCCAAACGGCGTTTTGCAGTTTCAAAAGAAACATCTATTAGTTCTGGTAATTTGGTTGGTGGCGTACTTTGTGGTGTGATAACAAGGTGAATACGTCTCCCAGCTTTTACCTTTGTGCCTGCTTGCGGATGTTGCTCCAAAATAGTATGAGGGGGCATTTTACCAGAAAAAATAGAATCCCTTACCACATAATCAAGTTGTCTTTCTTCCAAATATTTTTTTGCCTCTTCCAAACTCATTCCTACAAGTTTTGGCACAGCTAAGCTTTGCCCGTGCAAGGTTTTGCTAGGCAAGAAAAAGCTGAAAAACAACCACGCAAAAAAAGCTAAAAATAGCCCTATAATGCTAATATGTATGATTAGATGCCACCAACGGTTAGTAGAAACCTGCAATTTGAGTTGTGAGTTATAAATTATGAATTATGAATTATGAATTATGTTGCAGTTATTCGTCATCAATTGTATTTTAACTCACAACTCACAACTCAAAACTCACAACTATTTAGCTTTTTTTCCTGCAAGCCAAATATCTACTATTTCACCTGCTCTGACCACATTTCTATGCACAGGACCTCCTTTTTTTTTCTTGATGCGTATTTCATCATCTTCGTTATTTTGCGCAGTGGCAAGTTTTTTGATTTTGTCAGGATTGTCTTCATCTTCAACCTCAATATAAACAGGCGGATTTTGCCTCGTAACAGTACCAGCAGGTTTATCAGATTCTGTATCATAGTTGATTGCACCCATCTGTAACTGTAAGGGTTCTAGTGCTTTAAGTACATCTTCTTTGGTCATTCCTGTGAGGTTAGGCATATACATATCCGTATCTCCAAGTCCCTCACCTACAAGTAAATCAATAGGCGTTCCCATACGCACTGCCATATCTTTTTCAATAGTTTTTCCGTTGATTTCTGTCTGCAAAACATCATCTAAAGCAATATCTGGTCTAAATCTGATTTTGCCAAGTTCTAGGTTATTCTGTCTCAAACGTGTCATAGCCATTATATAAGACATACCTTTGAGGTTGGGCATTTTTATTAGTGGTGGAAGTTTTGGACTAACCACAAGATATATTTTGCGCCCTTTTTTTACTCTTTCTTTGGGTGCAGGATACTGACTAAGCACCGTAAAAGGCTTATAATTAGCATTATAGGCAGAATCTTTTACTACCATTGTAACACCTTGCTCACGCATACGAGCCTCCAAATCTTGTACAGTTGTCCCTACAAGGCTAGGAACTTCTACTGTATCATCAAAATTGGTACTCACAGGCAAATAAAAGGAGAAAAAAAGCACGCCTGCCAGCACAAAAATACATATTACTATGCCTAAGTGTACTAAAACCTGCAAAAAAGAACGTGTACGAATATAAATATTCATTATTAAGTTGTGAGTGTGAGTTATGAGTCAAATAATGTACAAATTTAATGTTTTTTTGAAAGAAATTAGAATTATTTTTGAGAATTATTTTTTTAGATGTTTTTTTATGTTTGTTTTGTGGAAAACTAAATTAAAAAAGATTTATGAGGATTTTTAACAAAATAACGGACTTACGAGCATATTTGCACGAATGTAGGGCAAAAAACCAAAAAATAGGCTTTATTCCTACAATGGGCGCACTTCACGAGGGGCATCTTGCGCTTGTGCAATGCGCCAAAAATGAGGTAGAAATTGCTGTTTGTAGCATTTACGTTAATCCTACACAATTTAATAATCCTACAGATTTAGAAAAATACCCAAGAACCCTAGAAAACGACAAAAAACTATTAGAAACAGTCTTTTGTGATGTGCTTTTCGTACCTGAAAATGCGGAAATGTATCCAGAAAAAAACATTTTAAAATTTGATTTTGGAGCGTTAGAAACAGTAATGGAAGGACGTTTTCGTCCAGGTCATTTCAATGGAATGGCTACGGTTGTATGCAAATTATTTAATATTGTGCAACCCAATAAAGCATATTTTGGTCAAAAAGATTTACAACAATACATGGTAGTTCGTCAATTTATTGCTGATTTGTCTTTTCCAATAGAACTCGTTTGCTATCCTATTGTGCGTGAAAAAGATGGCTTGGCTATGTCTTCACGCAACAAACGCCTTACACCTACGCAAAGAGAAATTGCACCAAAACTCTATGAAGCTCTTTTAATGGCGCAAAATCTCCTTCAAAATAAAGATAAAAATCAACAAAAAACTATTTCAGAAATCAAAGAAGAAGTGTTAGTTTTTCTGAAAAATATTGAAGGAATTAAGGTAGAATATTTTGAAATTGTGGAAAAAAACACGTTGATTAGTTTGGAAAATCTAGATAATATTTCTCAAAAAACACGTATTGCGCTTTGTATTGCAGCTTTTTTGGGAGAAGTACGTTTGATAGATAATTTGCTTTTAGAAATGTAAAATGTATTCTCAGGAAACAAAAAATTTATGTAATTTTGCGTACCATTGTAAAAACATATCATAAAAATCAAATAATTTCTAAAAAAACTATGTTAAAAACTTATTTCTTATCCGTTATAATGTGTTTTATGGCTGTTTCTGGTATTGCCCAGACTCCTGAAGATGCGCTTATTGAACGTGGCAACGCAATGCGTGAAAAGGGTGCGTATGCTGAAGCCTTGAAAATATACCAAGAAGTTCTCGCCAAAAACCCTAAAAATCATACAGCCTATAACGAAATGGGAGTGATGTATTATTATCAGGGTGATGCGCCCAGTGCAGAAATTAATTTTCGTAAAGCAGTTGAATTAAAACCTGACTATACTACAGCATTTGTGAATTTGGCAAATCTTTTTTTCAAACTTGAGAAATTTGAAGAAACACTAGTATTTGCCCAAAAAGCTATAAAAATCAGTGCTGATTGCGTTGATGCGCATTATGTTATTGGGCGTGTATATATAGAGCAAAATGATTTTTTAGGAGCGATAGCGTATTTTACTAAAGCCATCAAAATTGATAATAATTATACTGATGCTTATCAGTGGCGTGGTTTTTCGTATCACAAGATTAAAAAGTATGAGCTTGCCCTCATTGATTTTACTAGAATGATTGAACTAAGCCCAAAAAATGCTTTGGGGTACAATGAACGTGGAATGGCGCAGCTAGAATTAGATTTACAAGACAAGGCAATAAAAGATTTTGATACCGCTATAGCTCTTGATAGCAAATATGCCAGTGTCATTAACAACCGTGCATATCTCTATTACAAACAAGGCAAAACGGATTTAGCTTGTGCTGAATGGCAAAAAGCCATTGACTTAGGGAACAAGAATGCCAAAAAATTCTATCAATTATATTGCACAAAGACAGAAGTATTTATTGACAAGGCGGTCTTGGTGGACAACACAAAAGTAAGCGTTACAGCTAGCTCTATTTTGGAGATTACGGGTTTAGAGCCTAATTCTGCAGTTTCAATAACCTCTATGAAGTCAAGTGGGGTGAATTTAATTATTTTTAAATCCTCTTCAACGTCTTCCACTTCTTATACTAGGCAGGCAGACGAAAATGGTAATTATAAATCTACGTTTGGTGCTATCACAACAAAAGCAGCAGTAGATATAAAAATAGAGATGACAACTGCCAAAGGTGAAAAAATCACAAGATTGTTTCGTGCCAAAATAAAATAAAATCAATTTGAAAAAATCCTTGAAGGATTTGAGGTTTCTCAAGGACTTTTTCACAAAAAAGCAACGCCAAATTGTTCTCCCAAATCTTTCAAATCCTTTACAACGTCTTCCATTAGTGGTATTCCTTGTGCCATTCTGATTATTTCTGCTTCACGTTCTGGGTCACCGGGAATAATGACTTTTTTGCCTTCTACTGCCTTTGCGTTCCTGAATGTGCGTATCCAAGTGTCCATGTGCGTCAAAAACTCTTCTGCTGGTCTGAAAGCATCTACCCTGATTGCGCCAAAAAAATGCCCAATTCCTTCACCAACAGGGTTTTCTGGAAGGGGAAGATAGCTCACAAATGGAGGCACCCATTTTGCATAATTTGCACCAGAAAAAACACCTGTAAAAATATCCACAATAGCCCCCAAACAGTAACCTTTGTGGCTTCCATGTTCTCTATCACTTCCCAAAGGCAACAATGCACCACCTTTTTTGCGTGTCTGAACATCTGTGGTAGGGTTTCCTTGTGCATCTTGTAGCCAGCCAAGTGGTGCATCTTTATTTTCACGTTCCAAAAGCTCAAATTTGCCATTTGCAGCTGTTGTAGTGGCAAAATCAGCTACAAAAGTCGGCTCTGAAAGTGCAGGAATAGCTACTGCAATGGGATTAGTCCCCAATAATTTATCAATAGAAAAAGTCGGCGCAACAATGGCACTAGCATTTGTCATAGCAATTCCTATCATATTGTCCTCTGCAGCAAGCAAAGCGTGATAACCTGCAATTCCAAAATGATTGGAATTTTTGACAGCCACCCAACCTGTACCACAGTTTTTAGCCTTATTGATAGCTATTTGCATAGCATAAGGCGCAGACACAAGCCCAACGGCAGCATCAGCATCAAGTGTGGCGGTGCTTGGAGTTTCGTAGGTGATTTGCAGGTTTGGAGTAGCATTAAGGCGTTTTGCAGTCCACAGACGCACATAACCGCTTAGGCGTGCTATTCCGTGAGAGTCTATTCCACGCAAATCTGCGGAAAGAAGCACTTTTGTAGCAAGTTGTGCGTTTTCTTGTGAAAAACCTATTTTCAAAAAGATGTTTTCAGCAAAAATACGTAAAGAATGATAAGGAAAAAGCATTTTTTTAGTTCTATTTTATAAATATTTTGGGTAGTGCTATACTTGTAATGTTTTCAAATGGTGGCAGAAACTGCTGTTGTTTGTGAAGACACGAACAACGCCACCTTTATATAAATATTTATAAATAT
>JAYVGJ010000222.1:0-10505 GCA_043772375.1 Raineyaceae bacterium | reverse complement strand
ATATGTCGCAAAATCCAAGTTGTTCGTTTTGTGGAAAAACCAAAAAAGATGGCGTTTTCATCATTACAGGAATGAAAGGTAACATTTGTAATGAGTGCGTTACGCAAGCCTACACCATTGTACAAGAAGAATTTAGCCATTCGGAGCGTGGAAAGCCAGAAATGAAACTTACACTTCTAAAACCAATGGACATCAAAAAACACCTTGATATCTATGTGGTGGGGCAAGATGAGGCAAAAAAATTCTTGTCTGTAGCCGTTTATAATCACTACAAACGCCTCGTACAGAAAGACACAAATGAAGATATTACCATAGAAAAATCTAATATTATTATGGTTGGGCGCACAGGAACAGGAAAAACCTATCTTGCACGCACACTCGCCAAACTTTTACAAGTCCCTTTTTGCATTGCTGATGCGACTGTTCTCACAGAGGCGGGCTACGTGGGTGAAGATGTAGAAAGCATTTTGACACGTCTTTTGCAGGCTGCTGATTATGATGTGGAAGCTGCTCAACGTGGTATTGTGTATATTGATGAGGTGGATAAAATTGCTAGAAAGTCTGATAATCCTTCTATTACGAGAGATGTAAGCGGTGAAGGCGTGCAACAAGCACTTTTAAAGTTGTTAGAAGGCTCTATTGTCAATGTGCCACCGCAAGGAGGACGCAAGCACCCAGACCAAAAAATGATAGCCGTTAATACTGAAAATGTGTTGTTTATTTGTGGCGGAGCTTTTGATGGTATAGAAAAACGCATAGCTAACCGTATGAATACCAACCCAATAGGTTTTAGCAATGAACATAACAACATTGTAGAAGACCCAGAAACGCTTTTAAAATTCATTACAGCACAAGATTTAAAATCTTTTGGACTTATCCCAGAACTTATTGGGCGTTTGCCTGTGCTTGCGTACCTTGAGCCGCTTTCTCGTGATACGCTACTAAAAATTCTTTATGAGCCTAAAAATGCTATTGTAAAACAGTACAAAAAACTGTTCTCAATGGAAGGAATAGAACTTATTTTTGAAAAAGATGCTCTAGAATATATTGCAGACAAGGCAATTGATTTGAAATTGGGTGCAAGAGGTTTGCGTTCTATTTGTGAAGCAATAATTACTGATGCAATGTTTGAACTTCCTTCTCAAAAAGAAATCAAAAAATTTGTTGTGAGTGCAGAATATGCCAAAGAAAAGTTTGAAAAATCTACAATGGCAATGCTCAAAGTAGCATAAAACAAACTATTTAGTTTACATTGTTTTCAAAAAATTTGTTACTGTAAAAGTTCCGTTGCAAAAAAGTGTAGGGTGCGACCCTTGTGGTCGCCCAAACTTGCGAAAGCAACACGACGAGCAAAAAACAGCTTTTAAGCACAATTCAAGCAGGGCGACCACAAGGGTCACACCCTACAAAAAATACATATAAAATTTATTTTTTAATTTATATTATTGATAATCAAGTGATTATATTATCCAAAATAATTTCTATAAATCTGCAACGGAACTTTTATAGTAACAATATTTTTATTCTCCCACAAGCACAAATGCCGCCCAATACAAAGGTGAAGTGTATTTTTGGCGTATTGTAGTCTGTGCAGCACGAAATGCAGCACGTTTAGAGAGTTTTTTTGTTATCCAGTTGGTATAAAAAGCCGTCATAAACTTCTCTGAAGCCTCATCATCAACTTTCCAAAGCGACATTATGATAGATTTTGCGCCTGCCACCTTAATGGCACGTTGCAGCCCAAACACACCTTCCCCATTAACGACCTCTCCAAGCCCTGTTTCACACGCAGAAAGCACCACCAAAGACGTATTTTCCAAATCTAAATTAGAAGTTTCGTAAGCCGTAAGTATGCCATCTTCTTGTATGATATTTGAAGTATTATTTTCCGTATTTTTGCTCAAAATACCCTGTTTACAACCCGCTAAAAGAAGCCCTGAACGAAGCAATGCATTAGTTGTAACCTTTTTGAGTGCATCTGCGCTAAGTCCATCAAAGAAAGCATTCTCTACATTGTCTTTTTGATTAGGAATAAAAAATCCGTGTGTCGCAATATGCAATATAGAAGGCTTTTTAAATGCTTTTATAGCATCTTCTGTGGCTTTTTCTTGTGTCAAAACAGTTGTTTTTATCTTAGCTTGCGCAATAATAGTATTAATATTTTCTATTTCTGTTTTTGTGCCAGGCAAATCTTGCACATCAGCGAAATTCATAGCTCTTGACAGCATTTGTTTTGTTTTTTGATTGGTAGTATTTGTCAAAATAGCCCTATCAGAAGTTATATTTTTGGTATCAGAAGCTATATTTTTAGTTCCATAAGTAGGAAAACCAACTAAATAAGCCTGAAAATTAGCAAAATTTGTAGTTTGTTGGACTTCATTTAGCCCCAAAATATCCCTTGTACTCACTACAAGCTGTATATCTATCTCATCAGCAAGATATTTTTTGGTTTCCGTGTTATACAAAGCGTCCAAACTTAACTGATTATAGACACCATCAGGAGAAAAATAGGCTTTATTGATACCTGTGAGCTTTGTATTGATACTTTTCCAAAAATTATTATAAGAAAATTTGTCTATTTTCTTTGCGGTGATGCTATTTTTATAAAAATTGATACTTTCTTTTTCTAATTCTTTCCCATTTTTGATTAAAACAACTTCTGGCGCACCTTGCGCTCTTAAAATAAGTGCTGCATAATGCACCAAAGTATCATTTACAACGCCAAAACGCACCATTTCTCTGTACCTGACCATTTCAATAGCGGCTTCATTGGGCTTTAATCTTGCTTGAATGTCTTTGTGAGTAATATTTTGGGTTTCTGTAACAAACGCTTTGGTTTTTTGTGCGAGTTCTTTCTCTAATTGAGTAATATTGTCCTCTAATTCATTCAAATTGATGTTTTGCGCTTTTAATTCATCAACAGAAAGTTTGAGATAACGGATATTTTTTTCTTTTTGGGCTTGCCATTTTTCGTAAAGTGCAATAATTTCTGGGTTTTTGCTCTCCAAAATAGCTTTTTTAGTCTTATTAGAAGCATTAAAAAGCATAGATTTAGTAAAAAGTTGGGTATCAAAGACTGAAATTATATCTTCTGGAGTGTTATTTTTGAGAAGTGGCGTACAAAATTTCTCAAATAAACCTGTCGTATGCTTAAAAAAAGCCTCTCTTTCTTGTTCTGTGAAGTGTGGAAAGTATTTATCAGTAAAACCTTGCTGATTTTGTTTATAAATTTGGTAATATTTGCGCACTTCTGGGGTAAATTTGTCGTTGTACATATACAAAAGAAGGGCATTAGCCAGCGCAATACTGGTTTCTAGGTTGTTTGCGCCAAATTTTTTGCTATACATACCCACAGCAATATTAATAAGTTTTTCTGCCATCTCTTTATTTCCTGCTTGGGCGTGCGTAAATGCCATCATCATAGTAAACGAGCAGATATTAGGGTCTTTTCCGCCTGCGTCAGTCATATAATAAGCCTGCAAATTGTCATAAAGTTGCATTCCTTCCTTCACTTTTCCCGTATTGAGATATACATTAGTCAAATTTTGAAGCACCAACATATAAAAAGGGTTATTTTTGCCCAAAATTTGTATAATAATGTCCAAACTTTCCAGAAATTTAGTCGTTGCGAGGGAATAATTAGCTATAATAGCGGCTTGTTCGCCCAAAATATTGGTTGTTATGGCGTATTCTACACTATTTTTGCCAAAAGTTTTAAGAAAAATAGTATTAGCTTTTTCCGCAAAAGTTGTTGCTTCTTTGTTTAGACTCATTCGGGCATATAATTCAGCAAGATTTTGGTAAGAATAAGCGCAAGTAAAATGATTTTCTCCAAAAAGTTTGGTTCTGATGCTCAAAGATTGTTTTAGATAGGCTTCTGCTTGGTCATATCTGCTGGCGTACATCAAAGCCCTACCCAAATTCATAGTTGTAGTAGCAAATTCTGGGTGATTTTCTCCTAAAATTTTCTTATCAATGTCATACGCTTTTTGTGCATATTCTACTGCAAGGTTAAATTTGGAGGTTTTCATATAAAAATCAACAAAATTAGTGTAAAGTGTAGATAATTGTATAGCATTTTCTCCGTAAAGTTGCAAATAAAGTGCCTTAGCTTGCAATAAATGTACTTCTGCTATATCCAAATAAGACAAAATAAGGGCAGTTTCTGCATATTCATTGACACTTCTGGCATAAGATTCATCTTTTTCTCCCAAAACTTCCTTAAAAATGTCCATTGCTTGCTTTCTAAGAGTGAGTGCTTGGAGAAATCTGGAGGTTTTTTGGTATAAATTAGCTAATTGAGAGAGAGAAGAGGCATATTCAGAGGATTTTTCTCCTAAAACTTTCTTGCGAGTAGTAGAAGATTGCATCAAAAGGCTTTCACTTTTGACAAAATCAGACTTTTTACCATAAAGTTCGCCTAAAATACCGAGTGTATTGGCGTAATCAGCGGTATTTTCTCCAGAAATTTGCTTTTGAATGCTCAAAGATTGGTTTAAATAGGTTTCTGCTTGTGCATATTTGGTAAGTGCGGTGGAAGTCATACCCAAATAATGCAGAATATCAGCGTATTGGAGAGAATTTTCTGTTTTTTCTTTCTTTGCGGAAGCAAGTGCATTAGTAAAAATTTGTTCACTTTCCTGATAATTACCTTTGAGATAGGCAGTAATAGCGGAGTTTTTGAGTGTTTTGTAGTTATCTTGCGCCTTAGAAGTAGTAATTAGGACAAAATAAGTAATAATGAGAAGAAAAAATTGGAGATTTTTCATATTATTTTTAGATTAAAAAAAGAGAGTAGAAATTTTGTCAAAGATAAAAAGAAAAACGTAGATAAAAATACGTCATTTGCCGTATTTTTTTAGGGGAAAATATTTGTTTAAAGCGGTTTAACTCTCCAAAAGTTTTAAACTTTTGGAGAGTTGCTAAATGTGTGTTATATTGCCAAAATAAAAACCATTATTTCGCTTATTTTTATGAAAAATCTGTCTTTACGCACCAAATATCACCTTGTTTTATTTTGCTTGTTTATCTGTATGAGTGCAGATTTGGGGTATTTGTTGTTGTTTGATGATGTAAATATACTTTTTGAGGTGTTTATGTTGTTCAATACGCTGGCTTTTATCATTTTGTTGGCGTATTTTGTAAGTCATTATCTTTTAGAGCCACTAGACGAGATAAACCGTTTTGCGCAAAGTTTGAGTGAGCCAGGTCTTGTGGCTATTACGAGAGATGATTACCCAGAAGAAATACAAAAAATAATGTTTCAGTTGCGTAAAATTGATGAAAATATAGAAGATGCAGAACTTTTTGTGAATAGGATTGGTGAGCGAGATTTCTCTGCTGATATGGGTTCATTACAATATAATGAAGGTTTGGGAACGGCACTCTCACGAATGCGTGACCAACTTCAAAGTATCTCTGATGAGGAGGCAAAGCGAAATTGGTCTGTCAATGGTGTGGCTATTTTCTCTGATTTGTTGAGAGATAACCAAAATGCAGAGATTGCCGAGATTTCTTTTTTGTTTATTAGGAAGATAATCACGTATGTAGATGCTTTGCAAGGGGCAATTTATCTTATCAATGACACAAATCCGCAAAAAGAATTCATAGAAACTATTTCAGGCTACGCCAACGACCGCCGCAAATTCCTCCAAAAAGAGATTTCAATGGGCGAGGGACTTGTTGGGCGTTGTGTGTTGGAAAATGATAGTATTTATATTGATGATTTGCCTGCTGATTATATACATATTTCGTCTGGTTTGGGCAATGCTAAGCCAAAAAGTTTGCTTCTTGCGCCTATCCGAGTGAACGAAAAAGTCTATGGCGTAGCTGAAATAGCTTCTTTTCATAACCTAGAAGATTATCAACAGGAATTTATAAAAACTATTTGTCAAAGTTTTGGGGCGACAGTTGCCAACGCCAAAATAAATGTCAATACTAAACAACTTTTGAAGAATTCTGGTAATATTGCCACGCAACTAGCAGAAAAAGAAACAGAACTTTTGAGAGAAAAAGCACTATTTTTGAGCGCAAAGGCGCAATTAGAAACAGAAATAAGCCAAATTAACCATAATAATAGCCTTAATAATTCCTTGCTTACTGGTCTTTTGCAAACACATGCCAAGTTAGAAATTTCTTTGGAGGGAATTATCACAAGTGCAAGTAATTTATACTTAGAAACAACAGGCTACGCTGATATAGAGGTGGTAGGTTATAATGAACGCATTACAATCCCCACAGATGAGATAAAAGCGTATGAAAGTGTTTGGAAAAAGGTACTTTTTGGGCAGCCTCACACAGGCGAGTTTAAGCGCATAGCCAAAGATGGTAGTGCAATTTTGCTTAAAGGAACTTATTTGCCTGCTTTTGACGAACAAAAGAAACTTTCTAAGGTTGTATTATTAGCTAGAGTGAAATAAATCCAAAGTTTTTAGAATGCGTTTTCAAGAAGTGTATTATCTTAATGTTAATAAATGTTGTTTTTTTGTTAAAATGGGTTACTTTTTTCCTTTATCTAGCATATATACTTAAATTTGCAGAAATTAATCTTACATAAAAAACTATTTCAAACAATAAATAATAAAATTCTAATGGAAACTATTACAAAAAAATTAAACGTATTTTTATTTTTCTTGCTGATGCTTGCAGGGGAGAGTTGGGGGCAAGGGAATGAAACTTTTTCAACTATTGGTACAAACAGTTCTTATGCTACAAGAACTTGGGCGGGAGTTGGAGGTACATGGACTGCTACAGACGCAAGAGAAGACCAAACTATCAATGGAAAAGCTATTACAATAAGAAATGGAGCTGTAACATCTCCTTCTGTAGTTGGTGGGATAGGTAATCTTACAGTAAGCACACAATTAAAATTTAGTGCTACTGCTAGTAATCTAAATGTAACCGTAAATGGTGTTGCAGTGGGAACAATAGCATATTCTAGTAGTGTTGGAACTTTCAGTATCAATAACATCAATGTAACGGGTAGCATACAAATTGTTATTACCAATTCAGCCATACCAGCCAACAGAATTGCCATTGATGATGTTATTTGGACAGGTTACACTGGTGCGGTTGCGCCTGCTATCAACCTACAAGGAAACGCTACCAATATTACCAATGGAAGCACCACACCGCTACTCACAAATTTCACCAACTTTGGCAATGTCATTGTAAGCAATTCTTTTACTCGTACTTTCACTATCCAAAATACGGGCAGTGCTGCACTTAATATCACAGGTGCTATAAGTATTTCTGGTGTAAATGCCGCTGATTTTTCCGTAACAACCGCACCAAGCTCGCCCATAGCAACAAGTAGCAATACTACTTTTGTAGTTACTTTCACCCCAAGTGCTTCAGGTTTGCGTGTCGCAACGCTTAGTATCCCCAATGATGACCCCGCAAAAAATCCTTATACTTTCGCTATACAAGGAAATGGCATACCCAATGAGCCTGAAATAAATTTACAAGGAAACGCTACAAACATTATCAATAATGATGCAACGCCAAGCCCCACAGATTTTACTGATTTTGGAACTATTATAAATGGGAATACTTTCAATAGAACTTTCACCATACAAAATACAGGTGTAGCCACACTCACCTTATCCACACCCATACTCACAGGAGCAGGATTTACGCTATTTACTGCGCCCGCTTTGTCTGTCATAGCAGGTGGTAGTACTACTTTTACTATTCGTTTTACGGCAACTGCTGCAGGGACTTTTACAGGCACAATAAGTATTGCCAATAATGATAGTGACGAAAACCCTTATAATTTCGCCATTCAAGCAAATTGTATAGCCAACGAGCCTGAAATAAATATACAAGGAAACGCTACAAACATTGTCAATAATGATGTAACGCCAAGCCCCACAGATTTTACTGATTTTGGAAGCGTAATAACAGGTAATACTGCTGACAGAATTTTTACAATACAAAATACTGGTGTAGCCACACTCACATTATCCACACCTATACTCACAGGAGCGGGATTTACACTATTTACTGCGCCCTCCTTATCCGTCATAGCAGGTGGCTCTACTACTTTTACTGTTCGTTTCACAGCAACCGCAATAGGCACATTCAACGGAACAATAAACATACCCAACAACGACACAGACGAAAACCCTTATATTTTTGCTATTGTAGCCATTACTATTGCTGCTTCTCCAGAACTACAAATACAAACAAATACTACCACAACCAATAGGGCTTGTGGTTATACACTTGCTTTTGGAACGCTCCAAATTGGGCAAAGCATAGACCAAATCATCAGAGTACGCAATTTGGGTTTAGGAACGCTCTCTATTTCTGGTGCTGTTTTGAGTGGTGCTGCGGCAGCAGAATTTGCTATTATCACGCCTCCTACACCTAATGTGGCAGGTGGTAGCTTTACAGGTATACGGGTACGCCATACAGGCGCAACAAGTGGTGCAAAAACCGCCCTTATTACTATCACTAATAATGATGCTGATGAAGGCAGTTGTATCATTAATTTTACTTCTACTGTTTCTGCAGGTACTTATTTGGAACCAGGTGATTTGGCTATCTTAGGTTTTAATGCTTCCACAGGTAGTGGAGGTGATGAAATTGTTTTTGTTTGTTTTAAGGATATAACGGTAGGAACAACAATAGACATTACAGACAACGCTTTTGGGAAATGCCCAACAAATGAAGCTAATCCTGTTATTTATCCCGCAGGTAGCACAAGCCCTGACCCAAATAGCGGCTGGGGAGTGTCGGAAGGTTGGGTAAGGCTCACCAAAAATGCAGGAACAACACCCGCTGGTACAATTATCACCGTGAGAATAAATACAGGCGTTAGTGCAACCGTTATCTCGCCAACTGGCTGGAGTGGTACACTTATCAATACGGGCAGTGGTTTTGATTTAAATAATACAGGAGAACAAATATTTTTCTTAGCTGGCGCAACGCCTTTGGGTGGAGCAGGAGTTCCTTGTCATACACCTAATAGTCCTGGCACTTATACAGGTGGGAGGTTTTTGTATGGCTTCAATACAAAGGGAAACATCTGGACACCAGAGTGCCAAAATGGTAACGGAAGTAGTAATGCTGGTAGTTGTGGTGTTACTGGAACAAATCCTGTGGATAATAAGGCTAGAAGTGGTACACAAAATTCAGCTAAACCTGCAGGTTTTGATTGTTTCCTTGTCTGGCCTACGGCACAAGCTGATTTCTGCGCCTATACAGGAGTACTCACTACCACCTCTAAAAGAGAATGGATTAAAAGAATTGGAGATACCAACAACTGGACAGGCTACACTAGTACAGGAAACTATCAAATTTATGCTGATGCAAGTCTTATTGGGCAAGCCATTACTATTACAAATGGGGATTTTTCTGCAGGGATTTGGGTAGGAGATAAAAATACAGACTGGTTTGAGTGTAGTAACTGGCAAAATGCTCGTGTGCCTGACCAGTTTACTGATGTGGAAATTGGTACAGAAGCTATTGCTGATGTTTTAATAGATGTTTCTTCTCCCTTTGCGCCTTTTGCTCCTACTGTAAACATTGCAGACTGCAAAAATTTCGTAATTAAGGCGGCTACAACTAAAAAAATGAACTTCCCTGCAACTGGTACAAATACCTTGCGTATTTATGGAGATTGGAATAATCAAAAAACTACAACTGACTTCACGGAAGGCACAGGTACGCTAGATTTTAGAGGAAACATTGACCAAAATATTGTTACTGCTGATGCAAATGAAACTTTTGGAAACATCACCCTCAACAAAGGAAGCGGCTCAAACATCATTCTTGGAGGAAATATTATCACCAATAATAATTTTACTTTCAATAGTAATAGTTTGGTTGTTTTGAGCAGCTTTAATAAAACTGTTACTGGCAATATTGTTGGCGCAAATGCTAGCCGTTACTTCCAAACGGAAAATAATTATCTTTCTGGTGGGTTTTTGATACAAAATGTTCCTAATGGAAGTACAAAAGTTTTCCCCGTAGGAAATACCGACTATACGCCTGCCACTATTGGAAACACAGGCACAACAAACAATATGCAAATACGTGTGTTTGATGACGTTTATAGTGGCGGAAATAGTGGCACAATTTTGCCCTCTGCCACACTAGAGAATACCGTTAAGAAAACGTGGGAAATTACACCACTTGGCGCAGGTTTCGTTGCTGATATTACCCTACAATGGACAACTACGGGTAGCACTTTTAATCCTGCAGCTTGCTGGATAGAGAAAAATCCTGGTATTATTGGGGGTTGGATAGCCTCTCCTTCAGGCGCAGCAATAGGAAGTACACGTCTTTTAGCTGGCGTTAATTCTTTTTCTAAATTTACTGTCAATAGTGTCATTATTCTGCCTATTGAACTGGTTTCTTTTAGTGCTAAAATCAACCAAAATAACCAAGCACAATTGGACTGGATTACGGTGAGTGAGCTAAACGCCAAAGGTTTTGATATTGAAAAATCTTTTGATGGCAAATCTTTTGAGAAAATTGGTTATCAAAATAGTTTAGGT
>JAYVGJ010000221.1:0-3795 GCA_043772375.1 Raineyaceae bacterium | reverse complement strand
TTTATTTGTCATGTTGCTTTCGCAAATGGCTTTCGCAAGTTGGGCAGGGGCAAGCCCAGCCCCTACATTTTAATACATTTTTAAACTTGTCCTACACCCGTTTATGAATAACTCAAAAATGTCTTTGAAAAGTCCCCCTACTTCCTAAGGAGGGGTTAGGGGTGGTTAAAAATGGAATTATTCATAAACTCTAATAAAGGCAAAAAAATACCTTCATAATCAAATGAAGGTATTTAGTTTTTAGTGAATTACATTTTCCTTACAAACTCCAATACAAAATATTTTTTATTTTTTTGCTGAAAATCCCTTTAATATCAACAAAAACAGCGTTTTCATTGAGCATATCTAAAAAATATTTCTCCTCCAAATCAAGGTAATTTCTGTGGTTTACTGCCAAAACAATAGCATCATATTTGCCGTTGGGCGCATTTTGCAAATCAAAGCCGTATTCGTGTTTTACTTCTGCGCTATCTGCGTGAGTATCAACTACATCAACAGACAAACTAAAAGATTTTAGTTCATTTACAACATCAGCTACTTTTGAGTTGCGAATGTCGCTTACATTTTCTTTGAAAGTAACGCCCATCACTAGCACACGTGCCTGTGATGGGTTTTTACCTTGTTTTATAAGTAATTGAACGGTTTTCTTGGCAATATGTGCGCCCATTCCGTCATTGATGGCACGCCCACTCAAAATAACCTCTGGTTTGTAGCCAAGCTCTTGCGCTTTGTAAGTCAAATAATAAGGGTCAACGCCAATACAATGCCCTCCTACAAGCCCTGGTACGAATTTTAGGAAATTCCATTTTGTTCCTGCTGCCTCCAAAACTTCATAGGTATTGATATTCATCTTATCAAAAATCATAGAAAGTTCGTTCATAAGCGCAATATTGACATCTCTTTGCGTGTTTTCAATGATTTTAGCGGCTTCAGCCACTTTTATAGAAGATGCCTTATGTACGCCTGCACGCACCACAAGCTCGTAGGTTTGCGCCACAATAGCCAAACTTTCTGCATCAGAGCTAGCCACCACCTTCACAATACTGGAAAGCGTGTGTTCTTTGTCGCCAGGGTTGATTCTTTCGGGAGAATAACCTACCTTAAAATCAATATTAAACTTTAAATTGCTTTCTTTTTCTAAGATAGGAACGCAATCTTCTTCCGTACAACCAGGATAAACGGTAGACTCAAAAACCACTATATCACCACGTTTAAGCACTTTTCCGACAGTTGCGGAGGCAGAAAGTAGCGGTTTTAGGTCTGGGATATTATGCTCGTCTATGGGCGTGGGAACGGCTACAATGAAAAAATTAGCCTTTGAAAGCGTTTCAAGATTATCCGTAAAAACAATGTCTGTGTTGTCAAAATCAGCTTTTTGTAGTTCGTTGCTTGGGTCTATGGCGTTTTGCATCATTTCAACACGCTTTTTGTTGATGTCAAAACCAATAACTTTGATTTTTTTTGCAAATTCAAGCGCAATAGGAAGCCCTACATAACCTAGCCCAATGACTGCCAAAGTGGCTTTTTTCTCTAAAAGTTGGTCGTAAATGTTCAAAATAATTATGAGTTGTGAGTTATGAGTTGTGAGTTATTTTTACGAGTAACAAAAAACATATTACAATTTTCGTACTTCGTACCTCAAACTTTGTACCTGTATTTACCAGCTAATAGTAATATTACTAATTCTAGTCAAATCACCTTGTTGTTGTGAAAGGACAATAGACTTTTTATTGCGTTTGATGTTGATGGGACTTTGATTAGGTGTATTGTCACGTGCAGGCATATTGACAGATGTTACTTTTTTCCAGTCAATTTTTGCATCATCAACCACCAAATCATTGATACTTATTTTGGCGTCACTAAACATAAATGCTTGATTTTCCTTATCCACAGAAACTATAAGTGCCGTTGCATCATTTTTGCCTTCTTGTTTTCCAGACCATTTTTTAGCCTTAGCATCATAATTAATGATAATTTTTTCGCTCATTATATCAGTGGTAACTATAAGCGTAAGATTTTTGTTGGTTGGTGTAAGTTGTGTAAGCAAATACGCAATAATAATAATACTGTACATACTGGTCATTTGGTTAGATAAAAAATATTTAAAAACGTATTCTAATTTTTGTATTTTGATTTTCGTACCTCGTACTTCAAACTTCATATTTAATGCTACCAGCTAATAGTAATGTTACTAATTCTAGTCAAATCACCTTATTGTTGTGAAAGGACAATAGACTTTTTATTACGTTTTATGATGATTGGGCTTTGATTGGGTGCATTTCCACGTGTAGGCACATTGACAGAGGTTACTTTTTTCCAGTTGATTTTTGCATCATCAACCACCAAATCATTGATGCTTATTTTGTCGTCACCAAACATAAATGCTTGGTTTTTCTTATCCACAGAAATCATCACCGCTGGTGTTCCTAGTTTTCCTAATTCTTTTCCAGTCCATTGTTTAGCTTTAGCATCATAAGTAAGAATAAGTTTTTCACTTCTAGTGTCTGTTGCCAGCGTAAGCGTAAGATTTTTGTTGGTTGGTGTAAGTTGCGTAAGCAAATACATCATAATAATAACGCCATAATCTAACATACTTGTCATTTGATTAGGTAAAAAAATGAAAATACTTCTAACTCTCGTAATTCGTAATTTTTAATTCGTAATTGCACTTGCAACAGCTTTTTCTGCTTCTCTAAATTTGCCATCTTGGTACTTAGAAGGGCATTTCATTAAGATTTTTTTAGCAATAAATTGTTCATTTTTCATATTGCCAACTACGACAACTTTCTCTGAACGCTCAAAATCTTGTGGTTTTGCATCAAAATAAACAACGGGTTTAGCTGTTCCTTTTTCATCTATAAGCGTGAAAGTGAACAAATTAGCATCAATAACAGGGTTATAATTCATTTCTAAAATATTTCCTTTTTTATCTTTTTTGAGATGTCCAACAACGTGAACGTCTGTATCTTTATTTTCAGTTGCTATTTTGATAGCTTCACCAAAGGAAACATATTTACTTGTGTTTCCCATAGACGAAATAACTACGCCAATAGCTACTGCAATAGCTATAATGCCTATAATATGTGAAATTTTCATAAAAATTTTTGTTTGCGTTCCGTAAGTACGACTTACGGCTATGAATATTAAACCCTTTTAGGGTTTTTAATACAAGTGAACGAATTTGCAAATGTGTTCATCAATGTTGTTTATGAACACATTTGCAACAGTGAAAACGTAATTCGTAATTTTTAATTCGTAATTGAACAAAACTACATTCTCTTGCTCATTTCATCTCTTATGCGTGCTGCGCCCTCATAATCTTCATTTTCCAATGCTTTTTTTAGCATATCTTCTAGCTCATCTTTGCTGGCACTTCTGATAGAAGTGTTGCCACGAGCAGAAGAAGGCACATCTTCTTTAACTATTTCTGCATTTTCATCATCATTATCAGTCAAAATAATGCCTGCTTCCGACAAAACATTTTCAGTAGTAAAAATAGGCACGCCAAAACGCAAGGCAATGGCAATGGCATCAGAAGGACGAGCATCAATACTAGCAACACTACGGTCGTTTTCGCAGGCAAGATGCGCAAAAAAAACGCCCTCACGCAGTTCAGAAATAACAATTTCTGTGATATTGATTTTGAAATTTTCTGCCAAAGAGCGAAATAAGTCGTGTGTCATTGGGCGGTTTGGTGTAATCTGCTCAATTTCAATGGCAATAGCTTGTGCCTCAAACATTCCTATCACAATAGGAAGTCTGCGGTTTCCGCCTCTTTCACCCAAAATTAGGGCA
>JAYVGJ010000220.1:0-1973 GCA_043772375.1 Raineyaceae bacterium | reverse complement strand
GCCACTATTACGGGAGGTAAGTTTAGGGCAAGGAAACAATAAGTTTTTGGTTATTTTTAAGATTTGATAAAAAGCGTTACTAAATTCTTTGGAGTTTGGTAACGCTTTTTTAGTTTTTTGGTTGGAAAAATGGTATATTTGGTTTTAATACATTGCTACCTTGTTCCGTAAGTACGACTTACGGCTATGAATGTTAAATCCTTTCAGGATTTTAATACAAATAATGTATTTGTATTGCTCCCCTTTGGGGCTGGGGGCTATTTTTCAAATCAAAAATACTACAAAAAATGACCAAATTAAGCGTAAATATCAATAAATTTGCTACGCTACGCAACGCAAGAGGTGCTAATAATCCTGATATTCTACAAATTGCAAAAGATGCAGAAACCTTTGGCGCACAAGGCATTACGGTGCACCCACGCCCAGATGAGCGACATATTCGTTACCAAGATGTAAGAGATTTGAAACCAATCATCACCACAGAATTTAATATTGAAGGAAACCCAGAAAGGAATTTTATTGATTTGGTTTTGCAGGTAAAACCCACACAGGTTACGCTTGTACCTGATGCACCTGATGCGCTCACGTCAAACGCAGGCTGGAATACAGAAAAAAATCAAAGTTTTCTTACTGAAATTATTGCAGAATTCAGAAAACATAATATTCGTACTTCTATATTCCTTGATGCTGATGCAAAAATGTTAGAATATGCCGCCAAAACTAGCACAGATAGAATAGAATTTTATACAGAAAATTATGCTAAAAACTTTCATCAAAACAAAGAAAATGCAATTTTACCCTACACAAAAGCGGCTCAAATAGCCACAAAATTAGGTTTGGGTATCAATGCAGGACACGACCTAGACCTTGATAACCTTGCTTATTTCAAACAAAATATGCCAAATTTATTGGAGGTTTCTATAGGACACGCTTTGGTATGTGATGCGCTTTATTTAGGCTTTCAAAACAGTATTCAACGCTATTTAAGACAACTTTCTGTTTCAATTACGAATTAACAATTACGAATTACGTATGTTCAATTACGAATTAGAAATTACGAATTACGTAAAACATTGTTTATTAACACTTTGTATTCATCAATAATTCATAACTTATAACTCATAACTTATAACTCATAACTTATAACTCATAACTTATAACTCATAACTTACAACTCATAACTCAAATAATGAATAGAGATATTTCTGACCTAAGAGAAAACTACACGCTCAAATCCCTTGATTTGAAAGATTTGCACGCTGACCCAATGCAACAGTTTAAGGCTTGGTTTGAAGAAGCAGTTGCTGCAAAACTACCAGAACCAAATGCTGTTAATCTTAGTACAGTTGTGGCAAATAAACCATCTTCCCGCATTGTTTTGCTAAAAGATTTACAAGAAAACGGCTTTATTTTCTTTTCTAATTATGATAGCAATAAAGGGAAAGCAATGGAAGAAAACCCCTTTGTGAGCCTTACTTTCCTTTGGATAGAGCTAGAAAGACAAGTCAGAATAGAAGGAAAAGTACAAAAAATGCCTGATAGCTATTCTGTGCCATATTTTCATTCACGCCCACGCACAAGCCAGTTAGGTGCTTGGGTATCACCGCAAAGCCAAATAATACCCAATAGAGAATTTTTGGAAGAAGAATTTTTGCGTGTTTCTGCACACTTTGAAGGAAAAGAAATACCCAAACCAGACAACTGGGGCGGTTATTTGGTAGTCCCTGAAATGATAGAATTTTGGCAAGGCAGACCCTCCCGCCTACACGACCGCCTGCGCTACACACACAAGAACAATATTTGGGAAATAGAAAGACTTGCGCCATAGTTTCAATTACGAATTATCAATTACGAATTACGTGATTTAAATGATGTTAAGGAACACATTGTAAATAAGTTCTTAGTTTAGATAATTGTAAAAAAGTGTTATCTTTGTGCAAACTTACTTCCAAATTTATGAAAGATATATCAGA
>JAYVGJ010000219.1:0-8726 GCA_043772375.1 Raineyaceae bacterium | reverse complement strand
TCTGATATATCTTTCATAAATTTGGAAGTAAGTTTGCACAAAGATAACACTTTTTTACAATTATCTAAACTAAGAACTTATTTACAATGTGTTCCTTACTTATAAACAAATATAATTATGGCAAAATTAAGCGGTGTTTTCAAGGTTAAAGGTAAGTTTGCAGGTGGTACGGCTTACAGTACAAAGAATGGTAATATATTCCGTACTAATGCAGAAAACACAAAAGAAAGATATAAAGATGCTCCAGAAAATGGGCGTTTAAAGCAAAATAATGCAGAGTTTGGGGCTTGTGTGAAGTGTGCAAAGCTTGTATATAATTCTTTTGGTGTTCTCACTTCTTCTTTTCAGTCTAGGGCGTGGGGTGGTTTGGTTAGTAATTTAATGAAGACTAGAGATTATTCTGTTCTTCCTCTTGGTGAGCGTGTGCCTGCAACAGTTAATTATCCGTATAAGAAAGTGCGTTTGTTTGCTGCTAAAAGTAATATTTCTAGTGTTTTTACTGCAAAGATTAGTTATAAACGTGTTTTGAATTTGGTAGAAGTTTCTACTGCACCAGTTTTTAGGGATTTTCTGCTTAATAAACTTCCTAAATGTGATGTTTCTAATATGTATTACCGTTTGAATTTTTATACTTGCACTTTTAATTTTGAAACTAATAGTTATAGTTATGGCTATACTGAGGGTTCACCTTTTTTTGAGCCGTTGCCTACTATTTCATCTCCTGTTCAGGGTTTTACTGTCAATCCTTTTGGTCTTGGTGCTGTTGCTGGGGACTTTTGCTATATTATTACTGAACTTTGCTTTGGTTATAATACAAATTTAGGTTATTTTTATTTTCCTATGCGTTATTATGATGTCTGGAGTTCAATTTTATGATTTGAGCTAAAAAACAATTCTAAAAACCTTTATAAGTTGGTTTTATCATAGATTACCTTTATTGATAAATGATTAGGATAACAAAAAGCACTCTTCAAACATAAAGTTTGAAGAGTGCTTTTTGTTTATAGAATATTTAAGTTTATCTTGTACTTCACATCTCATTAAATTTCTTCCCAATGCAGTTCATCTTTCACAAAAATGACCACTATTGCGTGCAAATCCTCTTTTTCTTGCAAAAGTGTGTCCGTATCTCTGTAATTTTTTAGTTGTGCAATGGCATCAGCTTTTATCCTTTCAAAATCTTTTTTTTCGTCTTCTTTTTTGATGTATTTAATTTCAAAAATGTATTGTGCGTGTTTGTGGGTATTATTTGAGCGGATATAAATTTCCAAATCAATATAACCACCTGTACTTGTTTCTCTTTCTGTTGGAACGTAAAAAAACCTGCTTTCAATAGCATAAAGCAACATTATCATTTTGACATATTTTTCATCAAAACGCTGAAAATCTCTATTGGAAAGAGCCTTTAAATTGCTTTCAACTAAACGCAAATAGGGTTCAATGTTTCCTTCTGCTAAAGCACGCATTATTTTGGGTACTTCACTTTCTGGATATTGCAACTCGTTTCTTTTCTTCAAAACAGTAGCATAATATTGCCAATACAACTCCGAAATAACGTAATTAGGAATTTTATATACGACTTCAATGCCAAAATAACCTGCTTTTTTAATAGTTAGGTTTCCCAAATAATACAAAAAATTAACAAATTCTACTTTGCCAAAGTGTTTACTAAGGTCAAATTGATAAATTTGGTTTGTTTCTATTTCGTCTGTTTCTAAAATTTCCTCTAAAACTTTGGTATTTTCATCAATATTAGCCACTTCAAACATTTGTTTTAGTTTGCCATAATCAGGCATAATGTTGGGGTCAAGCATTTGAGCAGGGTATTTTTGAGCTTTTTTGAAATTATCCAAAAAATACAAGACCATATTAGCATTATAAATAGTGCCTTCTGCTTCTATATTGAATTTATAGCCATTGTACCACCATTTAAGGTCTTGCATAATGGTTTTTAGGCGTGTTTTGTCCTCTAAAACAAGTTCTAAAAGTGTTTTTACGTTATCTTCCGTAAAGCCTGCAAGGTCGTTGAAATCTGCACTGTGGGTAAGGTGTTTGACAATATTAAAGCCACTTGTAAGGCTATCCAGCGTGATTGGCGACACGCCAGTAATGAAAAAACGCCCAACACTTCCATCTTCTGTGGCAATTTTGATAGTTTCGTAAAACTTGCGCACATAACCATCTTTTGACACAGAGTTTTTAAATTCTGTTAAATTCCTTATCAAAATCTCATTTGTAAATTGGTCGTACTCATCAACCAGCAAATAAATAGAAACAGTTTCCTCTTTATATTTTTTGAAAAATAGCCCCATAAGTGAAGCAGGAGATTGCTGTGAAGCAATTTCTTGTTTTATCTCTTCATTAAATAAATCATAAGTGTCAATAAAACTTACAATTGTACCACTAACGTTCAAAAGGAATTCTCTTTCAGCCATTTCGTTGGTTTGCGTACTTATCCCACTAAAATTAAATTTCAAGACACGAAAACTACTTGCCAAAGGTGTAGGATTTTGTCCTATATAGGTTTTGGAGAAGATTTTTTCAAATTTATGTTTTTGCCTAAGGTCATAGTAATATTCCAAAATAGAAATGAAAAAACTCTTACCAATCCTGCGTGGGCGCAAGAAAGACGCAAAACGCTCATTATTTTCCAATAATTCAATGAAATGTGTTTTGTCTATAAAAGTGTAGCCTTCAGTAGTTACAACTTCAGCGTTGCTCACGCCATACGGAAATTTTATCTGGTTTTTCATAGCTTGGTTTTTTATAATGCAAAGATACGCTTTTTTGTAACGAAATAAACAGAAATCTAAAAACCCTGCATCAACCTAAATCAAAGAATTTTATTCATTTTTATTATTTTTAATAAACAAAGAATAAAAATATATGTTATATTTGTCAATAATATTACCAAACGAACTACTTTCATTACTATTTTTACAATTAAACTTTTCAATATCTAACAAACAATTACAACAGTGAAAACAAACAACTCTCTGTTACCCTTTGGGAAAGCAACAATACATACACCTAACATGTATATGACTAGTGCAAGCGCAACTTCTCTAACACAAATAAGAACAATAACAAACACAAACCTAATGCGTGCTTTTGTTGTCTTTTTCTCATTACTTTTGGGCTATGGTAGCCTTAATGCGCAAAATCTTAACCTTGCTTGGGCAAAAAGTATGGGTGGTGCAAGTACTGACGAAGGAGTTAGCATTGCAGTAGATGCGTCTGGTAATGTGTATACCACAGGATATTTTAACGGTACAGTAGATTTTGACCCTAATGCAGGTACTTTTAATCTTACAAGTGCAGGTGGTGTAGATATTTTTGTTTCTAAATTAGATGCTACTGGTAATTTGGTGTGGGCAAAAAATATGGGTGGTGTAAGTACTGAGATAGGATATAGTATTGCAGTAGATGCGTCTGGTAATGTGTATACCACAGGATATTTTGTGGGTACAGCAGATTTTAATCCTAATGCAGGTACTTTTAATCTTACAAGTGCAGGTAGTCAAGATATTTTTGTTTCTAAATTAGATGCTACTGGTAATTTGGTGTGGGCAAAAAGTATGGGTGGTGCAAGTAGTGATGTAGGATATAGCATTGCAGTAGATGCGTCTGGTAATGTGTATACCACAGGGTTTTTTCAAGGTACAGCAGATTTTGACCCTAATGCAGGTACTTTTAATCTTACAAGTGCAGGTGGGAGTACAGATATTTTTGTTTCTAAATTAGATGTTACTGGTAATTTGGTGTGGGCAAAAAGTATGGGTGGTGCAAGTGATGACGTAGGACAAAGCATTGCAGTAGATGCGTCTGGTAATGTGTATACCACAGGAAATTTTGAGGGTACAGTAGATTTTGACCCTAATGCAGGTACTTTTAATCTTACAAGTGTAGGTGGAAATAGAGATATTTTTGTTTCTAAATTAGATGCTACTGGTAATTTGGTGTGGGCAAAAAGTATGGGTGGTGGTGCAAATGATGACGTAGGAATTAGCATTGCAGTAGATGCATCTGGTAATGTGTATACCACAGGGTTTTTTAACGGTACAGTAGATTTTGACCCTAATGCAGGTACTTTTAATCTTACAAGTGCAGGTAGTCAAGATATTTTTGTTTTTAAATTAGATGCTACTGGTAATTTGGTGTGGGCAAAAAATATGGGTGGTGCAAGTAATGACATAGGACAAAGTATTGCAGTAGATGCGTCTGGTAATGTGTATACCACAGGATATTTTGCGGGTACAGCAGATTTTGACCCTAATGCAGGTACTTTTAATTTTACAAGTGCAGGTGGTCAAGATATTTTTGTTAGTAAACTTATCCCTTGTGCTGCTATTATTATTAGCCCTGCCACAAGCCTTGCAGTTGGTACAATCAATACAGTATATTCTCAAACACTTACACAAACTGGTCTTACTGGTACACCTGTGTGGTCTATAAGTGCTGGTAGTTTGCCTGCTGGGCTTACGCTTGCAAGTGCTACTGGTATTATATCTGGTACACCAATAGCAGGTGGTTCATTTTCCTTTACTGTCCAAGTAAGTAATGGTGGTTGTTTGCAAACAAAAGCATATTCTATTGTAGTGGCTTGTACTGGTATTGTAATTAGCCCTGCTACACTCACTAACGGAACTGTTGGAGGTGCTTATTCTCAAACCCTTACACAAACTGGTCTTATAGGTACGCCTGCTTGGTCTGTTAGTGTTGGTACTTTGCCTTCAGGTCTTACACTTGTTGGTACTACTGGTGTTATTTCTGGTACACCTACTACAGCTGGTACTACAAACTTTACAATAAGCCTTACAAATGGTACTGGTTGCACTCAAACACAAGTTTATTCTATTGTAGTGGCTTGTCCTACTGTTACAGTTACACCAACACCTACAACACAAAGTTATGTAGTTGGTACTACTATAAGCATTACATTAGGTGCAACTGGTGTAGGTGGTGCTACTTATACGTATGCTGTTACAAGTGGTGCTTTGCCTGCTGGAGTTACCCTTTCTGCTGGAGTTATCTCTGGTACACCAACAACTTCACTAGGTTCTGGTACATTTACCATTACCGCTACTGCTAGTATTGGGGGTTGTACTGGTACTGCCGTTTATAATTATTCTGTGGTTTGTCCTACACTTGTGTTTAGTGTTACATCTGCTACTGGTGCTACCGTTGGTACTGCTTATAATTTAAATGCTGGCGTTACTGGCAATACACAAAGCGTTGTTTATTCTGTTTCTCCTACTTTGCCTACTGGTTTGAGCCTTAATACTGCTACTGGAATTATTTCTGGCACACCTACTGCATCAGCTACATCAGTTAGTTATACAGTTACTGCTACTCAAGGTACTTGTTTTGTTACACAAGGTTATGCTTTTGCAGTTGTTTGTCCTACTATTGTATTTGGTATTACAAGTGCTACTGGTGCAACCGTTGGTACTCCTTATAGCTTAAATGCTGGGGTTACTGGTAATACACAAAGTGTTGTTTATTCTGTTTCTCCTACTTTGCCTACTGGTTTGAGTATCAATATGGCTACTGGTATTATTTCTGGTACGCCAACAACACTAACAACATCAGCTATTTATACTGTTACTGCTGACCAAAGCGGTGGCGTTTGTATCAAAACACAAACTTATACTTTTGGTGTTACTAATTGTGTAGCTTTTGCACTTTTGCCTGACAAGAATTTCTTACCAAATGGTTTTGTAGGTGTGCCTTATGTGGGAGCAACAATATCAGTAGCTGCTCCTGTGGCTGGTGTTACTTATAAATATTTCAAAAGGAATGCTATTAACTGGCAAACTGGGCTTATCCTCAATGAGAATACTGGTACAATTACTGGTACGCCTAGTTTTTCTACTTCCATCAATGTAGTGATTGAGGCAGTTAATCAGACGACTGGTTGTGGAAGTATTTTGACTTCTTATACTTTGGTTATTTTCCCAGACCCTACGACTGCTATTGATAATTCTTTGGCTAATTTGGTTAAAGTTTCTCCTAACCCTTCTAGTGGTGATTTTAATGTTGATTTTGGTACAATAAATATGGCTAAATCTTCTGTATCTGTTTATGATGCACAAGGTAAAACTGTATTTACTTCTGAAAACAATAGTAATTTGATGACTATTTCTCTTGACAAATTTGCTAATGGTATCTACTTGTTAGAAGTGAAAACTTCAACAGGAAGAGTCTTGAGAAGATTAGCTAAACAATAGAGAACAATATCAATAAAGACTGATTACCTTTATTGATAAAAGATTAGGATAACAAAAAGCACTCTTCAAACCTAAGGTTTGAAGAGTGCTTTTTGTTTATTTAATGGTGAATATTAAGTTTTGAATAACTAATACTGCATTTTACTTCATACCTCACACCTCATTAAATTTCTTCCCAATACAGTTCATCTTTCACGAAAATTACCACTATTGCGTGTAAATCTTCTTTTTCTTGTAAAAGAGTGTCTGTATCTCTGTAATTTTTTAGTTGTGCAATGGCATCAGCTTTTACTTTATCAAAGTTTTTTTCGTCTTCTTTTTTGATGTATTTTATCTCAAAAATGTACTGTGCGTGTTTGTGGGTATTATTTGAGCGGATATAAATTTCCAAATCAATATAACCTCCTGTACTTGTTTCTCTTTCTGTTGGAACGTAAAAAATCCTGCTTTCAATGGCATAAAGCAGCATTATCATTTTGACATATTTTTCATCAAAACGCTGAAAATCTCTATTGGAAAGAGCCTTTAAATTACTTTCAACAAGTTTTAGGTAAGCTTCTACATTACCTCCAGCTAAGGCACGCATTATTTTTGGAACTTCATTTTCTGGGTATTGCAGTTCATTTCTTTGCCTTAAAACATAAGCATAATATTTCCAATAAAGCTCCGCAATGACATAATTAGGGATTTTGTAAACTACATCAATACCAAAATTACCTCCCTTTTTTATTGTCAAATTGCCTAAATAATAGAGGAAATTGACAAATTCTATTTTACCAAATGAATGGCTAAGGTCAAATTGGTAAATTTGCTCTGTTTCTATTTCGTCTGTTTCTAAGATTTCTTCCAAAACTTTGGTATTTTCATCAATATTAGCCACTTCAAACATTTGTTTTAGCTTGCCATAATCAGGCATAATGTTGGGGTCAAGCATCTGGGCAGGGTATTTTTGTGTTTTTTTGAAATTATCCAAAAAATATAATACCATATTAGCATTATAAATAGTGCCTTCTGCTTCTATATTGAATTTATAGCCATTGTACCACCATTTAAGGTCTTGCATAATAGTTTTTAGGCGTATTTTGTCCTCTAAAACAAGTTCTAAAAGTGTTTTTACGTTATCTTCTGTAAAGCCTGCAAGGTCGTTGAAATCCAAACTGTGGGTAAGATGTTTGACAATATTAAAACCACTTGTAAGGCTATCCAGCGTGATTGGCGACACGCCAGTAATGAAAAAACGCCCAACACTTCCATCTTCTGTAGCAATCTTGATAGTTTCGTAAAACTTGCGCACATAACCATCTTTTGAAACAGAATTTTTAAATTCCGTGAGATTTCTTATAAGGATTTCGTTTGTAAATTGGTCATACTCATCAACCAGCAAATAAATGGGGATAGTTTCATCTTTATATTTCCCAAAAAATAAAGACATCACAGCAGCTGCAGATTGTTGTAAAGCAATTTCTTGTTGCAATTCTGCATTGAATACATCATAAATCTCAATAAAACTAATTACTGTATTTTTTACCTTCAAGAGAAATTCTCTTTCAGCCATCTCGTTAGTTTGCGTACTTATCCCGCTAAAATTAAATTTCAGTACCCTAAAACTGCTTGCCAAAGGTGTAGGATTTTGTCCTATATAGGTTTTGGAGAAGATTTTTTCAAATTTATGTTTTTGCCTAAGGTCGTAATAATATTCCAAAATAGAAATAAAAAAACTTTTACCTATCCTTCTGGGACGCAAAAAAGACGCAAAACTCTCATTATTTTCTAATAATTCAATAAAAGGTGTTTTATCTATAAAAACATAATTTTCAGTAATCACTTTTTCAATGTTACTGACTCCATACGGGAATTTTATTTGATTTTTCATAGCTTGTTTTTTATAAGGCAAAGATACGCTTTTTTGCAATGAAATAAACAGAAATCTCAAAACCCTACATCAACCTAAATACAAGGGATTTTATTCGTTTTTATTATTTTTAATAAACAAAGAATAAAAATATATGTTATGTTTGCCAATAATAGTGGCAAACCAAGCACCCTTAGTACTATTTTTACAAATAAACTTTTCAATATCTAACAAACAATTACAACAGTGAAAACAAACAACTCTTTGCTACCCTTTGGGAAAGAAACAACACATACGTTGGGGACTTTTGCTTTGGTTACAATACAAATATAGGTTATTTATATTTTCCTATGCGTTATTATGATGTCTGGAGTTCAATTTTATGATTTGAGCTAAAAAATATTAGAGTTTATGAATAATTCTATTTTTAACCACCCCTAATCCCTCCTTAGAAAGTTGGGGACTTTTTAAAACCATTTTTGAGTTATTCATAAACTCTAATATGTCAGCTTTTGTGTTAAGACTTCCTGCTGATGAGTTGAAGATTTGCTACCGTACACAGTTTTTGAGTTTATGGTAAAAAACTAAATATTCTATGAAACAGCGCAATAATATAGTAACTTTGTGTTCTCAAACTCACTTAA
>JAYVGJ010000218.1:0-16302 GCA_043772375.1 Raineyaceae bacterium | reverse complement strand
AAGTGCTATCATTTGGATTATCAAAATTTTCTTTGTATGGAAGTGCTGCAGTTGGTGTAATACGTGGGAAAATAAAAACTTCTTTTACAGTCGTATTACTACAAAGTGTATTCGTGATAACTGTAAGTCTAGCCAAGTACCTTCCGTGTGTTACGTATTGATGCGTGGCAGTACTTGTCGCTGACGAAACAATAGCCGAACCATCTCCAAAATCCCAAGTATAATTAGTGATATTTCCAGCTCCTGCAAGCGTAGAGGTACTCGTGAAGTTGGTTGTCCCTCCTACACAAAAGTTAGCAGTCGTAAAACTCGCCACAGGAATAGCCCCAATAGTAATGTTATTTGTTACAATTTTAGAACAGCCCAAAGTAGTCGTAACCGTAAGAGTAACAGGAAATGCGCCTATTAGATTAAAAGTATGTGTAACAAATGGTGTTGTTGTGGTTACTGTTGGCGTAGCATCATTAAAATTCCAAACAAAACTGGCAATAACCTCACCATTTGCCGTAGCATTAGCCACAGCAGCGGTAGCATCAAAACTTACAGGAATATTTATACAAATTTGACTTCCTATTGAAAAAGTAGGCGCAGGAAGTGGCAAAACTGTGAGTGTTCTTGAAGTAGAAAGCCCAACACAGCCATTTACATCAATATATCTTAATTGAAAAGTAAATACTTTTGGTGCAACAAGCGTAGCATTGATAAAAAGCGTAGCAGGCACAATAGTAGAAGACCCTGTAAGTGGCGTAATAGGATTTACTCCGTCTAGTATTTCAAAGATAAAAGTGCCTCCCAGTGGTGTAGTAGGCATTGTATTGATAGTAATAGAGCCAAAATCACTACAAACCCTCGCATTCCCAGTAATTGGGTCAACGGTTGCACCTGCACCAAACGTAAACGAAACTGGAGGAATACCATTAACAGTAAATTGTTGTATATCAGTAGTTTGTGTTGTGCAACCTTGATTAGAAGTATAAGTATAAACAACTGTATATGTACCCACGCCACCACCAACCGCTAAAAACAACTGCGCATTAGGGTTGAACGGGTTTGCGCCATTATGGACATAAGTAAAAGCTCCTTTGGTAAACGTATAATTACCATTTGCAGGTACAAGCGCAGGTTCTATCCCATACGTACTTACATTAGCAAGCGCAGGCACAAGCGTAATGGCGGTTACGTTGGCGCAAACATCATAATTATTCACAAGCAAAGCAACAGGACTTGGCAAAGTCGTAAATTTAAACGAAATATTGGGTTTAGACCTCATTCTTAAGCGTGTAGCACAAACCACCACTATATTACAAAATTTGGTATCTGTGTATTCGTATTGAACAATGTACTCACCAGCCGCATTTCCTATTGTTACAAAAGGAGAAAAAGAGGTAGCACCAGCAGGTAACTGAACATTTAAAGGGGCAGAAGATGGCGTTGGTGGCACAGTAGATGGTGAAGCAACATTTGTTATTCTTATACGACCACTCAAAGGCATAAAACCGCCTGTCGTTACGAGTGGCGTAATATTAAAATTAGCCGTAGAAACTACATCACCCACGCAAAAATCACTTGCCCCAATAAAACTAAAGGTAAAGGCAGGCAAAGGATTGATTTGGAAATTTTGTCTAGGTGAAACATTCGTACAACCATTAGCATCTTCATAAGCATATTCTACTTGAAATACGTTAATAACTAGAGGATTGATTACTGATGATGTGTAAACCACAGCATTATTAGGATTTATCACATTTACGCCTGCTGCAAGTGTTTCTACTAATACACCAGCATTATTATAAACAGTAAAAACACTTTTGGAAGGCACAATACCATTTCCACCATTATTTATCCAAATGGGCGTAAGGTTAATGACTGATTTGACTGGATAATTGCAGATTTCTGTTGCTGAAAAACTAAAAGTCAAAATAGGTAACGGATTTATTCTGAGTATCAAAGGCTGACTTACCCCAGAACAGCTACCATTAGCCGCTGTATAAGTAAAATAATAAGTAATAAGATAATCACCAGGTCCTGTGCCACTAAGTGCAGAAAAATCTGTTGCAATATTGATATTATTACTATAAATATTCACGCCAGGCAATCCAGAAAATTGTTTTTTGATATTATAATAGCCCACACCAGGAATAACGAATGCTATAGGAAATAAAGTAAAACTATTTATATTCTCACAAATGCTCAAGCCTGTTGCTCCTGCTGCAAAAGTAAAACTAGGGAGTGGGTCTGTTACTACATTTACTATAAAAGGCACTGTAGAGGTACTGCAAGATTTTGAAGGGCTTGTATAATTATCAGTATAAGTAAATACAATAGAGTAAACGTCAGCAATAGGAGGAAAAGCAAAGTCAATACTGAGCGCACTTGCATTGATAGTAATGGGTACGGTTGGTGCTGAAGTTTTAATAATTACATAATTTCCTCCTAAGTAAGCAGTGGGAGTAATAAGTTTGATAATGGTGCTACCTGCACAAACAGTCCCCCCATTAGTTAGATTTGCACCTATACTATTTTTTACGGACATTGTGGGTGTTGGGTTATTTCTAATTCTAAATTGTCTGACAAGCGCATTATAGCAAAAAGGCGCATTAGGCAAAGAATAAGCAATTTGCAAGTCATAATCCCCAGAAGCCAAAGATGAAGGAGTAATGGTTTTTGAGGGTAAAGTAACGTAAGAACTTACTGGCTGAGATTGTAGCTTGTATTTTACAGTAATGGCAGGGTCAATTAAGCTAAAAAGAGTTGGTTCTATCAAAAAATTTGCTGAACTACTCCTACAAAAAAGGTCATTATTAATAAGATTCATATCCAAAACTGGATTTCTGTATATCGTAACATTAACAATAAAATTGTTAGTGCTAAAACCTACCTGTGTAGTCATTCTAATAGGAATATTAATAAAAGTATTTCCTGAAGAAATAAGTGGTATCAGCAAAGCAGGATCAAAAGTGTAGTTTGTGCCACTCCATTTTATACCTGCATTAAAAGGAAAACCAATCACATTCACATCTGTAAACCAAAAGAACTTACCCCCTGGCGTTGGAGGGTTAAAGACAGTGCTTGGTGGAAGTGCTGTTGCACCTGTTGTAATACTAGCATCAGGTATCAAAATAGGTGAAGCCACACCACTCAAACAATAAGAAGGGCTTAAATTATTAACGACACTAACAATAGGGGCTGTTACGGTAAGCGTAATAGAAACGCTTGCGGTGCAACCAGTCGCAAGGTCTGTATAACTATAAGTAATTACATGTGTATTTAAAGTGGCATTTGCAGGGAAAAACTGCGTTCCTACCACATAATTGCCAGAATATGTACCAGAAGTATTTACCACACCATTCACAGCACCACCAAAAACGCTTCCATCAGTCAAATCAATAGCAGAAGAATTACTTAGATATGAAAGAGGGTTACTCCATATAAAACTAACCAAAGGTTTGTTGTTGATGATAAAACTTGCTGTATTATTGTTGGTACACGACGTACCAAGTGTAGCTGTAGCACGTAGCTGATAATTACCCGCAACGAGTGAGGAGAATATAGTAAAATAAGTGATATTCCCTGATACTGAAGTTGTTCCGTAGGCACTAGCAGGAGAAAAAGCACCACTATTAAAGCTGATTTCTAATAAATAAGGTGGGACTATTGTGCCAGACACACTAAAAGTCGTTTGGTTTAGTACGCAAACACTGGAGGCACCCGTAACATTTACCACAGGATTATCATTGATAGTAAAATTAAAAAACGTTTTAGGACTATCACAACCACTTGCAGAAGTCAAAATCATATAAAACGGTTTTGTACCAATAACAGTATTATTTGCCGTTGTATAGCCCAAAAGATTGGTTGTGAGCGTTCCTGTTGTGTTTTGTGTACCAATAACAGTATTTGTAACGGCATCATAAAAACTCAATATTTCTCCTGCTGAAAGGGTTACATTCCCAAAAACTTGCGTAGTTGGCACAAAACCGCTACACGCATTGTTTGCTGTGATAATACTTGCACTTGCAACTGGGACAGGCGTGCTACTAAATATAGCGTGAATTTTATTTTGAACTGCTTTATTATCTGCTTGTATGGCAGTTCCACCTGTGCGTAGTAGGTTTTGAGACGTTGTACCTGACGTATGAACAACTTGTATATTTCTTAAAGTGATATTATCCAAACCTAAAAAACCGCTTCCAATATCATACAAAAGCGTTATTTTGGTAGCAGAAACAAACAAATTAGCATTTGAAATATCCAATCCAGTTGCTAAAATAGTGCCTGTTCCTGCCACAAAATTAAATCCTGTGGGTGCGTTCATTTCAAAAGTTTGATTATTTCCTTGCCCAAAACTCGCAGAACTGCCCTCATTTATCACAATATCACCCAAAATTTGTGGTGCATTATTCCTACACAATGTAAGTGTAGGCGCAGTAATAGCCACAGGCGTAGCTGTCTGAAAACTAACAGTTTGGTCAAGGTTTTTGACTAAGCTTGCATTTTGAAACAAATCTTTGTTTAGCGTAAATTGATAGGTACTATTTGCTGCAAGTGGCTGATTAGCGGTAATAGTAATCCATTGTCCAGTAGCATTAGCATCAATAGTAGCCGTAAAAACAAGGGCGGGTATCATCACAGGCGCAACAATAGTAAAAGCACTTGTAACATTTGTACCATTCAAAATAGTTGTTCCACTTGGACTATTGACCACATATTCAGAGAATTTAAGATAAATAGCTGTATTTGTAGCAATATTTGTAAAAGGCGGATTTGTGGGAATAGCAAGCGTAATAGTGCCTCCATTGCTCAAAACCGCCTGTAACAAATTAACAGAATTTTGAACGGTAACGGTAAAAAGCGTTGTAGCACTCTCGCAACCACTTGTGGTAACACTCATATAAAAAGTTGTTGTAGCAAGTGTTGTGTTAGAAACATAGCCCAAATTAGTGGGAGATAGCAAAATACTGCCACTAGACACGCCTGACGTATAAATAAGTGCAGTAGTAGCATCATAAAAGTTGCCGACACTTCCCACAGGCACAGTTATTGGTGTGGTGGTTGCCAGTACAAAACCACTCCCAAAGGTCATATTGGCTATTGTGGGTGCAGTTGGTATGGGCGTGCTTGTGAGTGTAGCGTGTGTGAGGTCGTCTAAAATACGGTTTCCTGCTTGTATGGCAGTTCCTGCGGTGCGTTTTAGGAGTTGCGTAGTTGTGCCAGAAACGTAAACTACTTGAATATTTTGCAAAGTAATTGTATTGATATCAGCATAAAGATTGCTTACATCATACGTAAGGCTAATATTTGTAGCCGTTACGGTCAGAGTAGCATTTGAAATATCTGCACCAGAAACCACCACACTTCCCAAACCAGCCACAAAATTAAAGCCTATTGGAGCGTTTATTTCTAGCGTTTGGGCAAGTCCTGCACCAAAAGAAGCAGTGCTACCTTCTGCAATGACAATATTTGGTAATATTTTTGGAGTAGCATTGCGGCACAAATCAAGGGTGGGAGCGGTGATTGTGGCACTTGTGGCAGTCGTAAAAAGAATGTTTTGAGTAGTTAGGTTTACTTGTGAAGTTGCGTTGGTACAAGTATTTGCAAGCAGTTGTATAGTATGCGGAGTAGCACTTTTTAGCTCTGTACTAGGAATAATTGTTACGATATTGCCAATAATAGTGGCAGTAAATGGGATAGAAACAGCATTTTCTTTGAGCAAAAAAGCTGTCGCAATGTCTGCATTGGTGAAAGGTAAACCACTTACATTTGAAAGCGTTGCTTGGTCAAAAGTAACAGAAATAGGGGTATTTGTGGGAATATTGTTGGGGTTTGCAGTAACAACAACTGCTCCTACTCTCGCCAAATCAAGTAAATTTATTTGTGGTGCTTGTGCGTATGTATGCGTATGAAATAGCAAAAAAAGTGCAAAAATAAGCAATGAGTTTTGTAGATAATTTTTCATTTTATTGAATAGTTTTATTTGTAATTTGTTTTTGGTTTATTTTGCTAAATTTTCTGCTAAACTAGCTAAAAATATTGAAATTTCATATTTTATATACCCTAATATAGCCAAAAAGTAACCCAATTTAGATAAAAAAATCAAAATAACAACAAAAAAACCTTACAACAATGTAAGGTTTTTTTGTATTTCACTACTCACTATTTCACTACTCACTATTTCACTACTCACTATTTCACTACTCACTATTTCACTACTCACTATTTCACTAAAAACCTATCTCGCAATCACCAGTTTTCTTCTTACTTTGATGTTGTTTTTCCCTGTTATTTCTACAAAATACATACCAGACGCATATTTTTCAGTATTGATTAGAAGCCCTTTATTACCTTTTGTAAGAGAAAAAACATCTACTCTTTTACCATAACTATCAAACAAAATTACACTGAAATCTTCTGCGGTTTCTTGTCTAAAGCCTGTAAAAACTTCATTTTGTGCAGGATTTGGATACACAACAAATTCATTTTCAAGCGTTTGCAACTGCATTGTATTATCTAATGCTGTTGTTGGGTCTGTACCTGTTGGGTTGGTAGTTACGTTGAAATAAGCCGCTTGGTAAATTTCTTTTGTAGTTTCATCTTGCACAAAAACCACCAAAACCAATTTATTGCCATTATACACTTTTGACGGACTCCAATTAAGGTTTAGTACCTCTTGTGTGCCAGCTAACCACGTTTTATTGATGATTGTGCCTGCAGCATTTGGTATCATTTTTTTGACAACATTTTTAAATGTAAGTCCTCCAAAATTACCCGTAGTGAATACTGTTCCTAGTATTTCTTGTTCCACAACGACAGTCTGCACTATTACTCTGCGTGCAAATGGTTCTAACGCTTTTACAGTAGCCGTTACGTTGAGCAACTCTCTTGGAATATTTGGAAAATTTACAGAAATCTCAAAAGGTGAGGCTTCTAGCGTCCTTTTGTTATAAATAGGCGTTCCCCATTCAGAAAACTTGCGGTTTTCTATCACGCCATCAATGGCAGTACGTGGCACTTGCGACACACTATAAAACAATGCTCTTGCGCTTGGGTCTGCCGTATTGTCATTATTCATTGGGTCATTTCCTGGGAAATTAGTATGGTATTGAATGTTATAAACCTCGTTTTGTGTAGCCGCAGGGGGAAAATTATTGATAAATGTATTTTCAGTATTTGCTTCAGAACTACTTGCATTGGTGAAATGCTCTAGCAAAGAAATTCTGTTTCTATTTCCTATAAAAACCTCATCAAAAGCAAAGCCATCAAAAACCTGACTCGTAGGATTATCTGCATTACTACCAAAAGCCACCCTAAAGCGCACAGAAGCCTGCCCTCTAAATTTGTCAAGGTTAAATTTAGCAATTTTGAAAGCGGTAAGCGTGTTTCCTGTCCAAGCATTCACAACAGATTGCCCACCTGGTTGTGCAATAATCCCAGCCGTATTGTACCATTCAATGCCTTCATTGATAGTTCCAACCACATTCCACGAAACACCATCATTGATGGAAGCAAATAAAACTGCACCATCACTTCCCCTGTCTGTGTCATACCAAACTTTCATAGAAATCATTGGTTTGTTAAGTGTTGGGTCAGTGAAATTAAAGCAAGGACTTTCTACATAAGAACGCTCACTAGGATAAAATGTATTAGCATTCGTTTTTGTACTCCACGCACCGCCAGCCGTTGTTGAGGCATTTATTTTTGCACCAGTCGGCACGCCACCAGCCCAGCTATAGCCCACAATATCTTGTGTAGGGTTTACGGTGCTTTTGATAAGTCCGTTAGCTAACCAAAAACCATTATTTATATCAAAATTTTCTTTGTATGGCACAGCCGCAGTTGGCGTAATGCGTGGGAAAATTAAGACATCACGCTCTATAAAATCAGTACAGAGTGAGTTTGTAGTAACCGTAAGTCTTGCGGTATATCTTCCTGGCACACTGTAAGTATGCGTTGCATTGGGCGTTGTTGTTGTCGTGGGTGGCGTTGGCGGAGTGGTTGCAGGCTCTCCAAAACTCCACGTATAAGTGGTGATATTTCCACTTCCAAGTAATGTAGAAGTGCTACTAAAAGCAGTTGCATCTCCTTGACAGAAATTAGCTGTAGTAAAGCCCGCTACTGGAATAGCTCCAATGATGACAGGTGTGATGATTGTTTTCGTACAACCTAAAACTGAAGTGATAGTAAGAGAAACATTATAACTACCAAATGCCGTAAATGTGTGTGAGGTAGTTTGTGAAGTCGTGGTGAAAACAGCTGAATTATCATCAAAATTCCAAGCATAACTCGCCACAGCATCTACCAGAGGTGGTTGTATAGTAGATGTTGTTGCATTAAAAAGAACAGGTATGTTTACGCATTTTTGGAGGGCTACCGTAAATAAGGGTATTGGCACAGGTATTATAGTGAAAGTCCTCATTGCGGATACTCCTAAACAAGTGTTAGCATCTATATAACGAAATACAATTTGATAAGTTTTAACCGTTGTTGTGGCTACTAACATACTCAAATCAGCCCTAGTGATGATATATGAAGTAATAATAATAGGAGATAGAAGTGGCAACACACCTATTTCCTGTATAGAAAAACTAGCACCTGCTCCAAATACAGAAGGCGTAAGCCCAATAGTAGTGAAATCAGCACAGAAAAACCCATTTCCTGATACATCTATGTTAGTTGATACAGCAGGTGCAATGACGGGTACAGGTGTAAAAGTAAAACTAACTAGTGGAAGAGGATTGATAATGAGTTGCCTAGCTGTAGTTTCTCCCACGCAACCAAGAGCAGAAGTATAAGTATATTTTATATCATAAGTACCAGGTCCCCCACCTACTGCATTGACAAGTAGCGCATTAGGGTTAAAAGTATCAACTCCTGTAACAAGTGCAGTAAAAGCACCTTTTGTAATGGTATAAAAACCTCTTGATGAAACAAGTGGATTATCAGTACCGTAGGCTGTCATATTCAGAAGAGAAGGCGTAAGCGTAAAACTTGTTACATCTTCACAAATTGCAAAACTAGGAGAATTTGTCGGAAAAGTTGCTGTTACTGGAAATAAAAATTGTGGTCTAGTATAAAATTTAACTTTAAGCGAAATAGGAGCAGTAACAGTATTGAAACAACCTTTTGTGTCTTCATACGTATAATCCACAAAATACTCCCCTACATTCCCAATACCAATAATGCTACTAGGATTAAAACTAGTTACACCAACAGGCAAAATGGGTGTATTTGCTGTTGTTGTTGGTATGCT
The DNA here is from genome assembly GCA_043772375.1 of Raineyaceae bacterium. Classification (GTDB taxonomy): domain Bacteria; phylum Bacteroidota; class Bacteroidia; order Cytophagales; family Thermonemataceae; genus JANYGM01. Next base: position 7,055 of record JAYVGJ010000218.1, on the reverse strand, counting down.
TAAGGGATTATTTCTAAGATAAATTCTGCCTTTTGATGCATCAAAAGGAGGTACATTTACACCAGTTACGCTGACTGTAAAATTAGCAGAATTGCCATCACCGTGACAAAATTCATTCAATAATGGATTAGTGAAATTAAATGTAATGGCAGGCAACGGATTGATAGTAAGCTTTATTCTTGGAGAAAACCCAGTACAATTATTATTATCTAAGTATTCATATTCTACATAAAAATCATTCACAATATTAGGATTAGCAATAGTAATATTATTACTAAGAATTGTATTTGTTGCTAAAAATTGGTGCAAAACTGCTCCACCTGTCATAGCAGCATATATTTTTATTTTGCCTCTGGTAATATCTAATATGTTGGGCGCAACTGCATTAGACCAATTTAGTATGAGAGTAACATTATCTCTTATTGGCTTATTACAAATTTCATTATTTAATACGGATAACGTAAAACTCAAGGTAGGCGTTGGGTTAATAGTAAATTGTTTGGTAACTGTGCCTTTACAAAGCCCAGATGTCGTTGTATAGGTGTAAGTAATATCATATATTCCAGCACCAATACCGCTATTAGTCGCATTAAAGTCCGTAGGGTAATCAAAGGAATTATCTGCAATAATAAAATTTGCACCCGAACCTGCTGTCCCTTGTTTTTTGATATTAAAAAAACCTGAACCAAGCACGGAAGGTGTAACACTCGGAGTAAGTGAGAAAGTAGTAGCTGAACCACAGATGCTATTTCCTGAATCAAAAACAAAATTTGGGATAGGATTATCATAAATAGTAAGGTTATTGACAACTGAAGTGCCTGCACAAGTGGTTGCTGTGCCTGGCGTAGTAAACGTAATGGTATATACGCCTGCTCCCCCCAATGAACTAATAGGGAAAATAGTAGTGCCTCCTGTTGTGCCAAAAGTTGCTGTTGCAACTACAGGTGATAACTTATTAATTGTATAATCTCCTATTAAACCAGCACTAACTTCTAGCCTAATATTGTTTTCTGATGTGCAGGCACTCGTAATAATAGGAAATGCACCACTACTAGATTTGATAGCCATTATAGGTGTTGCGTTTGATTTAATTGCAAATGGCACAGTTAAAACCTTAGAACAACCTTGCGTAGAAGTGTAAGTATATTTTAGTGTATAATTGCCTGCTGTAAAAGAACTTGGCGTAATAGTATTCATTGGTAGTGGGAATATACTAGCGGGAGTGCTTGTAAGATAATATTCTAGTGTAGTTGTGCCACTTGTAGGTGATACACCAAACACTAATGGAGTAATTGTAAGTGGTGGTGTAGAAGGACAGAAATCCTTATTACTGATGTCTAAATTGGTAGTAAGTACAAGCTTTTTATAGACAGTTATATTTTTAACAAAAATAAGTGCATTAGGCGTGTTTTTAAATGTAAGCATTATAATAGTTATATTCACAGAATTACTTGCTCCAGGATATACAATTGATGGATCATCAGGGTTAAAAGTATAAATACCTCCGCTAAAAACAATACCTTGATTGCAACCAGGAAAAATAGGAAACATAAACTGATTAGGAAGACAAGTACCACAAATTGGATAAGCACTAAAAAGGTTAACAGGCGTGATACCAGTTGCAGTAGGTATTACAAAGGCAGGTTTGGGTGTGAGTGCGCCAGAAATAGGGTCACTTTGGCAATAAGAAGTATTTATGCCTACAATGGCATTAGAGCCATCAGACACATTAAAATCAACAAAAGCACTACTCGTGCAACCAACTGCATTAGTGTAAGTGTAGGTTATTCTATGTGTGCCAATAGGTGCAGCCGCTGGATAAAATTTGGTGCCAGCTACTGATACCCCAGAATAAACCCCACCAACAGTATTATAAGCACCATTCACTCTTCCCCCAAATGTAGGAATGGCTGCGGGGTCTTGCAAATCAACAGGACTATCAGCAGTAGTATAATTAGTGGTAGCTGTCCAAACAAAAGCAACAGTAGGCTTCGCTCCCAAAACAGTAAAGGGAACTGTATTAGAAGTAGTGCTACACCCCGCCACTGTTGCTATTACACTCAATGCGACTGATGCTATACTAACTGTGGCATTGGTGGTATAAGTATCATTAGCAGTATTGGTTGTACTTAAAGTTCCGTTAGCTGTGGCTGTTGCAGGAGAACCATTCCAAAGAAAAGTATAAACTGCGCCACTTGTACCAACAGCCGTAAATGTGATTTGATCTGGGGTGCAAATAGCACTTGTAACAGTAGAAGGTGTAATATTAACTACTGGCGCAGGATTTATAGTGATAGTAAACGATACTTTTGCACTTTCACAAAATGGTGTAGTATTATTGCGAGTAGTTACATAAAATTGTTTTGCGCCCAATATAGTATTATTTGCGCCTGTATAACCCAGATTTTGCCTAGAAACACCAGCCGTTGTAGTTGTATGAATAAGCGTATTTGATGCATCATAGAAATAAGCACTTGTACCAGCTGCTATAGTAAATGAAGTAGCATCAGTAATAGCAAAACCACTACAAATAGATAAATTGCTACTCGTAAATGCTGCGGGCAAAGTAGGTGCTGTAACTATTGCTGCAAAGTCAAAATTGCCGTGTGGTTTGCCTTGGCTTTGTCTGTTTCCTGCTTGAGTAGCATTTCCTCCTGTACGTACAAGATTTGCGCTCGCAGTTGCCCCTGCAAAAACTACTTGTATATTTTGTAATGTAATAACATCACTAGTAAAATAATTAGTGCTTACACTATACAAAAGCGTTATTTTAGTTGCTGTAACAAACAAACTAGCATTAGAAACATCACTTCCAGTGACAAGTACACCACCACTTCCGCCAATAAAATTAAACCCCGCAGGTGCGTTCATTTCAAAAGTTTGGTTAATCCCTTCTCCAAAGGAAGCTGAACTACCTTCTGCAATAGTAATGCTACCTAGTGTTTGAGGAACATTATTACTACATAATATTAGGGTTGGTATAGATGGCGTAATGAGCGTAGCAGTAGTAAACGTAAAAGTATCTGATGCGTTACTGGTTGCGCTTGCAATAGGTGTAACAGTATTTAAAAAGACAGTTGGGTTTAGCGTAATAAGATGTGCTGAAGAAGACACTAATTCACTTGTTGGTATCATTGTTATCCAACGCCCATTGATGCTAGCTGTGAATGGTACTGCACTACCCGCTTGTGTAAGCGTTAAAAATGCAGTTGTAAGTATTTCACCAGCACCAAAAGGCAACCCACTAACAGGTTTTACTACATCTCTGTCAAAATGCAGGTAGATAGGTGTATGTGTAGGAATATTTGTAGGAGATATTGGCGTAAAACCGCCACCATTATAATAATAAACTTCGTTTATTGCTGGTGCTTGTGCTTGTATGTATGTATGCGAGAATGCTAGCATACACAAGCAGGCAAGGCAGATGCGTAAAAAATATTTCATAAGATAATATTTAAAGTTTGATTTGGTGAGTAGCTTTTTAGGTATTGAGATTAGTTTTTTTTGATGCTTTTTGATATTTTTGATATTCTTTGATACTTTTTTACAGCAAAAAGTAACCAAACTGCAATCAAATATCTTAGTTTTTTTTGATAATACAAAATATTTGGAGAAATTTTTTAGATAAATTTATGAATTAAAAAAGGATTAAATACAAAAGAATCTTCTGTATTTAATCCTGCAATCCTACAATCCTAAAAATCTTAGTCCAGTTTTTCTATTTTGCCATTTACTTTGAGCTTGATAACTTCTATGCTTTCAAGTCCTTCACTATCAACTACTTTAACGGCTATTTCGTGAAGACCAGCCTTAAATTTGTAGCTTTGAAGACCTACTTTATCTATCAAAATTTGAGGATTAAACTTTTTGTCTTTGTACTCAAAATCCCAAGCAAAAAACTCCACATTTCCGCTTGCGCTTGTGGCAGTGGCACTAAACAGGATTTCTCGTAAATTTTTATTGTCGTTGCCTTTGTCTGTCATATTTACCAAAATAGTTGGTTTTTTGGCAATAGGCACAATATCTTCCACCAAAACCAACTTAATAATCACATTTTCCTCATTTTGAAGGCGTGCCACTTCTTGCACCGCACCTTTCCCAAACGAAAACGCAATAATAAAACCCACAGGCTTTGCTTCTGCTTTGTTTTTTTCATAGATATTTTTGTCGTTGCGTTCACAGGCAGACTTAAAATTATCTATCACATTCCGCCCAATTTGGTCGCTCCTTTTGACTTGTATGGGCGTATTGTCACGAGTTTTGCCATCAAGCCCAAAATCTCCCCGTTGTTTGGCGTTGCTGATACCGCCATATTGTTGCACTATGAAGGTTTCAAATTCAAAAGCATCTTTGTAGCGCAAAGTATCATAATCATATTTATGCAACTGCAACACAAACGGCTTAGAAAAAAGCCCTTGTACGTTTTGCATACGCATTTCTGTGACTTTTACGGCTGCCACAGACTGGTCTATGCCTATCCAATTTCTGCCCAACATATCCGCCACCGCTACCGTAGTGCCGCCGCCCACAAATGGGTCTAACACTATATCTCCCTCATTACTAGCACATTGAATAATTCTATGCAATAATGCTTGCGGTTTTTGCGTGGGATAACCTATGCGCTCTTTATATTGCGAATTAATCATATCAATATCTTGCCAAGTATTTTCTATTGGTAAGCCTTTTAATTCCTCCAAATATTGTTTAAACTCTGGATACTTAGCATTTTCCGAATGCCTTAATTTTCCTTCATCTTTTAGTTTTTGGTATCTCTCATCAGAATAAGTTGCCATTACTTGCCAGCGGTAAAAACCATTTTCATCTTGGTATTTAAACCGCTTATAATACTCTTCTGGGTAATTTGTGTAGAGAATATTAAAAGTATATTTGGACGTTTTAGAGTAATGATAAATTGTATCTGTTAAATACGTGAAGGATTTTGTTATAGCCTTGATTGTATTTGTTCTACGCTTCCAATAAATGGAGCTTACCAAATTATTATATCCAAAAATTTTATCCAAAATTTGCACACGTATATAAGCGTCTGCGTGCCAATCACAATGCAAAAAGATACTTCCTGTAGGTTTTAGTATTCTGTGCATTTCTATGACTCTTTCTTTTAGCCAGCCAATATAATGGTCAATTCCACCAGAAAAGCGGTCTTCAAAGCTGCGTACCTCACCTTTATCTCCCCAGATAATCTCATAATTTCTATTAGAGAAAAACGGAGGGTCAAGGTAAATAAGGTCAATGCTGTCGGCAGGGAGGTTTTTAAGAATTTCAAGGTTGTCGCCTAAGATAAGTTGGTTGATATTGTTCATTTGGTTGTTGGTTGTAGCCCCTAAATCCCCAAAGGGGACTTCAATACAGTTTTTTACATAAAAGTCCCCTTTGGGATTTAGGAGCTTTTTTCTGTAAAGATATGAAAAATAAATTTGCAAAAAAGTATTTCTCAAAAAAGCTAAAAAATGCTATCTTTGCAGAAAATAAAGCGTTAAATATTTCATAAAATGGCAAAGAAAAAAGGTAACTGTTTAGGTACTTGAAATTTTATGTTTGCAATTTAGCAAAAAACATTATATTTGTGGTATGGAACTTAGCAATAATCTTACGGAACTTCATACTTTAATTTATGCGTTTTTGATACGTGTAGATGTTCTAGAAGCTCGTGTGTTAGAGTTAGAAGCGGAGAATGCTACGCTACGAGTTCTAGAACTCCGTGTATTAGAGTTAGAAGCGGAGAATGCCATGTTGCGAGTTCAGCTAGGAATGAATAGTAAAAATAGTCATAAACCACCTAGCACAGATGTTTTTGTTAAACAGCCAGCCCTTCCCCGTAGTAAAGGCAAGCAGAAAGGTGGTCAGAAAGACCACAAAGGCAATACGCTAAAAATGGTGGAAACACCAGATTTTACATTTATGCATGCTCCTGCTAGTTGTAGTTGTTGTAATAGACCAATTCTTTTGGAGGAATGCCAGCTATTGACTACCAAACGTCAAGTTTTTGATATTCCTGCCCCTCGTTTAGAAGTAACAGAACACCAATTATGTGGCGTATTTTGTTGTGGTACTTTTCAGCAAGGTCATTTTCCTAGTGAAATAAAAGCCCCTGTGCAATATGGTACTAACATTCTGACGTTGAGCAGCCTTTTAAGTACAGACTTTCGTCTTCCTTTCAGAAAAATAAGTAGTTTATTTGAAACTTTGTATGGTTATAAATACAATGAAGCAACTGCTATTTCCGCTAATGAAATGCTTTATGAGGCTTTATCTCCTATTGAGAAGGAAATTAAAAAGCATATTTTGGAAAGTGAAGTGGTGCATTTTGATGAAACTGGCTTGCAGGCAGATGGCAAAAGACAATGGGTGCATACGGCTTGTACCGAGTTTTTCTGTTTTTTGTTTTTACACGTTAGTAGGGGCAAAAAAGCCCTCAAAGATATAATGTCGGTTTTAAAAGATTACAAGGGTTGGGCAGTCCACGACTGCTATGCTACTTATTTTACATTTACAGACTGCAAACACGCTATCTGCAATGCGCATATTTTGCGAGAATTACAGGCATTAAAAGAGCAAAATAGTGTTTGGGCGGTAGCTATGCACGAGTTTTTGATGGCACTTTATCTTGAAACGGATAAAGGCACTAAAAGTATCACAGGTATTGAAGAAATAGCTATATGGAGGGCAAAATACAGAATTATATGTGAGCAAGCTGGCAAAGAAGAGCCTTTTTGTGAAATAAAAGTAAGAGGTAAGCCAAAACAAACTAAAGGTAGAAATTTACTTGACCGCTTGATAAAACATCAAGGGGCGGTGCTTGCATTTGCCTTCGTGGAGTGCGTACCTTTCACTAATAACCTTGCCGAACAAGCTATTAGAAATGTTAAAATCAAACAAAAGATTGCCGTCTTTAGAACAGAAAGAGGGGCGCAAGTCTATGCCAGAATTCAGGGTTTTATCAATACAGTCAAAAAACATGGAAGAAATGTGTTCCAAGAATTACTAAAGGTAAACACAAATCAACCAATTGTTTGGAAGACTACCTAAACAGTTAC
>JAYVGJ010000217.1:0-4908 GCA_043772375.1 Raineyaceae bacterium | reverse complement strand
TTTCAACTGATATTATGTTTAATTATCAAAAATAAAATATCATAATATTTTGATAATCAATATATTAAAAATAAATTTGTTTGATTATTTACTTTCGCAGGAGGTCTATTGAATAAAAAATTTCAAAATAGTAGAAAATTGCTATCTTTGCACTCCCAAAAACACTATTTTATTTCACAATGCAATTATTAGACGGAAAGTACCTTTCAACCCAAATTAAAAATGAACTTTTTTTGGAAGTAGAAAAAATCAAAGCAAAAAATGGCAAAATACCGCATTTGGTAGCTATTTTGGTAGGACACGATGGCGCAAGTGAAACCTATGTCGCAAGCAAAATAAAGTCTTGCGGGGAAGTTGGCTTCCGCTCCACACTTATACGTGAGCCTGCAACTATTTCAGAAGAAAAACTACTCCAAATCATTCAAAACCTCAATAATGATGCAGATGTTGATGGTTTTATTGTGCAATTCCCGTTACCAAAGCATATTTCAGAAAATCTTATTATACAAGCCATTGCACCAGAAAAAGATGTTGATGGCTTTCACCCCATCAATGTTGGGCGTGTGGTAAAAGGTTTACCTGCGTACATTTCTGCCACACCTTTTGGTATTTTGCAGATGTTGGGGCGTTATGATATTCAAACGGCAGGCAAACATTGTGTTGTTTTGGGGCGTAGCCAGATTGTTGGCACGCCAATGGCTATTTTGATGGGACAAAAGCAAAAAATAGGAAATTGTACTGTTACAATGTGCCACAGTCAGACTGAAAATATTGCATTTTTCACTAAAAATGCAGATATTATTATTGCTGCTATTGGTATTCCAGAATTTCTGACGGCTGATATGGTAAAAGAGGGGGCTATCGTGATAGATGTTGGCATTACACGCGTGGAAGATTTGACCAAAAAAAGTGGCTACAAACTCAAAGGAGATGTTAAGTTTGATGAAGTATCACAAAAAGCAAGCTACATCACGCCCGTTCCTGGGGGCGTAGGACTGATGACCGTTTGCGCTTTGATGCAAAACACGCTCACAGCAGCAAAAAAAGGCATTTATTCAGATGAATTGATGTTACAATTAGCAAGAAGTTTTTAGAAGTACGAAGTTTGAGGTACGAAATACGAAATTTGAATAAAAAGTCGCTTAAATTAAGATTTAAGCGACTTTTTAGGTAAAACCGTAATTGATAATTCGTAATTCGTAATTGAATTTATTTCGTGGTCAAGTCATAACAGCCCCAACTAGATATTTGATTGCCTGTTTTTGGGTCTGCTGAGTACGGGTTTTCTGCATCACCTTCAATAAAACTAATATTGGTGTGGTCTGCAGTCATTCCTTCAAAGACAATAGCAAAGAAAATCATCTCACCATACTCCAAATTGTCTGTATAAGGTTCTACCTCTATACCAAAGATATTTTTAGCTGCAAATACTTTCTTTGTTTTATTATCAATGGCTTTAAAACCCTCTTTATCTCCTGCGGGAGGAGTATAAACAACAGACCCTGCAACAAGCTCAATATTATGAAATTGCAAGTAAACAATAGCATTATTGTCTGCTGTGTATTGGATTCTGTCTATAAAAAGTCCGTTTCCTCTGTCGTCACATTGTTTGCAAAATTCTACTTCACTTACTATTTTTTGCGTTTTGAGGAAGTTATTAAGGTTGTCTTTTCCTTCAGAAACGCCCGCTTTATACATTACCGTTTTCTCAAAAGTGTAGACTGTTTTCTTAGTTTCTTTATTTCTTACACCTTCTGGGCTAGTTTCTGTTTTGCCATCACGCAAACCGTTTTTTATTTCTATTTTCTCGTCCATTCTGAATTGTCTTGGGTCAAAATCTTCTGCAATGCCTGTGTAAGGTTTGTCATCTTTGGTGAATTTCTCACTAATTTTGATACCTTTTTCATAGGTAGAAATGCCTACAACGCCATTTTCGTAATAGATTTTGAAATCACCAAAGCGGCGGTTTTTGGTATAATTTCCTTCTTCTTTGAGTCTTTCTGTTACTTTTCCATCTTTTTTTGAGCTACAGAATTTCTTGTACTTTCCGTTAAAAAAGTTAGAATACGTGTTAGCATTAGCGGTTTGATAGCCTTCCGCTTCTATGCGTGTAGTATTTGTTTTGTTGAAATAAGAAATTTTTATTTTTCTAAAAGCGGCATCACTTGAAAGATATTCAATGCGTCTATCTACGTGGATAGAGTCATAAAAATCAGCTGATTTGATAGCACCTTTTTCGTAAGTTTCTGTTGTTTCTAGGTTACCAAAAACGTAGTTGTTGTTTTTGCCATCTTTCAAACCAGCAGAATAATTACCAGAAAAGATAAGTTCTTTGTTTCCTTTGCCCTCATCATCATTATAAAGTTCCAGTTTGCCGTTCAAAAGCTCCCCTTTGAAAGAGCCTTTTGATTCTTTGACATCACCATTCAAAAACCATCTGTAGGTTTTACTTGGCTCTGCCTTTACATCAGTACAATTAGTGCAAACTTCTGCCTCACCTTTGTAGTCTTCTGTCTTGATAGTTACTTTTTTGGATTGGTATTGCGCCAGCAAATGGTTTGTAATACTAGAGAAAACAATTACGCATAGCGTTAATAATATAATAGGTATATTTATCTTTTTCATAGAGAATAGATTTAAGAGTTGTAAAAACTTAGATAGAAAATTCCGTAGGTTTTATCATTACGTAATATCAGCATAATACTAGCTAAACACAAACATAACGAAAAAATAATTATATTCAAAATACTTATACAATAATGTTGCCAAAAAATATAAAAAAACATTTTAACACACAAATTATGGAATTTACTCATTTATTCAAATGGGAAAACACACTACATCTATTACACACTTTTTCCCGCAAGCCAAGCAGTAGTCCAGGCAGCTTGAAAATTATAACCTCCCGTAATTCCATCTATATCAAGGACTTCACCCGTAAAAAACAACCCTTTTATGTGCAAACTTTCCATAGTTTTCATAGAAATATCTGCCAAACTAACGCCACCACAAGTTACAAATTCCTCTTTGAAAGTAGTTTTGCCACGCACTTCATACAAATCATTTAGAATTTTATTAGTAAGTTTATTGATTTCTGATTTGCTGATGTCTGCCCAACGTTTTTCAAGGTTGATTTGGAGATTTTCTAAAAAAAATTCCCATAATCTTTTGGGCAAACCAAAGGGATTTTTGTTGTTGATTTGTCTGACATTGAGAAGTTTTTTGTTCTCATAAAACTTCTCTCTCAAATTCTCTTCCGAAATATCACTTAACCAGCTCACACGTGCTACAAACTGATAATTCATCTCTGAAAGTAGCCTTGCGCCCCACGCCGAAGTTTTCAAAATGGCAGGTCCGCTCATTCCCCAATGCGTAATCATTAGTGCCCCTACTTCATTCAGTTTTGTTTTCTGAATTTGCACCCTTGCACTAGGCACAGACACGCCCATAAGTGTACAAATATCATTTTTAGGTATATTGAAGGTGAAAAGAGAAGGCACAGGCGGAATAATAGTATGTCCTAATTCAGCCAACCAATCAAAATTTTGTAGCTTACTTCCACCGCCAGTAGCTATAATTACCTTATTAGTATAGATTTGTTGCTTTTCAGTTTCTTTTTGTTTCAAATCTAATAAAAAACCTTGTTCTTGTGTATTTTGAGGATTATTTTGAGAAATATTTTGCGGAGTTATTTTGAGTATTTCCGTTTGCATTTTAATGATAACTCCCAAAGAAATAGCTTCATTAAGCAGACAATCTACAATGGTTTGAGAGGTATTTGTTTGTGGGAACATTCTCCCATCTTCTTCCGTCTGGAAAGGTACATTTTTACTTGCAAACCACGCAATCACATCAGCAATTCCAAAGAGATTAAAAGACGTTTTTAGTTGCTTTCCACCACGTGGATATGCTTTTATGAGTTCATTCACATCTGCGCAAGCGTGAGTAACATTGCACCTACCACCACCAGAAACACTTACTTTTGTGAGTAGTTTTGTTGTTTTTTCATAAAGTGTTACTATTGCTTTGGGGTGATGTATGGCGGCACTTATAGCAGCAAAAAAGCCTCCAGCACCACCACCAATAACAGATATATTCATTGAAAAATGTATGAAAAATTGAATAAGATAATAAACTAAAACAGCATCTTTTAAGTTTATTCATCTATATGTTGTAGCTTGATTTTCAATAAGTTATAGGGAAAAGAAAAACCACCTGTTGTTTTTTCATAATCTTGCCAAACCAGATAAAAAGGTGCAAGTTCTTTGGTTTCTGTGCCTTTTTTAGCGGGCAAAAACTTTTTCCCTGCGGGTGCGTCCACATCTCTAAAAGCAATAAATCCTTTATGATGCAAGGCAAGCCCCAAGTTCATACTGGTAACATAATTGTCAGTACACTCAAAAATGAGCCTTGTTTTTGAGGTATCCAAGCCTGCAATATCAAAATATTTTTCTAGCATTTTGTTAAAACTTACTGCTTTGTAGGTTTTTTTAGTAGAAAAAACGGGGTCGTGGTCAATATGAACTGTTAAACTATCTTTGAAAGCATCAGTTTTTTCAAGTGCAATCAAGTCTATTTCAGCTGTAATGGGATTTTTAGCAGGTTTTACTTCTGCAATTTCATTGCTTTCTGTAGCAATTTTTGTATCTTTTACATCTTTACTTTCTCCACAAGAAAATAAAAATAAACTAACAAAAATAAGAGAATAATACATAAATAACCTTGAGTTGTGAGTTGTGAGTTGAAATGGGTGTAGGACAAGTTGTGTTTGTAGGGGCTGGGCTTGCCCCCAGTAATGTTAATTTCTGATTTAAAAAAATGATTAATATTTTATTTATTGTATTAAAACCCTGAAAGGGTTTAATATTAATAGCCGTAGGTCGTACCTACGGAACATAGAGCAATGTA
>JAYVGJ010000216.1:0-15363 GCA_043772375.1 Raineyaceae bacterium | reverse complement strand
TTGAATAGAACTTACCAAAATACCTTTGGCATTTATGCTAATGCTACACACGCAGCTATAACACCTACAACGGCAGCATCAGCTACAGGTATTACTGGAGGTAACTCTGGGCTAGGTATTAATAATAACACTATTTCTAACGTAAATAATGGTATTTTGGTAGTAGGACCAACGGCAGCAGCTGATTATAATAATGGCGTTCTTATACTGGCTAATACTATTACCAATTATGGCAATACAGGTACATTTTCTCCTTTTGCCAATGTTTCTGGTAGTGTTTTTGGTATCCTTGTAAGAAATACAACGGCTTACAGCATCAATACAAATACTATTACAAGTGCTATTGCAGGTACGGTTGTTACCGCTGGCGCGCTACGTGGGATTTTTGTTCCTGGTTTTTCTGCCACTCCTACTGGCACATATACCAACACCATCAACGGAAATATCTTAGATATTAAAACGGGTTTTGTAGGTGGTTTCGTTGCTGGGATTGACTCTGCTACTGGCTCAGGAAGTACACTAGCAACCATTAATATCAATGGTAATATTTTTAATGGCTTAGGGCATAGCATAGCCGCTCCCACAGGAAATTTAGTATTCATTAATCAACAAGGTATCTACTTTACTGTTGTTGTATCAAATAATGCTTTTAATAGTTTAACGGCAGCCACTACGGGAAATGTTACTTTTATTGCAGCAAGCTACACAATGCCAGTTGCTGGAGTAGGTAGTGCGCCAAGCCAAACTTATAATCTAAATGGTTTTTCTGCGCCTGGTGGCTTTAGTAAAACTGGTGCAGGTGGACTAATAATATGTTATACAACTGGCTCTTCTTCTCCTGCTGGAACACTACACAACTTCACTAACAACAATTTTTCAAACATCACCGTAACAGGAATAACTGGACTAACAGGCTACACCAGTACTGATGGAGGAGGAACTGCTTCTCCTACTAAAACAGTTACTGGAAATACTTTTTCTAATTGGACAGTTGGAACTGGTAGCATATTCGCAATTAGTTCTAACTTTAGTAGTGCAGGTAGCATTACTGGCAATACTGTCAATAACATTACAGGACAAGCTAACATTACAGGTATTACATTGGGTACTTTCGGTACAGGTGCAGCTGCTACCCAAACTATTTCTGGTAATACCATCACTAACCTCTCTTCTACGGGAGTAGGCGGAAATGTGGTAGCAATTAGTAATGGTGGTAGTACAGTAGGCACAATAAACATAAATGCTAACATCATCAATACACTTTCTACCACTAACGCATCTGGTCAAGTGATTGGTGTTATTGCAGGGGCTGGTGCAGGCTCTACTGTTAATATCTTTAATCATAGCATCTTTGCATTATCTTCAAGTGGCGCAACTGGTCCGCTAACGGCTGGCGTAGCACTGATAGGCACTACGGGAAATATCAATGTCTATAAAAATAAGATTTATAATATTTCAGCAACAGGTGCCTCAACCACTAATTTGGCGGCTAACGGGATAGCTATTCAAGGTGGTTTGAATGTAAGTTGTTACAATAACCTTGTTGGAGATATTACGAATCCCCTTGGAAGTGGCTTAACTGCAGTTACGGGTATTCAAGTAATCTCCACAGTAGCGTTATCAACTTATAAAGTTTATTACAATACTGTATTTTTGAATGCCTCCTCAACAGGAGCTACTTTTGGTAGTGCTGCATTTTTACATGGCGCAAACGCAACTGCTACAACTGGCGCATTAGACTTAATCAATAATGTTTTTGTGAATAATTCTGTTGCTAATGGTACAGGGCTTTCTGTAGCTTACAGACGTACTACAGTAGATTTAAACAACTATGCTACCACTTCTAACAGAAATGATTTCTTTGCTCCTGTTATTTTTGCAGATGGTACAAACGCTCCTACTACACTTGCTGCTTTCCAAACACTCGTAGCAACAAGAGAAGTCAATTCTATTAGCGCAAACCCTTCTTTTTTGACTACTGTGGGCGCAGCGGCTACCTTCTTGCACATCAACCCTACTACTCCTAGTTTACTAGAAAGTGCAGGCGTAAATATACCTACGTTTACTGATGACTTTGATGCTGATGTGCGTCAAGGAAATGCAGGCTATGCAGGTACTGGTACAGCTCCTGATATGGGTGCTGATGAGTTTAACCTGGCAGTTGTTGCTTGTACAGTAGCAAGTGGTGGCGTTTCTGCTACTTCTGCAGCCTCTATTTGTGCAGGTGGAACTGCAGCGCTTTCTAATACGGGTGCTACAACCACAGGTACAGGGCTTACTTACCAATGGCAAGTAAGTACTACCTCTGGTGGTCCTTACGCCAATGTGGTAGGTGGAACTGGTGCTACTTCTTTTAGTTATACTTCTGCGGCACTTACTCCTAATACGTATTATTATATATTGCGTACTACTTGCGCTAATGGTCCTGTTTCTGGGAATTCTAACCAAGTAACAATAGTAGTAAATCCTGTACCTGTTACTGTTGTTACGCCTACTTCTGGTACTTTCTGTAATCCTGGTGGAACGGCAATAGTATTGGCTGCTTCAGGTGCAACTACTTACGTGTGGTCTCCTGCTGCTGGGCTTAGTGCAACTACTGGTGCAAGCGTTTCTGCTTCTCCAACTGTTACTACTACTTATACAGTTACAGGTACTACGGCTGGTTGTTCTTCTACCGCTACAGTTACTATTACTGCTGCTGCGGGAGTAACTGTTACGCCTGCTACCGCTACTAATCCTACTATTTGCGCTGGAGGAAACTCTCAACTTAATGTAGTGGCTACGTCTCCTTTTAATAATACGGCTGCTGTCTATGCTTTCTCTGCTAGCTCTGGTACTTATACGGCTATTACAGGGACTACGCTAGCTATTGCCCCTGCCACAGTAGATGATGGTGGTACAGGTAACTTACCTATTGGTTTTACCTTTAACTATAATGGAACAGCGCATACTGTCTTTGGTGCACGTACAAATGGACTTATTGAGTTAAGCCAAGTAACGCCTGCTCTTGTTGGTTTTTCTAACAATGCACTAGCATCAGCTACTAACTGTATTGCTCCTTTGTGGGACGATAACAATATGACGGGTGGTACTATTATTTATGCTACTACTGGTACAACGCCTAACCGCATACTTACCGTACAATGGACAGGTATGCACGTAGGTGGTGGCGGGTCTGCTACTAATCCAACTATTGATGCACAAGTTCGTTTATACGAAGCTAATGGCGTAGTTGAGTTTGTGTATGGAGCTACAAGTGCTGCACTCGTGGGTACTACTGCTAGTATTGGTATCTCTGGTATTGTTGGTAATTTTAAAAGTATTTCACCACTTTTGCCTGTAACAAGTTCTACAAGTGGTTCAATAATAGAAAATACAGCTATCAATTCTGCTACTAATTTTCCTTCTGGTACTATCTATACGTTTACGCCTCCTGTTGCGCCTATCATTACTTATGCTTGGTTGCCAACTACTTTCCTAAATAATGCTACCATTGCTAATCCTTTGGCTAGTGCCATAACTGGAACAACCACTTATACAGTAACGGCTACTGCTGGTGCATGTAGCACAACTTCTACCGTAACCGTAACCGTAACAAATATCACTGTAACGCCTGCTACATCTGCTAGCACACTTACAGTAGGAACTCCTGTTACTATTACATTGGCTTCTACTGGTGGTGCTACTCCTTATGCTTACACAAGTGGTGCTTTACCTGCAGGGCTTACTTTGGTTGCTGGCGTGATTTCTGGTACACCAACTACAGCACAAGCAGCTACTCCTGTTACAATCACTTCTACTGATGCAAACAGTTGTACTGGAACGGTTATTTATACCTTTACTGTAAATGGTGCACCTACTACTTGTTCTGTGCTTACAAATGGTACAAATACAGTTCCTGTAGGTACAGTTGGTACGGCTTATAGCTTTGATGCGTCAGTAACACCTAGTACATCTGTTAATTATACAACTACCTCTACTTTGCCTGCTGGTCTTGCGCTTGGTCTTACTACTGGCTTAATAACTGGTACACCAACAGCTGCTACTGTCCCAGCTGGTGTAAGTGTTACTATTAGTGCTTTGCAAACAGTTCCTACTGGTTGTACTGCAGTTACAAGAACAATTACTATTATTGTAAATGCTGTGCCAACGACTTGTTCTATACTTACAAATGGTACAAATACAGTTCCTGTAGGTACAGTTGGTGTGGCTTATACGTTTAGTGGTGCAGTAACATCAGTACCTGCTATAACTGCTATCACTTATACAACTGTATCTACTTTGCCTGCTGGTCTTTCACTAAATGCTACTACTGGTGAAATAGCTGGTACACCAACAGCCGCAACTGTCGCTGCTGGAGTAAGTGTTACTATTAATGCTTTGCAAACAGTTCCTACTGGTTGTACTGCAGTTATGAGAACAATTACTATTATTGTAAATGCTCCACTAGTTTGTCCAACGGGTTCAACTTTGCCAACGCTTACACTTACACCTGCAGTAGCTTCTGCCAACACACTTGTAAGAGGAACAGTAGGAGTTGCCTTTAGTCAGCAATTTACGGCTACGCCCGCAGGCACATATACGTATGCCATTACAACGCCTGTGCCTGCTATACCTGCTGAGCTTACTTTCAATACCGCTACTGGTTTACTTTCTGGTACGCCAAGTTTTAGTACATCTTTAACATTTAGGGTGACGGCTACAAATGCGTTGGGTTGTGCTAACTTGCCAAACCTTTATTCTTTGGTTATCAATGCAAGCCCTACTACGGCTATTGATAATTCTTTAGCCAATTTGGTTAAAGTTTCTCCAAATCCTTCTAGTGGTGATTTTAATGTTGATTTTGGTACAATAAATATGGCTAAATCTTCTGTACGTGTCTATGATGCGCAAGGTAAGGTTGTATTTATCTCTGAAAACAACAGTAATTTGATGACTATTTCTCTTGATAAATTTGCTAATGGCATCTATTTGATGGAAGTAGAAACTTCAAAAGGCAGAATCTTGAAAAGATTAGCTAAACAATAAAAAAAATGCTTTGTCAGCAAAAATGACACTTTTACAAAAGACTGATTACCTTCTGTAAATGTAGATTAGGATACAAAAAACACCTTTCAAACGTTAAGTTTGGAAGGTGTTTTTTATTTATTAAGCGTTCAATGTTGAGGTGTCAGCGTTCAATGTTGAGATGTTAGTATTGAATGTTGAGATATTAGCGTTCAATGTTAAGGTATCAGCGTTCAATGTTGAGATATTAGCATTGAATGTTGAGATGTTAGCGTTCAATATTGAGATATTAGCGTTCAATGTTAAGGTATCAGCGTTCAATGTTGAGATGTTAGCATTCAATGTTGAGATGTTAGCGTTCAATGTTGAGATGTTAGCGTTGAATATAAAAATGTCAGCGTTCAATGTTGAGATGTCCCGCAATCCTTCATTTGTCGTATAAATCAAATGATATTTCATAAAGCAAAATTACATAAAGCAAAATTATTTAAACCTAATTACAATAGAAGTACAATCATCATCAGGCGGATTGGGGGTACAAAATTGCATTATTTCAGTAGTAAGTTTGTCGTGGAAGGCTTTTAAAGGCATATTTTTATTTTCATCAAAAAAGTTTTTAAGGTTTTCGTAGCCATATTCGTCACGTGCAGGATTGTGCGCCTCCGTCAGTCCGTCTGTGTATAGAAGCATCATATCATTACTTTTATAATGAATATCCATTGTTTTGATAAATTTTGCAAACTTTTTGTCCCGTACAATTCCCAGCCCTAAACCCTTATCTTCTAAATAGTTACTTTGTCCAGTTTGACTACTAAAATACAGTGTAGGACAATGCCCAGCCCGTGTAATAGTGATTTTTTGTGTTTCTGTATCAATAAGCATCAAAGTAACCGTAATAAATGAACTTTTTTCCAAACATCTACTAATTGCCATATTTGCATACCACAAAAACTGCCTTACGGAGAGTTCCATATGCGCAAAACTCTGAAAAATTCCTTTCATTTGCGCCATATTAAAAGCCGCATTTGTGCCTTTCCCTGACACGTCACCAATAATAATAAAGTTTTGGTGTTCATTCACAGGAAAAATATCATAATAATCTCCGCCAACTTCTTTGGCAGAAAACGAAAACGCATCTAGTTCAAAATGCGGACTGATATTAAAGTTTTTGGGCAAAAGCGACTGTTGTACTTTTGTAGCAATAGCCATTTCTTTTTTAAGCCCTTCATTATCAATAGCTTGTGAAAACAAACGACTATTTTCTAACGTGATGCTGGTTTGCCTTGTGAAGGCTTCAATAAGTTCTTTTTGTTCTTCATTAAAGCCGTTGGGCTGTTGTTTGAAAAGCATCATTGTCGCAATAGTTTCGTTACGAGCCAACAAATTTTTGCTTAAAAAAGACTCAAAACCAATATTTTCTAGTGCTTCTGCTTTGCTATTTTGTTTGTTATTTTTTGAGGGATTTTGTGTAAAAACTTCATTTATTTCCTCAAAAACAGCATCATCTATGCCTTGTTTTATATAAGTAGTAGGATTATTATTTTCTCCTCTTACTTCAATGTAACCTGCTTGCGCACTCGTAATGTTCAGAGAATTTTGGAGAAGTGCGCTATAAATTTCTTCCTCGTTGGTGTGCATTTGCATAGATTGTGTGAGTTTTTGGAAGGCAAAAATAGCATCAAGTTTTTGTTCAAAAACTGCCGTAGTGGGCAAATTAAAAGCTAAAACAAGCAACGAAAAAACACCATAAAGCAACACAAAACCCAACATTCCAAAAATATAGGTGCTGTACGCAAGGTCAGAACTAATTATTTTTTGGTCATAATAAATCCCAATAATAAATAAAAAATAAGCAGAAATAAGCAAAATACCCAGTAAAACACCAATGGCTTGTACCTTCTGAAAACTGCGTAAATAAGCCACCCAACGCATATTCCCCGACAAATAAGCACTAAAAAGGAACAAAATTCCTAGTGTAACCATAGCAGGAATTTGTAATAAATCTATCTGGAAAAAGTTAAAAATAAGACAACCAAAAAGCAAATATTGAAAAATATTCCATACATAAAGTGTGCGTGTTCCTGCTTGATTTGATGTGAGATTTTTGAAAATAAAGAACAAATAATTAACAAAAACAGTGAAAAATAAACTATTAAAATTATAAAAAAAGTTGATTTTTTTCACCCCATTACTAAACAAATTACTTCCAAAAACCACAAGTAAACTTTCTACCAAAACAGAGGCAAACACACCAAAAAGCCCCACCCAAAAAGCCTGTCTAAGTAGCCCCAGTGGATTGTATTCCTTATCTTTTTCTGTAAGATAACGCAAAGCAAAAAATACTATAAGAAAGAAAATATTAAGTAAAATCCCTTGAAAATATGAGCCAATACTGAAGTTCCAAGACTCACTACCAATGCTTAAAAACAAATAAATAGTGGTGTTGATAGTAAGCAAAAATACCCATGTAAGAATATTAGCTAAAAGGAAAGAATCTAATTTTGGTGCAAACCTAGACATTTAGAGTTTTTTGGTTTTTTATTGACTAATTAGGCAAATATAATGGTTTTATTGTGTTGTTGCCTAATTATTTTTAGAATGTATCTTGCTTGATAAAAATAAAAAGGTTTTTTATTTCATTATTTCAAATCAAAATTAAAAACACTCTTCAAACCTTATGTTTGAAGAGTGTTTTTTGTTATCCTCATCTTTAATAAATATTTTTCAATATATCAAAAAAACTACTTTTTCTTGTTCAAATATGCAATAGTCATCCGTATTTGGAAATAGTCAAACGCTCCTTGAAGTGCCTCAAAAGTTTCTGTAAGCGTTTTATCAGTATTATTTTTGATAAAATCACCCACAATATTGAGTTCCTTTGCATTGATAAATTTCTCTATTTCAATGCCTTCATAGCCTTTTTCATAAAGCGTTACAATATGTGTTTGTATGGTTGTAATACCCAAATTGCGTTTTTCTGCAATTTCTGCAAAACTACAACCATCTTTATACATATCATACGTAATGACGTAAGTTGCACCCTTAATTTTATCACCACTTGCCGTTTTTTCCTTCATAAAATTACGGATTTCTACTAAAAAATGCTCTCCATATTGCTCCATTTTAGCTTGCCCAACGCCCGAAATTCCAAGCATTGTAGTTCTGTCTGTTGGGCGTTCTGCTGCCATTTCTGTAAGACTTACATCATTGAAAATTACGTGAGTAGCTACGCCTTCCAAGTCCGCAAGGCGTTTGCGCAGTGTACGCAAACGCTCAAACAAATCTTCTTTCAAGACAACCGTTTTAGATTTTTCTGGCGTAAATCTTGGTTGCACAACTTTTTGATAATTGGCTTTTTGCACCTGTACGAGCATTAGCTTTTTGTTTCCCTGCAAAATACTTTCAGCCAGTGCGCCTACTTTCAAGACGTGATTTTGGTCATAAGCCACCTCAAAAACCCCCTGCCCTATCATTTGCTGGACGAGCAAAATCCATTCAGTTTGCCCAATATCCGCTCCTGCGCCATAAGTTTTAAGTTCGTTGTATTTTTTTTGAAGTACTTGTGATGTTTTCGCACCTCTCAAAATATCTACCAAAAGCCCCACAGCTACCTGTTCTTTTGTCCTCAAACACGCAGAAAGTGCTTTTTGAGCAAGTATAGTGGCATCAAAGTTTTTAGGAGGATTTTTGCAAACATCACAATCCCCACAATCTTCTTGCAAAATCTCCCCAAAATAACTTAATAAAATCTTCCTACGACAAGTTTGCGCTTCTGCATATTGCTTAATACGTTCTAATTTGGCGGTTTGTAAACGCTTAAACTCTTCTGACCCTTCACTTTGAATTATAAAGTCATTTAATTGCATTGTATCACTATACGTATAATACAGAATTGCTTGGCTTTCAATGCCATCACGCCCCGCCCTGCCTATTTCTTGGTAATAACTTTCCATATTTTTTGGAAGATTATAATGCAAAACAAACCTTACATTAGGCTTATCAATGCCCATTCCAAAAGCAATGGTGGCGCAAATGATTTGTACGTCATCTTTTATAAATCTGCGTTGTACTTCTGCTCTTTGGTCTGCAGGCATACCTGCGTGATAAAAATCAGCCTTAAAACCCTCCTGCACAAGTTTTGAGGCTATTGCTTCCGTTGATTTGCGGCTAAGACAATAAATAATGCCAGACTGTGTTGGACGAAATTTTACGAAATTGACAATTTTTTTCATTCTATCAATGCCTGCTTCCACTTTGATAGAGATATTTTTTCTATCAAAAGATGCCAAAAAAGTCTGTGCATTATTGAGTGAAAGTTGCCTTAAAATATCATTACGAGTGGTTTTGTCGGCAGTTGCGGTGAGGGCAATAATAGTTTTTTCAGGAAATTTAGCTTTGAGTTGCCCTAGTTGTGTGTATTCAGGGCGGAAGTCGTGTCCCCACGAGGAGATACAATGTGCCTCATCAATAGCAAAAAAACTAACATTTAGTCTAGACAAAAGCCCCATAAAACTAGCAGAAACGAGTTTTTCAGGAGAAACATACAAAAGTTTTAGCTCACCTCTAAAACATTGATTAGCAATGTTTTGGTTTTCCATTTCAGATTGAGAACTATTGACAAAAGCAGCTTTCACACCATTGGCTTTGAGTGCATCTACTTGGTCTTGCATCAGGGCAATAAGTGGCGACACCACAATACAAACGCCTTCCATCAGCAAAGCAGGCACTTGAAAACACAAAGATTTGCCCCCACCTGTGGGCATCAAAACAAGTGTATCTTTGTTTTCTAACACTTGGTTGATAATTTCTAACTGTTGAGGTCGGAATTTTTTATATCCAAAATAATAATCTAAAACCGCTTCTGGCGTGTTTTCTAAGAGTTTTTTAGTTGCTTTTTCGTTTTTCATAGAGATTTTAAGACATATCTTTTAAAAAGACCTTCAAGGTTTTAAAAACCTTGAAGGTCTAATAAAATTTTGATAATGAATGATTTATAAAAATAATAATTAGTCTAAATAGCTTCAATGCTTTTAAGAAGTGTATTTTTGCCTATAAAATAGCGTTTTGTATTAAAAACACGCAAAAGAGTGCCTGCAAGTGCCATTCCGCCACCAATAGCAAGAGCTTTTGGACTAAATTCTTTTGAACTTATCAAATCCGCAATAACAAACAAAGCACCAGCAATGGGCAAATAAATCTGTGCTTGGCGTGGTAAATTGCTTTTATACCCTCTTTTTGTCCAGACACGCTCCACCCACGCCAGTTTTATCTCTCCTCCAGCTATCAAAAAACCATCATCAGTAACCCCTAAAATATCATTTTTCCTTCTAAATTTCTCTCCTTTTACCCTGTATTCTATCTCATCTCCTGCATAAAAACGTACTCTTTGCGCCTTTCCTATGCGGTCTAGTGCGAGATAATACTTGATTGTAGTATCTTTTAAAGCACTTTTTTTCTGTAATAAAGTTTCATAATTAGGTTTTACTTGTGCGAGTAGGTTGTTTGTAGATAACGGCACAAATGATATAATATTCAATAATAAAAACAATAAAATACGCATAATTCTAATGAAAAGGTACGAAATAAGAGGTACGAGGTACGAATTAAATCTCCTTGGTTTGTGTCCCCACAAACCAAAACGAGGTAGTAAAATAGCCTTTTTTATTAAGGATAAAAATACATTATTTGTCGTAATTGTTGGTTTGTGAGGACACAAACCAAGAAGAATATTTTTTGTCTAAAAAAATTCTTACAAAAATACATATTTTAAGGAGATAATAAGTAAAAGCATTAAAATATTTAAAAAATATTCGGAATTATTCTAAAAATGCTTTTATCTTAAAAAAAAAGTGTATTTTTGTCTAAAATGATGTAAATCAAAACAATAGAAAGTAATGAAATAATCAAAAAGAAACCTATATGAAAACCTACACAAAAACCTATATTATACTTTTTTTAGCTATTCTAGGCATATTTTTCAATAATATGCAATCACATTTGCAAGCTCAAATGTTCCCTACACCACCTCAAAAAGTACCTGTAATTACGCAACCAAGCACCATAAAAACAAAGGCTATTTCTATACTTAATTCTACTTATGACGAAGTAAACCCAAATATTTCACCTGATGGAAAGTATTTGTTTTTTATGTCAAAACGTGGTGGAATGACGTGGTCAAAACCCCGTACAAAAGAAGAAGGGGGCGGTTTTGATGGTGATATTTGGTTTTCTCAAAAAACAAACGATA
Organism: Raineyaceae bacterium; assembly: GCA_043772375.1. Classification (GTDB taxonomy): domain Bacteria; phylum Bacteroidota; class Bacteroidia; order Cytophagales; family Thermonemataceae; genus JANYGM01. The sequence goes on along the minus strand of JAYVGJ010000216.1, from coordinate 4,109 downwards.
TTTGGAGTGCGCCCGCTCCACTTGGCGCAACCGTAAATACTTATGATGGTGAAGATGAGCCTAATATCTCACCTGATGGGCATACTGTTTATTATCAAAGTTGGGAAAATTGGCAAGAACGCTCTGGACCTTACTACAAAGCTGCCCTACAAGGTGCTTATTGGGGTACGCCACAGCCTTTGGGTGGTGGAATACATCAGTTTTTTATGAATTCAAGTAGTCAAGGTTTGCAATACGCAACTGATGGTATGGCTATCTCACCTGATGGCAATACTTTTATTGTGGCGACAGGTGATTATCTAAAAAATATGGATTTGTATATTAGTTTTAGAGTGGGTGGTGTTTGGTCGTATCTCACGAAACTCAATATCAGCACGCCCTACAATGAGCGTGCGCCATTCATTGCGGCAGACGGAAAAACGCTTTATTTTGCCTCAAATGGCTATACTTCTGCAGGTGGTTTGGATATTTTCAAGGGAACACTCAACGTAAATGGCACAGTAACAGATGTTGTCAATATTGGCGCACCTTTCAATACCGCTCAAAATGACCAAGGTTTTATCTTAACTGCAGACGGAAAAGAAGCATATTTTGTCAGAAATGGAGATATTTATTATGCTGATATTACTAATTCTCCCAAAACAATGAAGCCCCAAAGCACACTGATTATTGAGGGAATAGTAACCAGCAAACGTACCAAAAAACCTATCAATGCTGAAATTATTTTTAAAGCTGATAAAACAAACAAAATCATTGCTAGCAATGCCTACACAGGGAAATATGTACTTGTTTTAGAAAAAACAGACATCAAAAAACTTAATCAACTTGTCAAAAAAGCAGGTTATACGCCTTATATGAAAGATATTGCTATTACGAATGATGATAATTCTGAAAAAATAACCCTCAATATTGAGCTAGAAGATAGTGAAGAAAGCATCAAACAACGTGAGGAAATAGTCAAGAAAAAAGAAGAGTTACTTAAAAAACAACGTGAAGAAGCAAAAAAACGAGAAGATTTGAAAACAGGAAAAACACTTGTTCAGCAAAAATATGCTCGTAGAGAAGCTATGGCAGAGTATCCCCGCTAAAATAGTCATATATGCCGTAGAATTTGCTATCAAAACATTATTCTCAACAAAAAGTTATATGTTTACGCACCACAAAAATATTTTTCACTAAATTTTTTAACCCATTTATTTTTACAAGTCATTTTTCAATGGAAAAATTATATATAAAATCAACAGAACTTACGTCACAAGTTACGCTAGACCCTACTACTGGCAAAATTGAGTTCGTTGGTATATCTATTCCAGAAGATTCTTATGAGTTTTTTACCCCTATTCTGACTTGGATTGATGAATACATAGCCAACACTTGTGAGCAAACTTTGGTTGTTTTCAATGTCAATTATTGTAATACTAGCTCGTCTATGTTTATATCAGAGATTTTGCGCCGTTTGCGTCGCATCTTCAAAGAGCAAAAAACTATTCGTGTTGAATGGTATTATATGGCTGATGATGAGGATATGCAAGAATTAGGAGATAACTTTAAACGTATAAGCCAAATGCCATTTGATATTATACAGTTGTAAATGTACTTCAAAAGTGCTGTTATTTTGTACTTAGATAACGACATTGATAAATTGTATTCTGAACTTCGTAGCCGCTTGATTTATCAAGTGGTGTTTTGGCACAAAACAAATTACGTAGAACAGTTACGTAGAGCAAATTGCGTAGAATTTATTTTTCAAAAAAAAATTTTTTAGCGCAGTTTGTTCCCTACCATTTGTTTTGTCCCAAAACAGCGTTTTGATAAATCAAACGCCTGCGTAAAAACTCACAAATTAACAATGTCGTTATCTAACTTAGCCCAGCAAGGCAACATATTTATAGAAAGATAATTGTATTTTGTTGTTTTTTAACACATTATTACCACATTTCGCAAAATTACCACATTCCGTAAGTACGACTTACGGCTATGAATATTAAATCCTTTCAGGATTTTAATACAAATGAACGAGTTTACAAGTACAATTTATCATTATCTAAATATACCCCTAAAAAATTTAGGAAAGATTTTATATTTGTATTTAAAATCCTTTTATTTCTTTAGATTTATTTCTTTCAGAAGTGCTTTATAATCTTCATTATCAGGCTCAAAACGCAAGCAAATAGCTATTTTTTCTTCCGCCTTTTTGTAATCTTTCAAGCCTAAATATGCCATTGCAGCCCAATAAACAGCTTCATTATTAAAATTATCCAAATTTAATATTTTGTCTGCATCTGCAAGGCAAAGCCTATAATCTTCATTAGCGCAATAATAACTGGCACGTTCCAAATAAAATTCCTCATTTTCTGGGTCATTTTCAATTGCCTCCGTAATGATTTCTATGGCATCTTTATATTGCTCATTTTCATAAAAAACCTGCGCCAACGTATAGAGATAGTCGTTTTCATCTGGATTTAGCATTATTGCTTTTTGCAAAAATGTTGCTGCTTGTGAATAATCTTCTTTGTTTTTATAATAAATTCCTTTCACGAAATAGTAATATTCTAAATCTAAGCTTTCATTTAGATTTTTCTTTGGATTTAGATAGTCTGGATTGTTTTTTTGATAAATATTTTCTGCTTTTTGGAGTGATTTTTGCGCCAAACCCAACGACAAATTTTCTTTGTTTTCTTGATTTTGATAATTTTGCAAATGTGCAAAAGCGCAAATAACATGATTTGAAGGAGAAATACTATCAACTTTGATAGCTTTTTGTATGCTCTCAAGCATTATTTTTGGGTCGTCTGTACCTAATGCACGAGTCCTAAAACCTATCACTTTTGCGCTGTCAAGTTGCTTATTATTTGTATTTATGAGTTTGCGCAAATCTCCTAAAAGTACAATTTCTTCTCCTAAAAAATTCTTTTGTTCTATGATTTCTGGTAAAACCGAGATAGCACGCAAATAATCCTCTTTGGCATTAGTTGGTGAAGTTTTATGGCTAATCACTGCCCTATCATACAACATATTTGCCGAAATTTCTTCTTGCTCCAAAAGTAAAGAAAGTGCTTTGCTGATGTTTTCAAAGGCGTTTTTAGTGCTGCTTGGCATTTCTTTTAGCTGAAAATAATTTTTAGCTAATTGATAAAAAACATCAGGGTTTTTAGATTGTATGTTATTTTTTTGGTTATTTTCATTATCAGAATGAAGATTTTTAAGTACAGAAATAGCCATTACGTACTCCTTACGCATATAATACGCCTGCGCCCACGTCAAAAAATCAACTTCCTCAAAATCTTCTGCATCTTTTTTGGAAAGCATCAGATAAATATCAACAACTTCTTTGTATTTCTTATTTTCAAACAAAATAAGTGCCTTAATACGCATTGCATCATAGTTTTTTGGATTTATGGCAAGGCTTTTTTCTATGTCTTCTGTTGCTTTTTTATTATATTCATTATTCTGATTATTATTTATATCATTCTGAAAATAATACAAATATGCCCTCAACTCATAAAAATGGCTGTTTTTTGGTTCTCTTTTGATGGCTTCATTGAGATAGTTTTCTGCTGTTTCATACTCTTCTGTAAGCATATAAAGTTGTCCAAAATCTGCATAAATATCCGCTTTGGAGCTATCCAGGGCATAAGCACGCAACAAATAATCTTCTGCCAACCCAAAATTTTCTAATTTCATATTTGCCTTGCTCGCACCTATAAATGCAGCGGTATCTTTTGGAAAAACTGCCAAAACCGCCCTAAAACTCTCATCTGCAAGTTTATATTCACGCATAGCCAACTGGTAAAAACCCTTCGCATAAAGCGTATTTCTATCTTTTGGGCTGATTTTCTGACACTCTTCTAGTAAAGCAAACCCCTTATTGATATTGCCTTTTTCAAATGCTTTGATAGCATTTTTATAGGTTTTTTGGAGATTCTGTGCTATTATAGGTGAAGAAAATAATAAGCCTAAAATAACCAAAAAACATAAATTTATTGTTTTCATTGAAAATAAAGAATATTTTATTTGCTACCGTACACAGTTTTTGAGTTTGTGGTAAAAAACTAAATATTCTATGAAACAGCGCAATAATATAGTAACTTTGTGTTCTCAAACTCACT
>JAYVGJ010000215.1:0-5297 GCA_043772375.1 Raineyaceae bacterium | reverse complement strand
CCAACTTGCGAAAGCCATTTGCGAAAGCAACACGACTCTGCGTGTTGCTTTCGCATGTGGGCAGGGGCAAGCCCAGCCCCTACAAACACAACTTGTCCTACACCCTCTGCGTAACATCAGTTAATTATCAACATTTTGTATTCATTCACAATTCACAATTTAAAATTCACAATTCAACTAGGCGTTTCTTGTGCATTACAAATAGCAATTTGTTGCGCCAATGCTTCAGAAATAGCCATAAAAGCTGCTGCCGTAACAGCATCATTTGTATTTGCAATAGAAGGCACGCCCATATCTCCACTTTCACGAATGCCCTGCACAAGCGGAATTTCGCCCAAAAAAGGTGCCTCATAGCGTTCTGCAAACACTTTTCCGCCATCTTGTCCAAAAATATAATATTTGTTATCTGGGAGTTCCGCAGGCGTAAAGTAAGACATATTTTCTACAATTCCTAAAATTGGTACATTGGTTTGAGGTTGTCTAAACATCTTCAAACCCTTAATGGCATCTGCAATGGCAACTTTTTGCGGTGTCGTAACAATCACAACGCCTGTAACGGGTATAGACTCCACAAGTGTAAGGTGTATGTCGCCTGTTCCTGGCGGCATATCCACAAACAAATAATCAAGTTCGCCCCAATATGTATCAGTCAAAAATTGCTTTAATGCTTTGCTAGCCATAGGTCCACGCCAAACAACCGCATTTTCAGAAGGCGACAAAAAGCCCATAGAAATAATTTTTATGCCCATTTTCTCTATTGGAACAATGTATTCTCTTTCATTTATTATGCTAATATCTGGCTTTTCGTCAGCTACACCAAACATAATGGGAATAGAAGGTCCATAAATATCAGCATCAATAATGCCTACACGTGCGCCCTGTGAGGCAAGTGCCAGCGCAAGATTAGCCGTAACCGTTGATTTGCCTACGCCACCTTTACCAGATGCCACTGCAATAATATTTTTGATATTACTTACCTTTGGTCGGTTGCCTGATGAAGTCGTAACTTCCGCAATCATATCAATGATAATCAGGGCGTTAGGCATTATTTTTAAAATAGCATCTTCACAATCTTTGCGTATTTTTTCTTTGAGAGGGCAAGCAGGCGTAGTCAAAACCACCGTAAATTGGACATTATTCTCTTCAACTTTTACGTTGCGTATCATTTTGAGAGTTACAAGGTCTTTTTTGAGGTCAGGCTCTTGAACGGTGCTTAGGGCATCTAAAATATTTTGTTCTGTAAAATTCATTTGGGTTGTTTGCAGGAATTAACGTAAATTATCTTTACAAATGTATCATACTACTATATTTGTCCGTTTCCCCACGTTCCACGTGGGGAACGAGTAGTATGCAAATATATAAAAAATCAGTAGAAAAACTGGATTTTGGAGATGTTTGTTTGATTTTTATTGAAAAAGCATTTGCCAATCCGTTCTCATTTTCTCAAAATTATCATTTATTTTTATTATAAAATCTTCATTTTCAAGTATTTCTAAAACTTCTTGTTCTCCACAAACATCTAACTGACTGATTTTGTAGGTTTGTTCTAAAAGCCCTTGTTCAAATTTAAGGATATATTTTTCATTCCAAGAAAAAAGCGTGATTTTAAGATTTTCCTTTGTATTTTCAGAGATAACTCGCATAGTTTTTGAAATGTTTTTGTGTTTTTTTGAGTATTTTCACAAACCTACTCAAAATAAATGCTAAATTCAAAGATATTTTTTGTATTTTAAAAAAGTATTTTTCTATATTTGTAAAAATTTTAGGATAATTTAGTAATTGCTCATTCGTAATTGACATTTCACATTTCAAATAATTTTCAAATGAAAATCAACCCTATTTTAGTAAAAAACCTTGTTTTAGCTTCTTCTTTTGCTATTATGGCTACAATGCTGGCAAGTTGTGGCGGCAGTCAGTCGGCTACTGACACACCAAAAAAAGATAGCACTGCACAAGCAGACACCAAAGAAAAAGTAAATGTGGTTGTCAAAGAACTTCTTGCGCCCTCAGACCTTGCCGCAAAACTAGAACTTGCTGATGCAGACTACAACGAAACTTTTACAAATCCTATTGCTAATGCAGACAACTATCTCACAAGCAACACGTTAGCTGCCTTAAATCTTGGCGTTTATGCTACTGATTTAGGTTATACAGCCGTTTATAATAAAGCGCAAAACACTATCAATTATATCAAAACCGCCAAAAAATTTACGGATAAACTTGGCATTTCTGGCTCGTTTGATGCTGCTTTGGTAGCGAGATTTGAGAAAAATATCAACAATAAAGATAGTACAGTAAGCATTATTGACAAAGCTATGCTCAATGCAGATAAATATTTGAGAGATAACCAACGCAGTAATATTGCTGCTACGGTGCTTGCAGGTAGTTTTATTGAAGGTTTGTATATTTCTAGTAGCTCTGTAACGACTGCGCCAGAAAAAGCAAAAATGGGGATTTTCAACGACCTCTACAAAACAATCATTGACCAACGCCAAACCCTCAAAGACGTGATTATCTCTTTGGAATCTGTGGAAAGAGATGAAAAAGCCAATGATGTTTTAGCAGGTTTGAAATCTCTAGAAACAGAATACAAAACCCTTGATTTGGAAGGGAAAATTGCTAACAAAAAGCCTATTACAGATGCCGACATACTTCCATTGCAGAAGAAAACAGCAGAAGTACGCAACAAAATAATCAAATAAGGACTAAGATTTTAGGATAGTCTAAAATAAATAAAAACAAATTTTGTAAAAAATAATTCAAACTGCTATATTTGCACGCTAAATTGTTTTTTACAAAATTTTTCTATTTAACTCAAAATTGAAATATTAACAACTTCTTTTCATAATGCAAAAATATAATAATATTTATTTTCTTGGGATAGGCGGAATTGGTATGAGTGCGCTAGCGCATTTTTTTGCCAACACAGGCTATAAAGTAGGTGGCTACGACAAAACACCTACTGAAATAACTGCCAAACTCATTAAAAATGATATTTTTATACATTTTGAAGAGGCTATAAACGACATTCCAAAAGCATTTTTGGATAGCCAAAATACGCTAATTGTCTATACGCCTGCCATTCCAAAAGAACATAAAGAATTTGTATTTTTCCAAGAAAATGGTTTTACTATTTTCAAACGCTCACAGGTGCTTGGAATGCTCACAGAAAACCATTTTACAATAGCCGTAGCAGGCACTCACGGCAAAACAACAACTTCTGCAATGATTGCGCACCTGCTCAAACACGCACAAAAAAACGTAATGGCGTTTGTAGGTGGCATTATGAATAATTATGATACTAATATTTTGCTGGCTGACAATTCGTCTGATACCACAAAACCAATGATTGTAGTCGTGGAAGCAGACGAATATGACCGCTCTTTTTTGACGCTTAGCCCTGATATTGCTATTGTAAACTCCGCAGATGCAGACCATTTGGATATTTATGGTGATGGAAATGCCGTTACACAGTCTTTTGAGGATTTTATAGGAAAAATAAAAGAAAATGGCAAACTTTTTATCAAAAAAGACATTCTTCAAAACGTAAATAAACATCAATATAAAGGCAAAAATAAAATCATAGTTGAAGAATTTTCTTTGGATAATGTTTATGATAATAACTGTTATGCGGGTGATTTTGTTACAGAGAATTTTCATATAAAAGAGGGTAAATTCTGTTTTGATATAAAAACTCCAATGCAGCTAATTAGTGGCGTAGAGATGCGTATGGCAGGTTTTCATAATATGCTCAATGCACTTGCTGCCTGCGCTACAGCGGAAGCCGTAGGCGTTTCTGGAGAAATGATTAAAAGCGGATTAAACTCTTTTACGGGCGTACATAGGAGATTTGAATACCTTGTAAATCAACAAGATACAAATAAAAATATTATTTTTATTGATGATTATGCGCATCACCCAGAAGAGATAAAAGCACTTTTAACGTCTGTTAGGGCATTATATCCTGATAAAAAAATAACAACTATTTTTCAACCGCATTTGTACTCCCGTACACGAGATTTTGTAGATGGTTTTGCTGAAAGTTTGGATTTGGCTGATGAAGTTTGGCTGACTGATATTTATCCAGCACGAGAATTGCCTATTGAAGGCATTACGTCTAATATTATTTTAGAAAGAATGTACTTAAAAAATAAATTTTTGTACACAACGCAACAAATACTAGAAAAAATTAGTAACTTGGAAACTGATATACTCTTAACCGTAGGCGCAGGTGATATTGAATTGCTTGCAAAGAATATTCAGAAAGTTTTGTTGGATAAGTAAGCGTATTTTAGCCCCTAAATCCCCAAAGGGGACTTTGAAATACAGTAATGTACTTGTATTGCTCCCCTTTGGGGTTGGGGGCTAATTCACAACTTAAAATAAATGCTTAAAAATTTTCAATATAAATCTTGGGTACTTGTGGTTTTTTTTGGTTTATTATTTGTTATTATTACAGCAATAACAGACAATAAGCACAACGGAAGGGTTTGTAATGCTATTTTGATTAGTATTGACAACGAAAACGGCAACTATTTTTTAGATAAAGAAACTATTACTTCTTTGATGACTGAAAAAGGTAAATACAACCTTATTGGTGAAAAATATAAAAATATTGATGCCAAAGTGCTTGAAAATAGAATAAAAAGTAATATTTTTGTAAGATTTTGTGAGGTTTCTAAAAACTTAAAAGGGGAAGTTTTCGTAAGTATAAAACAAGTGAACCCTGTAGCTCGTTTTGAAAATAAGCTAAAAAGTTTTTATATCAATAATGAAGGCAAAATCTTTGCTGTTTCTAACACTTTTTCTGCAAGAGTTTTGCTGATTACAAGTGATAAGGAGGTAGTTTTGCCTGACTTTGTCAATGATGAAACAGACCAAAATTTACTTCTTTTGGTACAATTTATCAATAAAAATGCTTTCTGGAAAGCTGAAATTGCACAAATCCACGTTAATAAAGAAAATGAAATTTTGCTTTATTTGCAAGTGGGAAACCAAGAAATCAGCTTAGGAAAACTAGAAAATCAAGAAGATATTGACAAAAAAATGAATAAATTAGACATTGTTTGCAAAAAAATACTTACTACAAAAGGTTGGAATACCTACAAAAAAATTAGCTTAAAATATAGCAACCAAATCATCTGCCAATAACTTTTTAGTTGTGAGTTGTGAGTTTTCAGTTGTGAGTTGAATACAAAATATACACTTACGAAAATGGTTTTGGGATTTTTGTAAACTATCTTAATTAGAAAAATATGCCTTTAAATAGACAAGGGGGCATGCCCCCTTGTCAAAGA
>JAYVGJ010000214.1:0-8929 GCA_043772375.1 Raineyaceae bacterium | reverse complement strand
TCGTTCTCAAATGAGAAGAAATGGTGGTTACTACGACAACATAGGCGAAATAGGGCAAATAATAGCCATAGAACGCAGTATTTATGCAAAAAATATACTGAAAGTAGAAGTTCTAAACGAACTTGAAAAAACGCAAAAAATAGCTGTGTTTCTCTCCCAAGAAGACATAAAAAACATAAAACAGGAAACTAAAACTAGCTATATTCTTATATCTGTTCTTACAATAATTTTCTTTTTGGCACTTTATTTTGCGTGTACATTGCCTTCTTCTCAAAGTAAACGTGATAGCAACTTTGCTAGTCCTGTTGTTGCAATAATGGTAAGTTTGCTAACGGGCGGAATTGTTATGTATCTTTTGTATGCAAATGCACAAACACAGAAAGACCTAAAAAGTGGTCAAAAAGAGGTTTTAACGGGTATTCTTACTGATAAAAAAGAAATATGGGATAAAACTATAAGTTCTAAATATTTTTATATTGACGAAGAGGAAATTAAACTAGATAATGCTATTGCTATCTCTGCCTACTACAAAGCAGAAATTGGGCAAAAAATTGTCATACAACGTAGTATTAAATCAAAAACAATACTAAAAATAGACGTTTTAAACGAAACTGAATAAGTTTTTAATAACTTCTCATCAAAATTTCTAAAAAAATGAATGAAATAACTGAAAATACCTCCCAACAAAATATAAAGGACTTAAAACAACTCAGAATAGGATTATACAGTCAGGTCTTCTTTTGTGTGGTCGTGTTGCTTGTTTGTGTGTATGGGGTCTGCCTGGGGGTTTTTATCAGAGAAGAGAGCTGGATAGATAATTCTTTTATGATGATTATTATTGTTGTTGTTGGTATTTGGTTGAGGCGTACCCTACGCTTGACTACGCAAATGATGGCAGACCTGAAAAATGCTGAACAAGAAAATCTAATCAATATTACTAGCAACGGAAAAATGCAAAAAAAGATTGTTCCCTTCTCCGAAGAAGATACAAAACAACTGCAAAACCAAACCAGAATAGTCTATACTGGATTAGTTATCATTGGAGGAGTGTTTTTTTCCCTTACTTATTATCTTTATAAAATGTTTTTTGTTCTTAATGAAAGCTTGGAACGCAATCTGTTTCAAACAATGGTAACACCGTTGCTGGCGGTGGTGATTGTGTATCTCGTGTACTCGGTTATACAAGTACAAAAAGACCTCAATATTGGTCAGAAAGAGGTCTTAACGGGTATTCTTACTGATAAAGCAAAGATTCATAACCAAAGTTCTTCTAGTGCTGCTTCTAGTGCTGGTTTTCGTTCTTCTTCCTCTTCTACTTCTACGTCGTCATCATCAAGAACTGACTATTATTTCTACATTGAAGGGCAGGAGATTGCAATAGACAATTCTATTCAATATGATAAAGTAGAAATAGGACAAAGAATTATCTTGCAACGCACTGTTAAATCTCAAATTATACTGAAAATAGACGTTTTAAACGAAACTGAAAACGAAACTGAATAAGCATTTTATCAATTTTTTTTATGAATTACACAAAATAAAACCAAAAACAACCAATGAATATCTCAAAAATAACCAAAATAGCACTTTTCTTGCTGCTGACAACTCTTTTTCTGGGAGCTTGCGCCAAAATTCTCAAAAATAATCCTACCATTAACGGCACTAAGTACGAGTGCGGAGGTCCTGATGATGGGCGTTTTACTGTTGGAGCGAATAATATCCGCTTGATGTACGGTTTTCCTATTCCTGCCTCTACCTCGCATTTTGTGGTGAAGGTAAATGATAAGTTTGCGTCCAATTATAAGGGCTTGGGAAGTACGGTTACGTACATTTGCACAACAAAAAAATTCAAAACAGTAGGAAATAAAAAGTTTTCTGAGATGGAATTTGTCTTTGAAAATATCAAAATAAAACAACGCCTCGTGCCTGTAAATGATGATTTGGTGGAAGTTGATAGCCTTACGCCTTGTCGCTATTACCGCATTGAATATGAGTTTGAAAACAACAAAGCGCAAGCCGCAGAAGTTGGTTTTCAGTTGCTTATTGACAATATGATTGCGGATAATGATGCCCCAAAACTTGATGCAGATGGCAAAAAAATAGGCGTAGAAACTCGTTTTCAGGGCGCAGACGTGCCAAAGCAAGTGTTTTTGTACCGCACAGAAGGAGATTTGTCTGACCATACAGCCGAGATTTTAACAGACAAAGCCGCTGCCACAAAACCAGACGAGCTGGCTATTGGTAGGTGGCCTTATTTTCATAATATTATTTGGGATTATACGCCAAGCGGTGGCACGTATGGTGATGCAGCCGTATTTTTGCGTTGGAATGCCAAAAGTATTCCTGCTAACGGAAGTAAAAAAGTAGCTGTGTACTACGGAATGGCACGAAAAATGAATAAACAGAAAAAATACGTCAGCGAAATAGTGGGAATGCAAACGGTTTTCACTGAAAAAGAAAACACTAACTTTCTAGTGGATACCGTTTATTTTGACAACGCAAATGCCACACTTTCCAAAGAATTTATTGCCAATATTGACAAGCGTTTGGTGGGAAGAGACCTGCAAAAAGTCGTTGGAATTATCATTGAAGGACATACAGATGCAAAAGGAACTGATGATGCCAACGTGGAATACTCCCGCAAGCGTGCCAAAGTCGTGAAAGATTATCTTATCAAAAAAGGCGTGGCAGAATTTAAGATTGTGCCAAAAGGTTTTGGGGAAATGTACGCCAACCAGACAGAAGATAGCCAGAAAAATGGTAATGCAAAAGATAGAAATGCCGTTTTGATGATGTATTACAAGGAATAAATAATTGTGAATTGTGAATTAGGAATTATGAATGAGTACAAAATATTCATAATTCCTAAAAACAAACTAAAATTTCAACTAAATAACCCAATATCATAATGAAAACACTTATCTATCTTATTTTTTCTCTTTTCTTAGTAGGAAAAATACACGCACAAACTGCAACACCAAACAAAATAGACGACAAAAACCGCAAACAAGGCAAATGGACAATCTATTACGACAAAGACGGAGAGGAAACAACAACCAAAAGTAAAGCCACTTTTTACTCTGTTGGAGAAATGAGAAGCAATAATTGGGTAGGTTTACGCACTGTGTATAACGTAAAAAATAATTTTAAAGTAACTGAAGAAATTTATCTTAACGAACAAGCAAATGGAATGGCTACTTATTATGACGAAAGAGGGAAAATTAGCTCAAAAGGTTGGTATTTGAAAGGGAAAAAAGATAGTTTGTGGCAGGTGTATCACTCAAACGGCAAAATAAAAGAAACTGCAACCTTTATCAACGGAAGAAGACACGGGTTGTGTCAAGTTTTTAATGAACAAGGGCAAATTTCAGAAAAATTTATTTATGATGCAGGCGAAATAATAGCTGACGACTGGACAATGCTTTCTGATGCAGGCAAGGAAGCCTCAAATGCTAAAAAATATACAGAAGCATTGAGTTTTTTTACCAAAGCTAAGGCTATGGCAGAAAAAAAATTTGGCAAAAATCATAAAAATTATCCCATTTCTTGCGAAAATTTGTCTGATTTGTATGAAAAACAAGCTCTTTATGCCAAGGCAACTATTTTCTATGTAGAAACAAAGGAAACGAGAGAAAAAATGTTTGGAAAAGATTACCCAGATTATGCCAATTCTTGCATTAAACTAGCTGATTTGTACGAAAAACAAAAACTTTATGCCAAAGCAGAACCTCTGTATGTGGAAGCATTGGATATTTATAAAGTTTCTTTGGGCGAAAAATCAAATGAATACACACAAACCGCAAAAAAATTAGTTGTTTTACGTGAAAATGTAAGTAAAAAATAACAAACTCCGAGCTAATAAGTCCAAACTCCGAGCTAATAAGTCCAAATTATGACAAAATAGTATCTAATTTTAACCCAATAAACCAAAATTATAATGAAAACAATTATCTATCTTATTTTCTTTCTTTTTTTGATAGGAAAAATACACGCACAAGCCACTACGCCAGACAAAAAAGACGGCAAAAATGTCAGACAAGGACTTTGGACAGTCTTTTATACCAAAAATTGGCAGGAAACCACCACAAAAGATAGTATTGTTTTTTATTCTGTGGGCGAAAAGAAAGATAATTTGTGGCGTAATTTGTGTATAAGTTATAATATAAAAACAAAATATAAGAAAAATGAGATAAATTATTCCAATGGAGTAGCTAATGGTGCTACTATTTTCTATGATGATAACGGAAAAATAAGCTCAAAAGGGAATTTTTTGAATAATGAACAAACTGGTGTGTGGTTATTTTATCATTTTAATGGAAAAATAAAACTAGAAAGCATCTTTTTAAGGGGAAAAGAACAAGGAATACTCAAAGAATACGACGAAAAGGGAGAAATAATAACAAAAGAACAAAAAAAAATCAACATAAAAAATGAACAAGAATGGGAAACACTCACTAAAAAAGGCTTAAAAATGTATGATTCTAATAAATTTAATGAAGCAACCGTTATTTTAGAAGAAGTTAAAAGCAAAGCAGCCACATTTTTTGGAAAATACCATAAAAATTATGCTATTTCTTGTGATAATCTTGCTTTTATATACCTAAAAAAGGACTTATACACGCAAGTAGAAGGCTTATACATAGAAGCAAAAGATATTAGAGAAAAAATATTTGGTAAAGAACACCCAGATTATGCCAATTCTTGTAATAACTTGGGTTATTTTTATGATAATCAGGGCAATTATCCCAAGGCAGAAGCTTTATATTTAGAGGCAAAAAACCTTAGAGAAAGAATTTTAGGGAAAGAACACCAAGATTACGCCATTTCTTGCAATAACTTAGCAGGAATTTATGTCACAGAGGGCTTTTATACCAAAGCAGCCCCCTTGTATGTAGAAGCAAAGAACATTATAGCGCAATATTATGGAAAAAAACATCTCAATTATGCCAATGCGTGCAATAATTTAGCCCATCTGTGTATCAGTCAAGGTGCATATACGCAAGCAGAGGCTTTATATATAGAAAGTAGGGATATTATAAGCAAAAATTATGGGAAAAACCATCTAGATTATGCCACAAATTGTAACAATTTAGCTACATTATACACCACACAAGGCTTTTATTCAAAAGCAACGGTTTTATATTTAGAAAGTACGGGCATTATAGAAAAAATTTATGGAAAAAATCACCTAGATTACGCCACAAATTGTAATAATTTAGGTGGTTTGTATAACACGCAAGGCATTTATGACAAAGCAGAAAAGGCTTATTTGGAAGGAAAAACTATTAGAGAACAAATTTTAGGCAAACAACACCCTGATTATGCTAATTCTTGCAATAATTTGGCTTTATTATACAGCAAACAACATTTTTATGATAAAGCTGCCACCTTATTTTTAGAAGCTATCACTATTTTTAAGAACAAAGTGAGCAAACAACACCCCACTTATATTGTTTATTGCAATAACTTATCCTTTTTATATGAAAAACAAGGTATTTATGCAAAAGCAAACACTTATTTTCAAGAAGCAACACAAGGAATTATGTTTCAGATAGAAAATAATTTTGCTAATCTCTCTGAAAAAGAAAAAGAACTCTTTTTAAATACCTTTGTTTACAACTTTGAGGCATATAACTTTTTTACAGTGAAGGCTTTTAAGCAAATTCCATCTCTTACGGCGTGGTCTTTTAATAATTCTTTGGCTACAAAAGGGCTACTTTTTAATAGTACACAAAAAATGAGAGAAAGAATACAATATTCTAAGGATAAAAATTTGCAAGAACTGTATGAAAATTGGAAAAATATAAAGATAAAGTATGCAAAGTCTCTTCAAATGAATGAAGAACAACTTAAAAAAGTAAATGTTTCAACTGAAAAACTCAAAATAGAGGCAAACGAAATAGAAAAAACACTTTCTTTGAAGTCTGAACTCTTTGCAAAAGTCAATGATAAGACAAGATACACTTGGAAAGATGTTCAAAAACATCTAAAAGCGGGTGAAGTACTTGTGGAAGTGATTAGAACGCAATATTTTGATATAAAAAACACTGATTCTACCCTTTATATGGCACTTATTATTACGCCCACAACACAAAATCAGCCTGAAATGGTCATACTTTCCAATGGAAAAGAGCTAGAAACTGATGTCGTAGCTTACTATAAAAATACTATTCAGTTTAAAGTGCAGGATAAAGTGTCTTATAATGCTTTTTGGGCAGCTATTAAGGCTAAATTAGGAGATGCAAAGAAAGTTTATTTTGTGCCAGATGGCGTTTATCATCAAATAAACCTCATAACACTCCAAAATCCTGCTACAAAAGAGTATTTGAGAAGTGAAACACAGGTGCAGTTGCTCTCTTCTTCCAAAGATTTGATGAAATATGCTGAAAACAGCAAAAAACAACGCAAAAACTTCAAAGATTATCAGATACATTTGTTTGGTTATCCTGCGTATGCGCAAAAAAACAGCAAAATTACCAGCACAAAAGAAGAACGAAGTTTGTCTTTTTCTGCCAAAATGGATACTACACAGCGGTTTTTTAACCCAAATTCTGGAGTTATCACTATTTTGGAAGGTACGAAAATAGAAATCAATAATATTTCTAAAATACTTTCTGATAAGAAAATTAAAGTAACCAATTATTTGGAAAATCAAGCAGAAGAAGGCACTATAAAAGCCCTTAAAAACCCTGATATACTGCATATTGCTACTCACGGTTTCTTTTTGGGAGACACAGAAGGTTTTGATAAAGATAATGCAGACAAATTCAGAGAAAATCCGCTTTTGAGAAGTGGACTTTTGCTTAAAGATGCTGAAAAAGGACTGCGTGGAGAGATAAAAGAAGGAGAAGATGGCGTTTTGACAGCCCAAGAGGCACTTAATTTGAATTTAGATGACACAGAACTTGTCGTAATGTCGGCTTGTGAAACGGGTTTAGGTGAAATAAAGAACGGTGAAGGCGTTTATGGTTTGCAGCGTTCATTTCAACAAGCAGGCGCAAAAACAATACTTATGAGCCTTTGGAAAGTTGATGACGTGGCAACACAAGAAGTAATGACACTTTTTTATGGAAATCTTGCCGCAGGCAAAACAAAACGCCAAGCTTTTGATGCGGCACAAGAAACTTTATTTAAAAAGTACAAAAATCCGTATTTTTGGGGAGCATTTGTAATGGTAGGAGAATAGTTTTTTGAGATAAACTTCCCGAAAGTCTCCAACTTTCGGGAAGTTGGTTAGCTATTTTAGGCTTTTTTTCGTATATTTGCAAACTGTTTAGTAACTGAATTTTTAAGAATTAAATTTTACGAAATTGTTTGCACTTATTACAGGCGGAAGTCAGGGAATTGGGCGTTGTATTGCAGAAGAATTTGCCAAAAGAAAAATAAATGTCCTTATTGTGGCACTTGCTGATGTTTCTGTGGAAGAAACAGCAGCATTTTTGCGTGAAAAATACGGCATTCTAGTAGAAACTTTCACCACAGACCTTACCAAAGACAATGGCGCACAAGAAGTTTATGACTTTTGTCAGTCCAAACAAATCACTATAAAATACCTCATCAACAACGCTGGAATGGGCTATACGGATAGTTTTAACGGCAAAACAATTGGTTTTCACGAAACACTTTTAAAGCTGAATATTTTGGCAAATGTGCGTTTGTGTCATCTATTCTTAGAGGATATGAAAAAATTACCCAAAGCATATATTATGAATGTTTCTAGTATGGCTGGGCTTTTTGTGATGCCTTTTAAAAGCACTTATGCAGCTAGTAAGCAGTTTGTAGTTAGTTTTTCAGAGGCGTTGCGTGAGGAAGTGCGCTTTACGGGTGTGAGCGTGAGCATACTTTTTCCTACGGGCGTGGCAACAAATCCAGAAACCACCACAGCAGTAGAAAAATTGGGTAAAATAGGTAAATACGTGAGTAGTACGCCAGAAATCATAGCGGCAGCAGCCGTAAAAGGCTTACTAGTAGGCAAAAAACGCATTATTGCTGATTTTTGGTCAAGGTTATTTGCTAATGCCCGCCATATTGTCCCAAAAGAGGTGATTATTTGGCTTGTAGGGAAAGTTTTGAGGAAAAAATTTAAACAGTAAAAACTGGAAGTAAAAGAATTTTGAAAATTAGCATAAAAAATACTACATTTGCAGTAAAATGGTATATAATTTTAAATAAATAAAAATTATCAATACTTAGCATTTAATTTCTAATTCATAATTTCTAATTCATAATTAAAATAATGGCAACTATTTCAGATATTTCAAGAGGTTCTTTTGTTCGTATAGATGGTGAACTGCTACAGGTAATTGAATTTCAACACCGTACGCCTGGTAATTTGCGTGCATTTTATCAAGTCAAAATGCGCAATGTGAAAAATGGCAAACTAGCAGAAAACCGCTACCGCCCAAGTGATAGCGTAGAAATAGTACGTGTAGAAGTGAAAGAATACGTTTTTTCTTACAAAGATGGCAATAGTTATGTTTGTATGAACAACGAAACTTACGAACAAATTTATGTAAATGCTGAAAGTTTTGGTGATGCAGTACGTTTTTTGAAAGAAGAAACTATCGTAAAAATCAGTTTGGACGAAAATGAAACGCCTATCAGTGCAGAACTGCCACTTTCTGTTGTTTTGGAGGTTACTTACGCAGAGCCAGGCATACGTGGAGATACTGCCAATAAGACATTAAAACCTGCCACTTTGGAAACGGGCGCACAAATAAATATTCCACTTTTTGTGGAAATTGGAGAGAAAATTAGGGTAAATACAGAAACAGGCGACTACATGGAAAGAGTGAAATAAGTTGTGAATTGTGAGTTATGAGTTGTGAATGAATTTGCTACCGTACACTGTTTTAATTTAAGATTAAACTATTCTAATTCATTGATAATCAACAAGAAGGAAAATAGTGTTTTATTGAATTTATTGATA
>JAYVGJ010000213.1:0-7100 GCA_043772375.1 Raineyaceae bacterium | reverse complement strand
AAGAAATGGGTGCTTGTACTACCTCATTCTGGTTTGTGGGGACACAAACCAGGGCGGTTTTTAAACTGTGTATGGTAGCGAAATATTTTTTTATGATATTTTATTTTAGGACAGCTACTTTTTTGATAATTTCTGTCATTCCAATAGCTATTTCTAAAGCAAGTTTTATTTCATCAATAG
This sequence comes from Raineyaceae bacterium, assembly GCA_043772375.1. Classification (GTDB taxonomy): domain Bacteria; phylum Bacteroidota; class Bacteroidia; order Cytophagales; family Thermonemataceae; genus JANYGM01. The sequence goes on along the minus strand of JAYVGJ010000213.1, from coordinate 6,920 downwards.
TCATTACTTTTGTATCTTTGAAAATAATAATACGGCTCTCACGTGAACGTACCATAAAACCAGCGTTTATATATTTCTCAAAAAACGTAATCAAATCAGCCGTAAAAAGTTTTCTAACGTCTTCTTCCTCCATACTTGTCAGCAAATAAGCATCAGAAAAAACTTTAAACCCATCAAAATTGATGTCTTTGTAGCCCAATGCCTGCGAAATTTTGTCCATTGCCACTTCTCTTTCCAAAACAAATGAAGGAATATGATGTTTTATATTGGTAATAGCAAATATACTCATTTTGTAGTTGTTTCCAGCCAAATTGATAGCTTCATTGATACTCATTTCTGAATACTCAAAACGCACTTCATCAATGGTTTTTATAAGCCTATTCTCTCTGTTGCGTATTTTTTTACCTTGGAAATACCTGAAATCCAAAAATTTGAAACTATCATAAATAGCTAAAGGCTTGAAACCCATATTATTATTAGAGCCAAATTTTTCTAAAACAACCTGCCTTTTATTCAGAATAATAGTTTTTTCTTTCAATTTGTAGCTCGCATCATACACACGCATAGCAAGCGGGTGGTCCGAGATAGGGTTTTGATGTTCCATACCTTGTATTTCAACAGAACTGCCACCTTTATAGTGGTCGTGTTCAAAGTGATGCAAGTTTTCCATAAAAGTATGGTCAATAAGTTTTACATCATTAAAGTCAAGGATAAGATGTTTGTTTTTTGGCATCTTATCCAAATGCGCTTTTATACCCAAATAATTGCTGAAAATAGCGGCATCTTTGATTTTGAGGCGTATATTGTCGTGTTCTTCTATAATTTCTACGTTTGCCCTAAACATTTGTTTTAGAGAAATACCAAAGTAAAACTCTACTGCAAATTTCATAAAAACACCCGCAAAAACCCCCAACAGAAGGTCTGTAGCAAGTGTTACGACAAGCGTGGTAAGGAAAATAACTAGTTGTTCTTTGCCTATTTCGTAGGTATGAATAAACTCTTTTGGAGATGCCAAACGGTACGCCACCGCAATAAGCATAGCCGCAAGCGCAGAAATAGGGATTAAAATAATTACTTTTGCCAAAAACAAGATAAAAATCAGCAAAGCCAAACCGTGAAAAAAGTTTGCCCAGCGTGTTTTTGCACCATTTGCCACGTTTGCAGAGCTACGAGCCACTTCCGCAATCATTGGAGAGGCACCAATAAAAGCTGCCAAAGTATTTCCAAGACCCACCGCTACCAAATCTTTGTTCATATCTGATTTTCTTTGGAAAGGGTCAAGTCCGTCAATGGCTTTGACAGTCAAAAGTGATTCAATACTGCCAATAAGCGCAAACATAGCAACAAATTTGATACTTGCAATACTTGTAATCTCTGAAAAATCAGGAAAAGCAAAACCTATTTTTTTGATGTCAAAGGTGATTATTCCCTCAAAAATAGTGGTAGGAATATTCACCAAAAACTTTTTATCAAGCACAAAAACCATTCCCAAAGGTATTGCAACGAGTAAAACAATCATTGGAGCAGGGATTTTTTTGATAAGTTTATTTTTGATGTAAGGCATACCAAAAATAATAATAAGTCCCAAAATACCAATCAGCGCAACTTCCCATTTGGCATTTGCAATACTATTAGGAATTTCTGCGAGTAGCGCAAACGGCTCTTTTGCAGTAGGTTTTACGCCCAAAAGTAGGTGAATTTGCTTAGAGAAAATTATCACACCAATAGCTGCAAGCATTCCGTGAACCACAGAAACGGGAAAAAAATCACCCAATTTGCCCGCTTTTACTAGCCCAAAAACTACCTGCATAATGCTTGCCACCACCATAACTGCCAATGCTTTTTCGTAGCCAAGTTCTTCAAAAGCACCCAAAATAATGGCAATAAGCCCTGCCGCAGGTCCTTTGATGGTGAGTCTGCTTCCACTCAAAATAGATACTAGCATACCCCCAATAATAGCCGTAAAAACGCCTGTAATAGGCGGAAATTTGCCTCCTGCTGCAATACCTAAGCACAAGGGAAGTGCCAAAAATGATACCAAAATGCCTGATGTAAGGTCTTCTTTCCAGTTTTCTTTAAGCCCCGAAATCCCATCTAATGGGGCGTGTTTGTGATTTGACATTGTATTTATGTTTATTGTTTGTCGTGTTGCTTTCGCATGTTCCGTAAGTACGACTTACGGCTATGAATATTGAACCCTTTCAGGGTTTTGTTTAGAAAAATTATTGATATTTTGTATTTAATTCACAATTCACAATTTACAATTTAAAATTCACAGTAGACCTCCTGCGAAAGTCGGATAAGTGTATTAAAGTCCCTTTCCCAGCAGGGGAAAGGGATTTAGGGATAGGGGTTTAGCTCTTTTATTATGATAAATTTATCATAATAAAGGGAAATCCTACCTAAATCCGCCCCTGCTGGGAGGACTTTAAAAACACTTTTAAAATTATAAATATTTTTCAAGTGATTTCACTTAATATGATGTTTAATTATCAAAATAAAATATTACAATATCTTGATAATCAATGAATTTACTTGATTATTTACTTTCGCAGGAAGTCTAATATCCATATTCTCGCTTTTTTTGTAAAAAGTCTATTTCAAGTACGCTGACTTTTGCAACAAAGTCGTTATACATCAAAGTCGTTATTCATATACATTTTAAATTTTTAGTTTTTTGGAAAATAAGCTACTTGTGCCTTTACAAACGACCACCAAAAATAAGGCTAAAAATTAAGCAAAACGTCCTAAAAACAATACTAAGATATGAAAAATGTAATATTAAAAAAATAAATATATTTATTTTTGATAAAATTTTTTTTATCCATTATTTTTTATTTTATTTGTGCGTGGTAAGTTTACTACATATTATTTCTAACTAATATTTTAAATTCTATCTGTTATGAAAAAAGTTCTTTTATCTGTATCTTGCGTGGCAATTCTAGCCTGCACTGGTTTGTTTTTCCAAAGTTTCACAACGAAAAAACAATCACAAACCATCAAAATCTACAATAACTCTAAATGGGATATTGACCATATCTATATTTCACGTGTGGATAAGGCTTCTTGGGGTTCAGATTTGTTGGGAAGTGATGAAGTAATGACTCCTGGTGAGTATATTACTGTGAAAATTGAGTGTGATATTTATGATGTGAAACTTGTTGATGAAGACGGTGTTATATGTGAGTTGGCTGATGTTACAATCTGTGATGATGACAGCATCTGGGCAATTGGTGATTTGACTAAATGCAAATAATTTTCGTAAATAATTCTATTTGAATTATCATTAAAACACTATTCTGATTATCAGAATAGTGTTTTTGTATTCTATGTCTTCTGTCTGTCTATGTGGTTAAAAAATCATAATTCTACAAATTCAAATTTTCCACCATCAAAAAGCCCCAAATCACTTAGTTTTAGTTGCGGAATAACGAGCAAAGCCATAAAAGAAAGGCTCATAAAAGGTGCTTTAAGGGTACTTCCTAATTGTTTTACGGTTTTATCAAGTTCTGTATAAAGTGCGCCAACGGTTGCACCGTCCAAATCCGACATCAAACCAGCCACAGGCAAAGCCAATAAACCTATGTTGTTAGTATCATTGCGGTCATCATACACACAAAGTCCTCCATTTGCACTAATAATAGCATTTACGGCAGCACAAATACTTTTATCAGACGTACCAACGGCAATAATATTATGGGAGTCGTGGGCAACAGAAGAGGCAATAGCACCGTTTTTCAGTCCAAAATTTTTGATAAAAGCTATTGCAGGTATTGCATTGGGCGTATATCTATTGACAACCACCATTTTTAGAATATCATTTTCTACATCAGCAACCAAAAAATCTTTTCCATTTATATTTTCTATGGGCAAATGATGCAAAAAAGTTTTTGTAATAAGCTCTCCATCTATTGCTTCTATGACCTTTAAAAGCGTTTTTTCTGTATAATTGGGTGGTGCAAGCAATGCAAAATCACTTGCATTTTTTGGCATTGCCTTGAAAAAATTAGGTTTGTCAAATGCTACAGAATTGATAAAAGATTGTCCGTTTTCAGCCACCAAAACGCCCTCAATATAGGTTTGAAAGACTTTAAACTCCTTCAAATCTTCTACGACAATAAAATCAGCCATATCTCCCACATTCAGCAAACCAACCTCCAAATTATAATGTTTGACTGGGTTGATGCAGGCACATTGCAAAACCTTAAAAACATCAATTCCACGAGCTACGGCACGTTTTACAAGTTCGTTGATATGTCCTATAAGTAAATTATCTGGGTGTTTGTCGTCAGAACAAAACATCATATTTTCATAATTTTCAGGCAATAAATCTATCAAAGCCTCAAAGTTTTTGGCAGCACTTCCTTCTCTAATCAAGATTTTCATACCAAAATGTAGCTTATCTTGCGCCTCTGCAGCCGTAAAACACTCGTGGTCTGTGCTTATTCCTGCACTAATGTACTTTTTGGCTTGCTCACCACGCAAGCCTGGAGCGTGTCCGTCAATAGGTTTTTTATATTTTTGTGCAATTTTTATTTTCTCCAAAACAACATCATCATCATACAAAACACCTGGATAATTCATCATTTCTGCAAGGTATTTGAGGTCGTGTTTTTCAAACAAATATTCTACTTCTTTGGCATCAATGGTTGCGCCTGCAGTCTCAAAAACAGTGGCAGGAACGCAAGAAGGAACACCAAAAAAGAACTTGAAAGGGACTTTTTTGCCATTTTCTATCATAAATTCAACGCCAGCAACGCCCAAAACGTTGGCTATTTCGTGTGGGTCTGATACGGTTGCTATTGTGCCGTGAAGCACCGCAAGGCGGGCAAATTCACTAGGCACGAGCATACTGCTTTCTATGTGTATGTGCGCATCTACAAAAGCAGGAAGAATGTAGTTTTGACAGGGTTTATCTGTATTTGCAATACTTTCTATTTTGCCATTTTTGATGATTATTTCTGCTGGAGAAATAGTTTTTTGAAGAATATTAACAAAATTAGCGTGTATTACGGTGGTTGTGTGGGTCATTTTTTGTGAAAAGTTTAGAGATGTATTACAAAATTTACATCATAAAAATTAAGGTATGTAATTGCCACAGATACACAGATGAATACAATTTGTATTTTATCTGTGCATCTGTGGCAATTAATTCAGGTGTTTTTTATTTGTAATTAACTAAAAGATTAGTCTAAAAAATCAGTCTAAAAAATCCAAACAACAAATAAGAAACAATAATACAGACAGGCAAAGTAAGCAACCAAGCAAGTGCAATACTTTTAATGGTGCTTGCTTGTAGGTTTTTCAGTCCGTTGGAGGCAACCATAGTACCAGCCACTCCAGACGACAAAATATGTGTCGTACTCACAGGCAAATGAAAGACAAATGATGAAAAACCAATAGTAAGGGTGGCAATAAGCTCCGCAGATGCGCCTTGTGCGTAGGTGAGGTGAGATTTTCCTATTTTTTCACCAATAGTAACAACAATTTTTTTCCAACCAATCATAGTGCCAATCCCCAAAGAAAGGGAAATAAGTACAATTACCCAGCGTGGTGCGTAATCTGTTGTATGGCTCTTAAAACGCTCAAAACGAGTTTTTATATTTTTTCTATCTTGTTCAGGAACACCTGATAGTGTTTTATCTGATAATTTTTTAATATCTTTATCTAATAAAAATATTTCTTTTCTGATGCCTGTAACAACTTTTTCGTCCCATTTACTTTGGGGAATGTTCATAAGGATAATGATATCTGCAATATTTTTTTTGCATTGTTCTACAAAAATCCTATCCGCAGAAGAGAGGTCTTCTACATTTATTTTCTTAACGGCTGTGTCCACAAGTGCAATACTTTCTTGGTATTGTGCGGGGGTAGTTTCTAGGTTGAGGGCATATTTGACAGGCAAAATACTAATCAAAACGAGCATCAAAAGTCCCACGCCTTTTTGTCCATCATTAGAGCCGTGAGAGAAACTTACGCCTGCACAAGTAAAAATAAGCAACGACCTAATCCACATTGGAGGCACTTTTTCTGGGTCGGGCGTTTCAAATATTTCTTTATTTTTGATAAGTTTGCTCAAAATAAACATCAAAAGTCCAGCCATTAAAAGCCCTAAAAACGGTGAAATAAGCAAAGAAAGCCCTACTTCACCTGCTTTACTCCAATTGATACTTACATCTGCATTGCCTGGAAGATGTGCAAAAGCTATCCCAACACCCAAAATAGAGCCTATAAGTGTGTGAGAACTAGAACAAGGAATGCCAAAATACCAAGTTCCCAAATTCCATAAAATAGCAGTAAGAAGTAACGCAAGTATCATACCTACACTTTCCCAAACGGTTTGGTTGAGGAGCGCTTCTGTAGGCAAAAGATGTATAATTCCCATTGCAACGCCTATCCCACCAACAAAAACCCCCGCAGAATTTAAAATACCAGAAAGCACCACAGCTTGTTGTGGTTTTAGACTATTGGTATAAATCACAGTTGCTACTGCATTGGCAGTATCGTGAAAACCATTGATAAATTCAAAAGCACAGACGGCTAAAATACTGATTATCAGTAATATTAGTAAAGATAGTTCCAAATCAAACATTATGTAGTTGTTTAGTAAATTGGTTATTTGGTGCAAAAGTAGCTATTTATACGCTAACTACATCAAAAGTTAATACAAATTAACAATAACATAACATTACAAAGGAATGGTGAATTGTGAATTTTTAACTGTAAATGAATACAAGATATTGATAAGGAATTGATTATAGGTAATTAAGTCAAATCAAAATAAAAAATAATTTGAGTAAACTATACTAGGAATAGGAAGGATTTCGGAAAAGTTAAAAACCTAGTCGTAGTGTCCCACTACGACTTCAAAAAGTGTATTGAGCGTCCCGCTCCTGTATTTACTACGCAAACAAGCGGGA
>JAYVGJ010000212.1:0-1907 GCA_043772375.1 Raineyaceae bacterium | reverse complement strand
GCAGGGGAGGATTTAGGTGGGGTTTCCCTTTATTATGATAAATTTATCATAATAAAGGAGCTAAACCCCTATCCCTAAATCCCACTAGCAACTGCTAGCCCTGCTGGGAAAGGGACTTTAATACACTTATCCGACTTTCGCAGGAGGTCTAATGAATATAAGTGGACGTACCTATTAGAACAAAACTTTATCATAAAATAATTAGAGATAATTGAGCAAAAATTGAAACTCAATTCAATGTTTTAGCGTTCATTGAAGGTAAATATAACCCAGCATTTCCTGATTTTGCAAAAGGATATATAACTTTTTAAATTTCAGAAAACCATAAAAAAAGACAAATAAAACCTACCTTATGAATACTTGGGACAGCCAAAGATGGCTTAAAGATTTTAATGAAATTGATGGAAAACCTGATTTATTTTTAGGACATACAAGAAAAAAATTGCGCAAAAATATTTTTCAGCAAACGCTTCAAATCATTAAAGATGCAGAGTACGAAATTCAAGATGAAAAAATGATGCTTAATAAAGATGATAATTTTGATAAAATTATTGAAAATACTGTTTTTTATGCTGATACGACAACGCTTATAACACAGACAATAACAAAATATCCAACAAAATTTTCTGTTATTGATGCTGATTGTTTAGAAGTAGCTAATTTGCTACGAAAAATGGGTAAAAAACCTGTTGTCTTAAATATGGCAAGTGCAGATACGCCAGGCGGAGGTGTGCTTGGCGGTGCAGGTGCACAAGAAGAAAATTTGTTTAGACGCAGTAATATGCATCTTTCTTTGTATCAATACGCAGATTTTGCTTCTCAATATGATATACCCCAAAATGCTAGTTTTCAGTATCCATTGTCGGCTAGTGGAGGTGTTTATTCTGCAGGAATTACGGTTTTTAGGTCGTCAGAAGCGACAGGCTATTCTTTTCTAAATGAGCCTCATATACTAGATTTCATTGCTGTAGCAGCTATTCGCCACCCAAAACTTATTCAAATAGAAAACAAATTCTATTTGCACAATGATTGTGTAGAAGATGCCAAAACTAGGCTCAGAACTATCCTAAAAATAGCCATAGCGCAAAATCATACTACTTTGGTGCTTAGTGCCATTGGTTGTGGTGCTTTTGCTAATCCGCCTGCACATATTGCCGCACTTTTTCAGGAGATTTTTGAGGAAATAGAATTTAAAAATGTTTTTGAAACGGTTGTTTTTGCCATTTTCAACGACCACAATAGCCACCAAAAACATAATCCAGAAGGGAATGTAACGCCTTTTCAGCAGGTTTTTGGGTGATTTCTGCCCCCAAATCCCCAAAGAAACTTAAATTATGGTTAAATGGAAAAAGTTGTATTAAAAACCCTGAAAGGGTTTAACAATCATAACCCCACGTGGAACGTGGGGAACGACAAGTAAAAATCTTTATTCTTTTGTCAAATCAATAGCATCTATCAAATAGCGGTTTTGATGTTGCTTTATCTTAATAAAAATGCGGTAATTGCCTGTTTTTGAGGTATATTTAAGGATAGCGTAATTTAGTTTTTTACCAGAAGAACCTTTATGATAGCTTTCTGTGGTTTGAGGCTCATTTTTGGAGAAAAAATCTCGCATCACGTACTCGCCTTGTGTACGACTATAATTACTTTTTTTGCCATCAAAACTAATTTCTACGCTTTCACTAAAATATTTTGAAAGTTCTTTTGCACTTCCTACACGTATAGCAGTTTCTGCTTCACTTACAGTTGTGCTACTTCCTGCTTGATTAGGTGATATTGTTGCGTTAGAGGAGCGTGATACACCTTTTTCCTCTTTTTGAGCGAAAGCAATTTGGCAAAATCCTACTAAAAGTAGTGAAAATATGATAATATTTTTTTTCATCTGATGGGAGTAATAATTTTCTTAA
>JAYVGJ010000211.1:0-3566 GCA_043772375.1 Raineyaceae bacterium | reverse complement strand
CTCCAATACTTGACTGCTCTAAATTCCACTCCAATACATCACTAGGCACGTAATTAGTAATTTCGTGGATTACATCTTGTATCACCCAGCTTTTTAGCTCTTTTGAAAAAACTTGCTTTTGCTTTTCAAGGTAGAAGATTTGCTTACTTTCCAAATCCACTAAACACTCCACGTAATCAGCAAGGAACTCAAAAGAAGACCCAAAAGAACCCCTACCACCCTCGTGAAATTCTGTTTCTGTTTCTATTGCACGCTCCACGTCAGAAAGAGTCTCAAAAATCTCAAAACAATCTTTTTCATTATCTCCAATATACAACTCTATATCAGTTATTTCTACACCACCTTCTGCTGGCTCGTCTTGTGTAGATGCGCTATAAGGCTCTATATCTACCAAGCATTTTGCCTTAAACTCAAAAACCAAACCTATTGGAGTGAGTTCGTTTGTGGTTACAGTCGTAAGCACGTTTTCAATTAACCTTACTTGCTTTACCATTTGCGTATTTGTTAGAAGTTGATAATCATTTGTTTAGTTACTTTATTTCATTTCTGAAATTCCCCTAAGTCAATTTGAAGTCCTACCTAATGTAGATTCTTTGTGGGTTTTTCCTTCCCAGTGATACAAAGGTACACAAAAATTTTAGAACTGCAAAAATTTTAGCAATTATTTTCTAAAATTTTGGAATTATTTTTATAAAAGTGCTTTTATAGCGTTGTATGGCACTTTTTAGATTTAATTTAGAACCATTCTAAATAAGGTTTTGAGGGCGTTTAAAGAATGTTACAAAAATGTTACAAAAATGTTACAACGTAATCAATTCATTATTAGATAGTTACAAGCTTAAAAACATTTGTAACATTTGTAACATTTTTTTTATTCCTAAAATTCTTGCGTGTGTGTGCGTGTGTATGTAGCGTAACCTATTATATTTTGTTACAAATGTTACAAATGTTACAAATAGAAAAAAACAAGGTTTAATAGTATTTTGAGCGGGTTTTTTCTTGTAACATTCTTGTAACATTCTTGTAACATTCTTTAATGCTATCTTTAATCAGTCTAATTCTAAACAATGATTTTATTTTGAGATACAGAAAAATTGATGCTTTTTTGATGCTTTAAATCTTTAATCCTTATCAATATGAAGTATTTAGCTATTTTTTTATTAGGGGCTTGTCTTTCCTGTAGCAAGTCAAGCACGCCTGCAGGCGACCCCGAGTGTGGCACAATAGTAGTGAGCGGTGCAACACTCAAAACCTACAAAGGAACGTCTGGCGGGTGTTATTACAATAATTCTGCGGGAAACAAAAGCTATGTAGCACAAAGCTACTGCCCAAAATGTCCTTAATAGCAATCAAAAAGCACCAAAAGTAATTTTGGTGCTTTTTGCTTAAAATGGCAAAACCTCTTCTTGTTTTGCAGGTGCTTGGTTATCTTGGATATCAGCTTTTGGTAAGAAGTCGCTACATAATAAAACATAAGGTCGTCCTACTCTCTCTATTGGTGCAGTATTCCCGTTTTGTAACGGATACAATTTATATCTTTCTGCTTTACTTGTTGGTAGTTGTGCTTTTTTCGTTAGATATTCCTTTATTTTACGAAAATCCAAATACTTTGCGCTGGTGAGATTCATATCATAAACGTCCTTAATACTTACTTTGATTTCGTTTGCAAAGTCTTCTATATTATAAGCTATTTGTAAAAAAAACTCATCTAAGATTACATCAGACATGTTTTTCGTCTTATTTATAATATTGGTGCGTGCCTCCGTAATAAGCAATTTGCTATCAAACCAGTGGCGTTCTTTCTTTTCGTGAGTTATCTTTCTTTTTTTCAGAAAATCAATGAAATAAGGTATTTCTTTCATTAAGTTATCCTCAAAATTTGGATCAAGGTCTTGTATTACATTTGCCTTAATCACCCAAAACCTCAAATCCTCCTCCTCAATTTTCATAAAGTTGTCCTCGTGGTTAGAAGTCATTATTAGCTTGCCACAATAATCAATTTTTGACCTATCCACGCCTTTGAATTGTAGGTAAGCAGTAGTTGCAGTACCTAATTGCTTAATGCGCTCCTTCTCTTTTCTTTTTTCCAATTCCACAAAACTCTCATCAATCATTATAAGATTTTTGCTTATGTAGTGAGAATTAAATTCTGTTTGGAAGTCTTGGTTAGATAGAATTACGGCGTTCTCCTGCCAAATAGCTTGTAATAACTTCAGAAAAGTAGTCTTTCCAGTTTGGTTTTCCTTAGAAACTAAGCAAATGATAGGTAAGATATGTTTAGGGAACCTCCACAGGATAGTAAGATAATCTACAATTATTTCAATATCGTTACCAAAAAGATGGCAAAGGAGTTTTACTATTGTTTGTATCTCGGCGTGGTCTTTTTTGACATCTAGTGCTATTGGAACATGTGTAATTTGGTTATACAAGTTATACGAGCCGAGTACGGTTTGCTGAAAATTATCATTATTAGGCTCATTGCAAAAAGCATCAAATTTAGGCACTAATTCAGGTATTTTGATTAGTCGCTCCCCTTTAATCATTAACGCTATTTTGTTAATTTCGTGAAGGTCTGCATCAAAATCATCATTTAAAGTCGTTAAGCCCCACTTCCCTAAATCTTGCGTAATAGTCTTGTTTGCGTTTTGTCTTTCTATTCGTTTGAAATAAGATACTCCTACACGCAAATACCTATCACTTAGCTTATTACGCAAGTCTGCAATTTTATCAGTGCCAGTTTTTTGGACTGCAGGCGTTTCTGTTTTAGAAGACTTTTTTGCTTTTAATTCCCTGTTTAATTCATCTAGTACGCTCATTTTAAAAAATATAAGATTGTCTTGTTACTGCATTTATGAATTCAATAATGAAAGATTTTACTTTTTTTTCATCTGAATTATACTGCATCATACTACGGTACATTTGTTCTTTGAGAAATAGCATATTAGCCATTAGCTCCTCGTTGTGTGCTTTTTTGAAGTCTTGTAACTGCAATTTTTCGCATAAATTAAGACTCTCAAGGCTAGCAAGTTTCTTGGCGTATGCTACTTTTATACTATCAATATCTATTAGATAATATTCAAGTGTAGCAACTTCTTTTTTTATTGCTTTTTTCTCTTCAATAATGCTTTTTGCTTTGTCTTCTGGTAAGTCAAAATAGCTATTATCACGCTCAAAAGCATAATATTCGGAAAGTTTTGCTTTTTTTTCAGCCAATAATTTATTTATTGCGGTTTTAGTGTTTTGTAGGCTCATACAAGTTCTTTTTTCGGCAAAAACAATTTTTCCATTTTCTTAATAATGTTTTCGTCAAGTGACGCATGAGTAAAAACTCCGTGAAATTTTGCGCTTTTTATTGCGTCTAACTCAGGGTAGATTTCTTTTAATCTTGCTACGTAACCTACATTCTTAACGAATGGGCGCAGTTTTTCAACTCGTGCAATAAGTTGTGGCTTATTGTCTTTTCTGTTTCTTTTGTTTTCCTTAATCATAATATTTTAAAGTTTTTTTACTAAAATTTTTGTACTACTAAATTTTTAGTATATTTGCGTATAATTATTTATGCAAAG
>JAYVGJ010000210.1:0-2087 GCA_043772375.1 Raineyaceae bacterium | reverse complement strand
AGTTTATGAATAACTCAAAAATGTCTTTGAAAAGTCCCCCTACTTCCTAAGGAGGGGTTAGGGGTGGTTAAAAATAGAATTATTCATAAACTCTAATATTTCAAACAAAACGCAAAAAAAGAGAATATAGATTATGAAACATACAATTACTATTTTTTTGAGAAAATAAATGGTAAATGGGCAGGTATCGTGCAAAAAGAATTTTACTCCAAAGTAGAAACTTATGGTTGTAATATTGAGGAAACTAAGTAAAATAAAAAATATTCACCATTAAACTTACAAATATGGCTTATACAGATTTTACTTTATCTGATTTAGATGAAAAATTTGGAGTAAAAAATGAAAGAAAACAACTTCAATTCTTTTCAAAGCCAGTAATTCCTACGGAAAGGCTACAAATAGAATTAGAAGAAAGCACAGAAATGCCTATCAAAAGTGAAAAAGCAAGAAGTGAGTGGATTGTTGTGCCTATTTTGAAGGAGTTACGCACACGAAATAGCAAATTTTTTACTATTTATTCTGGTGATACGCTTGTAGGAGATAAAGAAGCAGGTTTGCAGGGAGAATGTGATTTTATTTTGAGCAAAGACACTAAATCTTACGAAATTAGTATTCCTATTTTTCAAATTGTGGAGGCAAAACGCAACGACTTAGACGAGGGCATAAAGCAATGTTGTGCGCAACTTGTAGGCGCAAGAAAATATAACGAAAAAAAAGGGATTATTACAGAAAAACTATACGGTTGCACTACCACAGGTGATGTTTGGCAATTTATTGAGTATTCTGACAAACTTTATATTGATGATAAAAAATACTATTTAGGCGAAATTTCGGAGCTACTTGGCGTTTTTCAGAGTATTATTGATTATTATAAAAACGTACTAAAATAAAAAAAAAGTTGTTGCTTATAGAAATATAAGCAACAACTTTTTTTAATTTTGTATTCATTCACAATTCACAATTAAAAATTCATAATTACTTAAGATTTATTTCTTTCTTTCCAAAGTTCGTTAAAAGATTTTTGAGAGGTTTTAAGATTATCCCGTTTTTTGCCCCAGCTATTCTTAAACAGTTGTATTAAAAGTTTGTTTTTCAGCCCTGCACCCACCAAATCCATCATTCTGCGGCTTTTCATACCATTTTTCCAAAACTTAAAGCCAAGCCTTTCCAAACTATCATCATAGCCTTCCTCCACACTCTCACGCCTATTCATCAACAATAAATTATGAATATCTATCTTCACAGGGCAAACAGACGTACAAGCACCACACAAAGAACTTGCAAAACTCAAATGTTTATATTCCTTCATTCCGCTCAAATGAGGCGTAATAACAGAGCCAATAGGACCAGAATACGTGGTGTCGTAGGTGTGTCCGCCAATGTTTTTGTAAACTGGGCAAGCATTTAGGCACGCCCCACAACGAATACAGTTAAGTGCCTGACGTTTATCAGGTTTTGCAAGCAAATTAGTTCTGCCATTATCAAGCAAAATAACATACATTTCATTTGGTCCATCTGTTTCGTTTTCGTGCCTAGCACCTGTGTAAAGCGTGTTATAAACGGTTATTTTCTGTCCTGTGCCACTTGTAGAAAGCAACGACCAGAATAAATCTAACTGGCTCAATGTTGGGATAACTTTCTCAATACCAATAATAGCAATATGAATTTTTGGAAAAGTGGTGCAAAGCCTAGCATTTCCTTCATTTTCTGTGATAGCAACTGCGCCAATGTCTGCAACCATAAAATTGCCACCTGTGATGCCAATATCAGCGGTGGTATATTTTTCTCTCAAAAGTCGTCTTGCGGTGAGTGTAAGCTCTTGTGCATCATCTGTGAGCGGAATATGCAGTTTTTCAACAAAAAGTTCTGCAATATCTTTTTTAGACATGTGCATTGCTGGCGTAACAATATGGTAAGGTTTTTGTCCTGCTAATTGCACAATATATTCTCCCAAATCTGTTTCTACGTTCTCCAGACCTTGTTCTTTTGCCCAATCATTAAAATGTATTTCTTCTGTTGTCATTGATTTACTTTTGACAATAGATTTTACTTCATTGAGCTTAAAAATAGCATCAATGGCTTCAATA
>JAYVGJ010000209.1:0-1843 GCA_043772375.1 Raineyaceae bacterium | reverse complement strand
CTATGTTTAGCATTGAGCCAGCCCATATCTGCGCCACCACGTGTATTAGCCTTATGTAAAACGCTGTTTATCATTATTTTGTATTTTTTTAGAGTTATTTAGAAACATTTATGGAAACACAACAAAAAAAGATAAGAAAAAGTCGTGAATACGTAAAAAATTCTTATTCATCAAAAAAGGTAGCTTTTCCTATGCGAAAAGCTACCTTTTTTGATTTTGAACTAGCAAATACTAGATTTTGGTGTAGGTAAAATTTGATATTACATTTGTTGTACCACCAGCTAAGTCTGGTTGAGTAAATGCAAAAGAAAGCTTTAATACAGAACTAGAAAGCTCTACAACTGTATAAATTGTATTTATAGTTGCACCTGTACCTGTTATATATGTAATGGTTAATGTTTTTCCATCAGTAGAGAGAACGTAAGGACGTGTCTCTGTATCTCTTGCAAAAACACAAGATGTTGCCCCCTCACTCTCAACAAATTTGCCATCTGTTGTGAATTCTGAAATATCATCAAGACTACAAGCAGGACTATTAGCTAAAACATCTCTGGTTATTCCATTTGCAATGTTTACTTGCGCTGTCAATTTATATTTCCCTACAATTTTCTGCGCTGGCGTAAGTTCTGGCGCTGGCTCAGTTTTCTTGCAAGACAAAACAGTTGCTACCATTACGAGCATCAGTAAAAAGTTAAATGTTTGTTTCATTTGGATTTTCGGTTTAGAATTAAAATTTAGAATACTAAACGCAAAGGTATAAAATAAAATAAAATAAAATAAAATAGAGATTTGAGCATTTATTTTCAAAAATAATCTTTAAATATTATTATTTAAAGATTCAATTGCATTATTTTTATGCAAAACGTAAAGATAAGGCACTACCTTATCTAACGACAAACAAACTGCAAAGAAAACTGTATTAAAAAACCCTGAAAGGGTTTAACAATCATAACCCCACGTGGAACGTGGGGAACGACAAACAAAAACTTTCTTAAGATTTTTTTCAAAAAAGTTTTTTAGTTCAAAAAAAAGTCGTAATTTTGCAGTCCGTTTAAGGAACTGCTTGATTTACAAGTAGTTTTATTTATTCAAATAAAACCAATTCAGAATGTCTGGAATTATAGGAAAAAAAATCGGAATGACTAGCATCTTTAGTGCCAATGGACATATGCTCGCATGCACAATTATTGAAGCTGGTCCTTGCGTAGTAACGCAAGTGAAGACAAAGGAAACTGACGGTTATGAAGCCGTTCAGCTAGGTTTCGGAGAAGCAAAAGAGAAAAATACTCCAAAACCAATGCTAGGACATTTCAAAAAAGCTGGTACTTCACCTAAGCGTAAATTAGTAGAATTCAAAGGATTCACTAAGAAAGTCTCTCTTGGAGAGCAAATATTGCCCGCTGATTTTTTCAACGAAGGCGACAAAGTGGAAGTAGTTGGTACTTCTAAAGGTAAAGGTTTTCAGGGCGTTGTAAAACGTCACGGATTTGCAGGTGTTGGGCAGGCTACTCACGGTCAGCACAACCGTTTGCGTGCGCCTGGTTCTATTGGTGCTTGTTCTTTCCCTTCTCGTGTATTTAAAGGTATGCGTATGGCGGGTAGAATGGGTGGCGACCGTGTTACAGTAAAAAACCTTAAAGTTTTGAGGGTGATTGCTGAAAAAAGTCTAATAATTGTTTCTGGGTCTATTCCTGGTGCGAACAATTCTTACGTAATCATTGAAAAATAAGGAGGTAACTACTATGGAAATCAACGTATTAACAGCAAAAGGAACAGATACAGGTAGAAAAGTAACACTTTCTGCTGAAATCTTTGGTATTGAGCCAAATGACCACGCTATCTA
>JAYVGJ010000208.1:0-3888 GCA_043772375.1 Raineyaceae bacterium | reverse complement strand
TTCTGTTTATGGTTTGACTGGTGCTAAGGTTTTTGAACAAGAAATCCAAAGTACAGATAACGGCAAAATAGAAAACATAGATGCTTCTAAATACCTAAGTAAAGGTTTGTATGTAGTGCGTGTGAAAGTGGCTGATAAAGTCTATCAAACCAAACTTTCTATTAACTAAAATAGTTGTGAGTTGTGAGTTATGAATTGTGAGTTAATACAAGGCGCAAAATAATTCCAACAAACCACTTAAAATTAAACATCATATTTTAAAACAAAAAATCCTTAATAATTTAATTATTTTTAAGGATTTTTTTGTAAATAACAGCTCAATTACTAATTATCAATTACGAGTTCCGTTGTTTCATATTTCATACCTCATACTTCACACCTCATATATCACACCTCAAAATGAAATCTTTATATCTTATTCTAACATTTTGTTTTTGTTTTGGCTTTGCTAAGGCACAAACAAGGTATGTAGCCACCACTGGCGCAGACGTAGGAACTTGCGTACTTCCTGGAAGCCCTTGTCTTACTATCAATTATGCCATTACGCAAGCAGTAGCAAATGATGTCATTTCAGTAGCACTTGGCACTTATGCAGGCGCAGTCAATATCAATAAAGCAGTTATTTTGGAAGCACCCAACAAAGATGTACTCACCACAGTAGCACGTCCTGCACTTGCTACAGAGGCTAATATTTCTGGTGTGGTTACGCTAGCGGCTAATGATGTTATTATCAATGGTTTTCGTTTTACGGCTGGTGGGCGTGTGGTGGGAGAAGGAAACAACTTTGTTTTTAAAAGTAACTTTCAAAGTGTGCCAAGCGCAAGTACAACACTTCTTACTAAAAGTACGACTACACCTAATACTAATTGGCAAATAAGTAACAACCGTACTGTTGGCTTGTTAGCTACTACTATTTTTGCTGATATTAGAAATATTACAGGCTTAACCGTTACTGGCAATCTTCTTCAAAGACTAAGTTCAGCTTTGATAATGAATTTTGTTTCTACTGCTACAATAGACTGTAATACCATAGGTGCAGCAGCAGCAGCAAGTGGAATGGGTCAGAATGGAATTGTGGTAGGGCAAAATTGTGGTGTTATTAACATCTTAAATAACACTTTTCAAAGATGTGCTAATAGTGCTATTCTTATATATGCAGGTGCAGGAACAGATGCAACACTAGGTATATCAGGTACACTAATTATCAGAAACAATTTTTTATTATTTGCAAAAGTTGTCATAAGGACAGAAAATATAAGTTTTAGCCATACATTGATAAGCATTTTGCAAAATTATTTTGATTCTAATTTTGCGGGTGATATAACTACAGGTGGGGTAGTTGCACCAACAGGAAAAATTGATGGTAATGCCAACCGTTGGACTGCTACTTCTCCTACTGCATCTATACCTAATCCTCTGGTGCGGGCTTTTATCAATGCGTGGGTGTGGTTAGAAACGGGTAATCTTGATACTAATGCCGCTACTTGTGGTTATCAACCCACTAGAAAAGCTATTTTTGCGCTTGTTGAAACACCAATTTTGCAAGATGCTGTTAATGGTGTACCTATTCCACCTGATACCAACTATTGGGAGTTAGTCTTAGATGTTTCTGTAACAGCTTATACACAATGTATTAATATTAGTCGTCCACTTATATTTAATGGAAATGGTTCTTTGATAGAACCTGCTACTGCTTGTAATCAAGCTATTTTAATTACTGCTAATGATGTAAGTATCAAAGATTTGACACTAAAAATAAATGGTACAATTGTGCCTGCTGGTATCTATGCTAATGCACAAACACGTTTGGGCTTTAATAATGTTTCTTGTTTTATAACACTTGCAGGTGCGGCTACATTTACTAATACACAAGGACTTACCACAAATAGTGTGGGATTTGCGGTATTCGGTACGGGTACAGAAACAATAAGTATTAAAAATTGTATAGTAAAAAACTTTGCCATACCGCAATTTCAACGAGGCATTTGGATAAAAAATATGATAGCAACCATAGGTGGCGCAACAGCCATAGAAGGGAATACTTTTTATGGTGATGTTCATTCTGCCTTGTTAGAAAATTTAAAACCGCCAACACTTTTTCAAAATAATATTATTGCTACTTTTAATAATGGGGTTGGTTTGTATTTAGGAGGGTGTACAAATGTTAGTGTACTTAATAACAGTTTTGATACTTTTGTTACAGCCACTACTTTCACGCATATACGTACTGATAGCGGCTGGTTAAGTACACAAACTGCACCTTATCAAAGTATAACACTTAACATACTTTCCAATACTTTTAGTGCGGCTAATCCAAATACTGGGATAGGTGTAGAGCTACTAAATTCTAATAAAGGTGGCGCAAGTCCTGATTATGCTACTGTGAATATTGGTATCTTGGGAAGTGAAAATACTTTTAATGCTAACCTAAGAAAATGTATTAGACTTTCTCCAATAGCTACAAAAGAATACAATGATGATGTGCAAACTGCTTTCAATTTGTATGATTTGGGTGCGGGTGTCAAAACGCCTGCTGCTATGACACTTGCAGAGCTTTTTACTTTGGAAGATAAAATTGACCATAAAATTGATTTTGGGACAACGGGTTTCGTTAATGTTATTACTAATAATACATACATTACGCCCATTAGCTTTGAAATTCCTACCACCACAAATGCAGCCGTACAACGTGCCGTAGATGCTACACCACAAGGGGGAATAGTAAATATTAAATTTGGGAATTATACGGGTACAACAACCGTTACTAAAAACCTTACATTTAATCCTTCTACTGCAGGTACAGTTACAATAGGCACACTTGCAATGAATGGCGTAGGCAAAATCCTTATTATTACTGAAAATATGACACTTTCAGCAGGGCTTATCTTGACTGATGGTATCATCAAAAATCCGCTCAAAATTCTTACTTTTAGTAATCCTTTTACAACATTAGTGGAAGGAAATGGTTTTGTTACGGGTAGTGTAGAGGTTTTAAAAACTTTTTCTGGTACTTATAATTTTATTTTTCCTGTGGGAGATGAAATAAATGGTTACAAGCCATTCAAAATAAATAATATCAGTCTTTCAGGAATAGATATTATTGTTAGTACAGATTTGTCTGCTCCAACTATTGCAGCAGGAGCGCAGCCTATTAGTTGCCTTCTGAATAGATATTGGAGAGTTACTTTTGTAAATAATACGCTTTCTTCCACAGCTTTTACTTATACGGCAAGTTATGCTACTGTTGATGGAATAGATGCACTTAGAGAGCCTCTGGCTGTTATTGGACTTTCTAATAATAACGTCAATACAAATTATTTAGCTATAAGTACGCCTCCTCCAAGTGGCGGGATTATTACTTCTACTGGTCAAGTTGGGCTTAATGCGGCTGGTTCAATTGCTTATGTTCGTTTAGGCGTGAATTATCCTGCACCTGTTTTTACTATTGTTGGGTCTGCATCTGTTTGTGAAGGGGGAAATATCTCACTTACTATCAATAATCCGCAGGCAGGAGCTACTTATACGTGGACAGGGGTGAGTTTTAGTGCTACAGGAACAACTGTTAGCATTCCTAGTAGTGCCATAGGTGCAGCAGGCGTAACTGGGAATATCAACGTGACTGCCACAGATGTGGGCGGTTGCCCTAGTCAGCCTGCTGCAAAAAGTATTACTGTCATAGCGCAACCTGTAGCTACTTTCAGTTATTCTTCTGCAAGTATTTGTAAATCAGCAGGAACAGCCACGCCAACGGCAACACTTAACGCTGGAAGTAATTTTACGGCAACACCAGCAGGTCTTTCTATCAATGCAAGTACAGGAGTTATTAACTTAACTGCAAGTACATCAGCTACTTATCTTATCACTCACGACATTCCAGCCGCTAATGGT
>JAYVGJ010000207.1:0-11318 GCA_043772375.1 Raineyaceae bacterium | reverse complement strand
TGTTGCTTTCGCTTGTTTGGGCGACCACAAGGGTCGCACCCTACATTTAAATACATTTTCCTATAAATGCTTGATAATCAAATAATAAAAACTCTATTAGCTAAAATTTCAAGAGTGTTGTTATTTGTATCTTCACAAACAATTTCTGCTAAAATACAAATCATAATGCTAAAAATACAAGCTAATTAAAATTTTCTTGTTTTCCAAACATAAAAATTAGATATAAAGTATAAAATGTGTGATAACAGAAAAAACATCATTTTGAATCTTGGAAAAGTACAATTTCAAATTTGAAAAATAGAGTTTTTATAATAATTGGTAAAAAAAGACAAAAAAATAGTACAAAAAAATTGCAAATGGTTTTTAGCTGTATTATCTTTGCATCAGTTAGAAAATTACTTCAAAAATAATCAAAACAAGTAATCAAAAACGTAATTTTCATAAGAAAAAATTTCCAATAATTTCACAATAAATATCTAAAAAAATGCAAGATTTATTTAAAAAATTCATTTACACAGGCGTTGGTCTTGTGTCGCTTACAGCAGAAACTTTGAAATCTTCTGTTGATAAAATGGTAGAAGATAGCAAGTTATCTACTGACGAAGGTAAGAAAATGGTAGAAGAATTCTTAAAAAACACAGAAAGCAAACGTGACGAATTTGAATCTCAACTAAAATCTTTGATAGAAAAAGTAGTTGCTAACTTCAAATTTATCTCTGAAGGTGATTTTAAAGAAGTTTTGAAAAGATTAGAAACTTTGGAAGGAGACGTAACAGCAACTGCAAAAGAAGCAGCTACAAAAATGAAAGATGCTTTTGGAACAGCTTTTGAAGGTACAAAAGAAGCTATTTCTGACGTAGTAGAAGTAATTGAGGATAAACTAGAAACTGGAAAAGACGACATCAAAGATGCCGTTGCAGAGGTGAAAGCAGCAGCAAAAAAAGCAAAAGCATAATTTTTTGTTCAACCACGAATTAAATATTATTCAAACCTTCAATGTCTTAAAAAGAACTTGAAGGTTTTTTCGTTTCTGCTTTTGTAAAGCTGTGAAATTTGTAAAAGTGTGAAAAGTGTAAATTTTTAAAAAAATTCGTAACAATATTGACAATAAATTTACGTAGGTTTGCGTAATTATTTTAACCTAAATCATATAAAAAATGATAACTGCAAAGAAAAGATTAGGCATTTGGATGGATCATTCAAACGCTCACATAATAGAGTTTTCAGCTGACCAAATGGAAACACAAACCCTCAACTCTAAGTTTACAAATGAGGAAAAAGGAGAAAGTTTGGGCAAAAGTGAGCAATTAATGCACAACAAAGAACAGCATTTGCAGGCAGAATTTTACAAAGAACTTGGGGAAGTCATTAAAAATTATGATGAAGTCCTCCTTTTTGGACCAACTAGCGCAAAATTGGAACTTCATAATATTTTGAAAGAAGATCATCATTTTGACAAAATCAAAATTGAAACTGCATCAAGCGACAAAATGACTGAAAACCAACAGTATGCTTTCGTAAAAGAACATTTTACGAAATAATCAGTAATTATGAATTAGGAATGAAATACAAAATGTTTTATTCCTAATTCACAATTTCTAGCTCAAAAATTACATTTTTAGCGTTTCTTTGATGATATTTTCCACAGAAAGGTCGTTCCCACGTAATTTTAGCACCATTTCTATATTTTTTTCTGCGACAGCCTTCACAAAACCCAATGTAAGCAGGGCATTAAGTGCCTCATCTTTGTTGGAACGGTAGCTTGGTGCGTTGCTTGTCTTGCCGTTTTCGTCAGGAATTCCGTATTTTTTCATTTTGTCTTTTAGCTCCAAAATGGCACGTTGGGCGGTTTTTGCGCCAATCCCTTTGATACTCTGAACGGTTTTTACGTCTTCACTTGCAATAGCACGCTGAATTTCCGCAGGAGAAAGAGAAGAAAGCATAATAATGGCTGTATTTGGACCTATTCCAGACACACTAATTAAGTCCAAAAAAAGCCTTTTTTCAGAGATTTCGGCAAATCCAAACAAATTATGGGCGTTTTCAAGCACCTGCAAATACGTAAATAATTGCACATTTTCATCTGCTTTCGCAACTGCGCTTGCTGTTGCGTTTGCAGCGGTATTTTCTGCTACTTTTGCCTGAACTCTGGTATAAGTATTGACAGAAATACGCATTTCATAACCTACACCAGTTGCCTCAATAATGGCATTTGTGGCTTCTAAGCTCACGAGTTTCCCTTTTATATATGCAAACATTTTTTTGATATATGATGTGTGATATATGATATATGATGTATTTTTTGTTGTGAATAATGTATTTATATCATATATCACACATCATACATCACACATCATACCTATTTTTTGATTTTTCTTGTAAGTTCCATTTGGGCAAAAGTGATTCTATTGTCTGTCTTGGCAGTTTTTTTCTTCTTTAAAATATCTAAAGAAACATTATCAGTAGCATTTGAAAGATTATCAGTCTTTTCTAAATTATTTTTAGAAACAATGGAAGCAGGATTATCTTTGACAAAATCTCCCCAAGATTTACTTTTGGACATTCCTATGGAGTTTTCTGTTTGATAATGATGGCAAAGTGCCACGCCAAGCGCATCAGAGGCATCTGACATTGTGCCAGCATCAAACTTGAAATTCAGGATTTTTTCCAGCATTTCTGCTAGTTCGTGCTTGTCAGCTGCACCATTGCCTGTTACGGATTGTTTCACCTTGCGTGGCGCATACTCGCTAATGGGTATCTCACGTGCAAGTGCCGCTGCCATTGCCACGCCTTGCGCTCTGCCCAATTTTAGCATTGATTGTACGTTTTTTCCGTAAAAAGGGGCTTCTAGAGCCATTGCATCAGGCATAAACTCCTCCACTATTTGTGCTACACGCTCAAAAATTTTCTTTAATTTGATTTCATAACCAATATATTTTTCTAAATTGATAACACCATATTGCAATACTTCAATTTTTTTGCCTATGATTTTAATCACGCCATAACCCATAAAGCGTGTGCCTGGGTCTATACCTAAAATGATTTTTTCAATTTTTTCTGGAGCAAGCATTTTTTAAGTGGGAGGTACAAAGTTTGAAGTACGAAATAGTACAACAAAAATACGCAAAAAACAAGAAAAAAGCTATTATAATGCTATTATTTTGTGTAATTTTGATAAAAAATAACGAAAATATAAAGTTTCAACAAAAAATAATGAAAAAAAATAAAAACTACAATTACGACAATTCAAATGAAGAAATTTCAGACGAAAATCAAGAAGAAAATACTTCCTCAAATATCAAAGATTCTAACGGAACTATCCTAAATGATGGTGATACTGTACATTTAATAAAAGATTTGAAGGTAAAAGGTAGCACAATTACGCTCAAAAGAGGGACAATGGTAAAGAAAATACGCCTTACAAATAATGATGAAGAAGTTGATTGTAGCATTGAAAAGATGAAAATTGTACTAAAAACCTGCTTTTTGAAAAAAGCTTAATAGTAATGAATGATTTATAGGTATTATTTATTTTTCTCAATCTTTTTCGTTTAAGTATGTATTTTTAAGATTTATAGTTTTTTCTTTGTTTTTTGATGAAAATATTACTATTTTTCCAAAAATATCTTCAAAAACCAGCCAATAATCCTAAAAATATGACACTTTTAGAAGCAAAATTTCTCATACTTATCTTAGAAAATAAAAAAAGTGAATTGCTTACTTTTATTGACGAATGTTCTGGTCATCAAGAAAACATAAATATTTTGCATGCAGAATTAGCAGAAAAATTAAATGCTTTAAAAATTGATGTAGCTATTTTGATACAGTTATTTCAGTGTTTAGCTGATAATCAGAAGATAATGGCGGTAAAATTGTGTATAAATCAGCTAGGACACACACTCATTAAAGCAAAAACATTTACCGACAAACTGGAAAAAGATTTTTCAAATTTTTTAAATAACGACGTGACAAAAGCTGAAACAAAAAGTTATATAGACGAAATGTTGCAAACTTGCGCTGCCAATAATGATGATGTTTTTATAGATAGAATTATAGCTCTTTTGCGTAAAAATAAGAAATTAGAAGCCATAAAACTTGCCAAAGAGACCAAAAAAATTGGACTAAAAGAAGCCAAAGATTTTGTAGAAACTTTTAATATCCGTTTAGACTAAAATTATTAAAATAAATATCAGTAAACAACGAAACAAGATATGAAAAACACATACGTTCAATATTTTCAAATAAATTCCAAATTTATGGGATTTATTTTTTTAGTTATTTTATTGATTAATAACTATTTGCCTGTATATTCTCAAAATGCAAAGTGCTATACCTCCAATCAAATGGGCGTACCTATTACGCCAATTTGCCCCAACGCCCCTATAAATCTTACTAATCCGCAAAGTGGCGCAGCACGCTATGAATGGGATTTTTGTAATGAAAATCTGAAACAAAGTGTGGAACAAGTACCACTCGCAAGGCAAATTGCAGGTGCTGGGAATTTATCCAAATCAGTACTATTAGAAGAGAATGGAGAGTATTTTATGTTTTTTACTGATTGGTTTAACCGTAAATTATACAGATATGATTTGGGGATAGACCCTACAAGTAATCAAATATTTGCAGTAACTGATTTGGGTAATCCAAACGGATTATTTGGGCAATATCCTACCTCTTTATCTTTTATTAAAAACAATGGAAATTGGTTTTGCTTTGTTACTAATTATTCAGGACTAAGTAATAGTGGTGTGCCAAATACAAAAATAATAAAAATAAATTTTGGTAATTCTTTGAAAAATACAACATTGATAGCTACAAATTTGATAGGTTTAGCAGCTAGTTTTGTTGAACCGTATGCGCTTTCTATGTTTAAATACAATGGGAATTTTATATTAAGTGTAATTGATTATGGTGCTAATTATAAGTTTTTACTTATTGATTTTGGTAATTCACCAGATAATTTAGTAAATTCAACTAATATTATTAACACTATTACAAATGCGAGTTTAGCACCCTTAGGAGAAATAGAAACTTATATTGATTGTAGCAATAATTTAAAAATATTTTCAGCAAGTGGAAATACTGCAGGTCAAGTCGTTGTTGCTGATTTTGGAACAAATATAACTAATGCACCAAATTTCATAAATCTAACAAGTTATATTGTAGGCTCAACTTATAGTATTTCTGTAATACAAGAAGGAACTGATTTAAGGATAGGGATTCCATCTAATAACAATGGACAAATAAGAATGTTGTCCTTTGCTGATGGTAATATCAGTAACGTTCCGACCCAAAAAACTATATTGTTCGCTCCAAGAGAAAATGATTTGAGAGGTTTAAATATTATAAAGTATAAGCAAGGCTTCATAGCTAAATACGTTGGTTATGGCACTGCGGCTAGACTCTACCACCTCAATTTCCCTAATACTTGTGATATTTCTCCGGTTGGTGGTTCTACACTTGCTAATCCACCACCTATTTCTTATAACGAAATAGGAGAAAAAATGATAACCCTTGATGTTTTTGATGCAAGCAACAATTTGCTTGATTCTTATATTTCTAAAGCAAATTTAGATAATACTGCTATTATTGCCAAACAAAAAGACGCTTTTACTTGTGTTGGAAGCAGTATTCAGTTTGTCAATGAAAGTATAGGTAATTTCACTAATATTGCGTCTTGGACTTGGAATTTTGGTGATAGTACACCAAATTCTGCCTTAGAAGCTCCCTCGCACACTTACGCAAGCGGTGGCGCATATAACGTAACCCTCACCGCCACGAGTATAAACGGTTGCACAACCACGCAAACCAAACAAGTAAAAATTTCATCAGGTATTACGGCAGGCTTTAATAATGTGCCTAATGCGTGTGTAGGTCAGAAAATCAACTTTCAAGACCAAACTATTTTCTCTATTTTGCCTGCTGACCCCGTAACAGGCTACTACTGGAATTTTGGAGACGGCACTTATTCTCCCTTCCCAAATCCTGAAAAAACCTACACCACCAACGGCACTTATACCATCAAATTAGATGTAAAAGATAAAGGCGGTTGTATTAGTACCATTAGCAAAACCATTCAGATAATTAGTGCACCCATTGCTAATTTTAATATGCCACTCACTGCTTGTGTAGGTGAAAATATTGCCCTCACAGACACCAGCATAGGCACGCTTACGCAATGGAATTGGACTTTTGAGGGCGCAGGGGTGTCTATATTACGCAATCCAAGCGTTAAATTTGATATTGAAGGTTTGTATGATATTACGCTCACAGTGCGTAGTGCCTCTAATTGTGAAACGAAAATCACCAAAGAAATACGCATTTTACCTATCCAAAACATTGATTTTAGCTTCCAAAGTAGGATTAGAGATAATAAAGAGTTCCTTTTTACCAATCTAAGCAATACTACCAATATAAGTAATACATTTTCGTGGGATTTTGGAGATGGAACGCCCACTACAAATTCCCTAAATCCTACGCATACGTATGCACAAGAAGGCTTTTATAATGTTACCTTGCGTCTTTTTAGTACGAATGGTTGTAATCAAAAAGTGATAAAAAATATTTTTGTAGGAACGCAAATTGCTGAAATTGAATTAGAAAAATTAGTTTTAAAAGACCAAAATACAAGCAAAAAACTAGAAATTTCTGTAAAAAATCTTGGAAATATCCCCATTGATACTTTTTCTGTCAATATTTATGCTGATGATAAATTTTTATTTACAGAAAAACTAACTGCCAATATGGTGGTTAGTTCTTCTAAAATAATTACTTTAAACACAACTATTCCAAGTCTAGATTTGGAAAAAGTTAGTTTTATTTGCGCCAAAATCATTAGAATAGATGCAAATCTTGCTAATAATAAGGTTTGTAATTCATTGGTGAGTGAATTTGTAGTTTTTGAGCCGTTCCCAAATCCTGCACAAAATAAAATTACTCTGCGTTATTTTTTGCCAGAAAGCAATAATAATGCAAATATCAATTTTATTATTTATGATATGACAGGAAAACAAATACAACAAAGCACGTTATCATCAAAAGGTGTGAATAATATTGAATATGATATTCGTACCTTTGCTAATGGAATGTATGTTTTTTCTTTTGAATATGAAGGTAAAATTATCAGGAAAAAAGTAGTTATAAATTGACGTGTAAAAGCCCCTAAATCCCTAGCATAGCGCAAGGGGACTTTAATACATATAAAAAATGATTGAAACAGACGAAATAGTAAAGAAAAAGAAGGTTTCTAATAAGGAAGCCTTTTTGCGTGCTTGCAATTTTTGTGCCTACCAAGAGCGTACACAGCAAGAAGTGCGCAGGCGGTTGCACGAGAGCTATATTATTTCTCGTGATGAAGTGGAAGAACTTATTGCACGCCTTATTGAAGAAAATTTTGTCAATGAAGAACGCTTTGCTAAGGCGTTTGCAGGCGGGAAATTTAGAATAAAAAAGTGGGGTAGAATAAAAATTAAGGCAGAATTACGTTTGAGAGGACTTTCTAATTACTGTATCAATGAAGCTATGAAAGAAATTGAAGAGGAAGATTATATCATAACGCTTCAAAAAATCTTAGAGAAAAAAGCAAATACTACCAAAGAAAAAAATATTATCAAAAAAAAATATGCCATAGCTACTTTTGCGCAAAGCAAAGGATATGAAAATAATCTTATTTGGGAATTATTAGAAAATATTGATTTTGATTGAAAATTTTTTACACTTTTCAAATGCTAAAATATCTTTGCGGTATTAGTTTTAATATTCAAAATATGCGCTATTTGTAACAATATCAAAACATTTATAACTAAAAATAAAATGAGTATTTTTTATCAAGAAATAGTATAAATTATCACAAACGGACAGAAAAACACCTATAAAGCCATCAATAAAGCCATTTTGGAAACTTATTGGTTGGTGGGCAAACACATTGTGGAAGAGGAGCAAAATGGCAAAAATAAAGCAGAATATGGCAAAAATATTATTGGCTTTTTATCCAAAAAACTTACACACGAGTTTGGAAAAGGCTATAGCGAGGCTGGACTGCGCTATATCAGGAAATTTTATATTGCTTTTCCAATTCGTCACGCAATGCGTGACGAATTGTCTTGGACACATTACCGTTTTTTGTTGAAAGTAGAAAGCAAAAGGCTCGTGAATTTTATATAAAAGAAAGTATTTATCATCATTATGATAGAACTCCTAAATTTTGAAATTAAATCATTAAAACAGATTTCTAGGGTATTTTTAGAAAACAATGTTTTCACTTTTTCTCATGCTATTTTGTTTGTAAAACAACTATCCTACAAACGAAACACTAATAAAAATGATTTAACAACATTATTTGTAGATAATTGTGGCACTTGTAGCACCAAACACACTTTACTCAAACAACTTGTTGATGAAAATTAGCCATATACAGGTTTTTTAGGAATTAAGCTAATGCTTGGAATTTTCAAGATGAATGCAGAAAATACACCTCAAATTACTGATATTTTATCAAAAAATCAGCTAAATTATATCCCAGAAGCACATAATTATTTTAAGTTTCAAAATGAAATTTTTGATTTTACAAAGAAACCTCAAAACCATCATATTTTGAGGTTTCTTTATTAGAAGAATTGGAGATTTTACCCACTCAAATCACAGATTTTAAGGTTAATTATCATAAGAATTATCTTAAAAGTGGCTACAACTAATTGAAAATCAACATTTTGATATAGATTTGAATAAACTTTGGATAATTAGAGAAACGTGTATCCAGCATTTCTAAAAAACAACTTTCTAAAAAGAACAACTTCCCGAAAGTTTCCAACTTTCGGGAAGTTAAACCAAAATAATTCCAAAAAATTAAACTTGTTTTTCTCCTAAAAATATGCTTTATTTGCAGAATAAAACGTATTTTCAAAAATTCACAATTACTAAAAAATGGAATATTTAGATGGACTCAATGAGCCACAACGTCAGGCAGTCGTCAATACAGAAGGTCCGCTAATGATTATTGCAGGCGCAGGCTCGGGTAAAACTCGTGTGCTTACCTACAGAATAGCCCATTTAATCTATCAGGGCGTTGATTCTTACAATATTTTAGCCCTTACTTTTACCAACAAAGCAGCCGCAGAAATGCGCCACCGTATAGAAAAAGTCATAGGAAATGAAGCTAAAAATATTTGGATGGGAACTTTTCACTCCATTTTTGCTAAAATCTTGCGCTTTGAAGGGCATAACATTGGTTATACAAGTGATTTTTCTATTTATGATACAGACGACTCTAAGTCGCTGATTAGAAGCATTGTAAAAGAACTTAATCTTGATGATAAACTCTATAAAGCAAGTTCTGTTTTTAACCGTATTTCTGCCGCAAAAAACCGCTTGGTTTCCTTTAAAGAGTATAATTCTAACCCAATTTATAAGGCTGATGATGAGAGTTTTCAGCGTCCAGAAATAGGCAAAATCTACCAAATTTACCAACAACGTATGTTTAAGGCAAATTCTATGGATTTTGACGACCTTCTTTTTAATACAAATGTCCTTTTCCATAACCATTTGGACGTTTTGAATAAATATCAACATAAATTCAAATATGTGATGTTAGATGAGTTTCAAGATACCAATATCTCGCAATACGTCATCACAAGGCTACTTTCGTCTGTTCACCAAAATATTTGTGTTGTTGGTGATGATGCTCAAAGTATTTACGCCTTTCGTGGAGCGGATATTCAGAATATTTTGAACTTTGAAAAAGATTATCCACAACTAAAAACCATTCGTTTAGAACAAAATTACCGTTCCACAAAAACCATTGTACAAGCTGCAAACTCCGTTATTGCCAAAAATCAGGCACAACTCAAAAAGAATGTTTGGACTAGCAACGGCACAGGTGATTTGATAGAAATCATTAAATCTTCTTCCGACAATGAAGAAGGCAGGATTGTAGCGCAGGGGATTTTTGAGGAGAAAATGCTCTCACAAACCCAAAACAAAGATTTTGCTGTTTTGTACCGTACAAATGCGCAATCTCGTTCTTTTGAGGAAGCGTTAAGAAAATTAAATATAAAATATAAAGTTGTTGGCGGACTGTCGTTTTATCAGCGCAGAGAGGTCAAAGATTTGATTGCTTATTTGCGTTTTACGCTCAATCAAAATGACGAAGAAGCCTTCAAACGCATCATCAACCTGCCAAAACGTGGCATTGGTGATACCTCATTAGCCAAACTTTTTGTAGCCGCCAACGACAATATGGTTACACTTTGGGAGGTTTTGGGCAAAGCGCAAGCCTTTGTGGGCGCACGTGCAGGCATTTCTATCAGTAATTTTGCAGTTTTGATAGAAAATTTTAAAATTATTGCAGAACAAAAAGATGCTTTTACGGCTGCCACAGAAATAGCAAAACAATCTGGTTTACTTAAAGAATTATATGAAGATAAAACCATAGAAGGGCTAGCACGCTACGAAAACGTGCAGGAACTTCTGAATGGTATGAAGGAATTTGTGGATAATCCTGAAAATGCAGAAAAAGGCTTAGGAGCATTTTTGCAAGAGGTTTCTTTGCTCACAACGGCAGATGATGACGGAGATGGAGATGACAATAAAGTTACTTTAATGACTATTCACGGCGCAAAAGGACTAGAATTTAAGTTTGTTTATGTGGTCGGAATGGAGGAAGATTTGTTTCCTTCTCAAATGATGCTGGGCAGTCGTGCTGAACTAGAAGAAGAACGCCGACTTTTTTATGTGGCTATCACTCGTGCCGAACGCAAACTTACGCTTACGTATGCGACCTCTCGCTACCGTTTTGGGCGTTTGAAAGATTGTGAGCCAAGTCGTTTTTTAGACGAGTTAGACGAGAGATGCGTGAAGACCAAAAAAGCCGCTCCTGTGCTTTCCAACATAGGTGCTGATGATTATTCGCAGCGTTCTAACATCAAAAAAATGGTGTCTGTCGTGAATAAAATTCAAAACCAAAATACCACAACTTCTACCTATAAGCCTTCCGCAGACTTTAAAGCAAGTGATACTACTTTTTTGGGCGTTGGAATGAAGGTAGAACATTTGAAATTTGGTTATGGTATTGTCAAATTTATTGAAGAAAATGGCAAAGATAAAAAAGCAACTATCAATTTTGAAGATGTAGGAGAAAAAGTATTACTTCTTAGTTTTGCTAAATTAAGAGTTTTCTAGTATTAGTTAAATAACGACATTGCTAATTTGTTTTTTTAATACATTGTTACGGAGTTCCGTAAGTACGACTTACGGCTATGAATATTAAACCCTTTCAGGGTTTTAATACAAATACCAAAGTTGATGCATACAATTTATCAATG
>JAYVGJ010000206.1:0-2050 GCA_043772375.1 Raineyaceae bacterium | reverse complement strand
AATCACTTCACAATAAAGCGCAAAAATAAAAGGCGAGTGAATAGAATGTTCATCTTTCGCCTTTATGATATGTCGTAAATAAAAATATAACTTTTCCAAGAAAACAAATGAATTATGAATTATAAGTTGTGAGTTATGAGTTATTTATTTTGCACTCATTGCTCATTCCTAATTTAATTTATAAGGCACAATCAAGTTAAATTCAGGGATAGAAACCTGCATTTTTTTGCCATCAAAAACACGTTCCATTAAATATTCTCCTTGCATTTTGCCTATTTCAGTTTTTAGGTTGCAGCCAGAAGAGTATTCGTGTGTGTCGCCAGGCTCCAAAACAGGCTGTAAGCCCACCACGCCCTCACCTTCAACTTCTTTGATGACACCGTTTGAGTCGCTGATTATCCAATGTCTGCGTAAAAGTTGTACTGTATATTGCCCACAGTTTTCTATTGTGATGCGGTAAGCAAACACAAAATGGCTTTGTTTTGGGCTAGAATGTTCTGGTAAGTAGCTAGTTTTCACGCTAATACGTACACCATCAGTTATTTGGGTAGTCATCATTGTCGTATTTATTTGGCTAAATTAGTAAATAAAAATCAAAAAACAAATTATCAATTACGAATTATCAATTACGAATTACGATAGTTA
Source organism: Raineyaceae bacterium (assembly GCA_043772375.1). Lineage (GTDB taxonomy): Bacteria > Bacteroidota > Bacteroidia > Cytophagales > Thermonemataceae > JANYGM01. The sequence goes on along the minus strand of JAYVGJ010000206.1, from coordinate 1,405 downwards.
GTCGTATTTTAGCATAAAAAGCATCTGTAATTGTTAATTCGTAATTCGTAATTGAAATTAAAAACCGCCTTCATCTTCTTTTTCTTCTCCTTTTGGTTTGTCCTCTTTCTTACCATCTTTTTTATCTTTCTTTTTCTTTTCTTCTTCTTTTTTCTTCTTTTCCGCTTCCTTTTTAGCTTTTTCTGCTTTTGCTTTTTTGTCTTTTTCTGCTTTTGCTTTTGCCTTTGGGTCAAGAATTTCCTCTTCTTTTTCTTCTTCTTCTTTTACAGGCTCATCTTTTTTCTTTTCCTTAGGTTTTTCCTCTTTTGGCTTTTCCTCTTTTGGCTCTTCTTTAGGTTTATTTTTCTTGTCTTTTGCTTCTTTTGCAAGCCTAGCTTTTTCTTCTTTTGCTTCTTTTTCTTTCTGGATTTTCTCGTCTTTCTCACGTTTTTTCTTTTGTGCAGGTGTTTCAATCACAGGTTCTTCTTCCTCTTCTTTTTCTTCTTCAACTTTTGGCTTGTCTTTTTCTTTTGGTTTTTCTTCTTTTGGTTTATCCTTAGGTTTTTCCTCCTTTGGCTTTTCTTCTTCTTCCTCTTCTTTTTTCTCTTCTTCTTCTATTTCTTCTTTTGGTTTATCCTTATTGTTTTTCTTGTCTTTTGCCTCTTTTGCAAGTTTAGCTTTTGCCTCTTTTTCTAATTTAGCTTTTTTAGCTTTTGCATCTTTCTCACGTTTTTTCTTTTGCACAGGCGTTTCATTAGCAGGAATTTCTGTTTCTTCTTCCGCATCTGGGTTGTTTTCTTTTTCCTTGTCTTTTTTCTCTTGTTCTTTGCGTTCTTCTTCTTCTTTTTTCTCACGTTCCAATTTTTCTGCTTGTTCTTTTGCTTCTTCTGGGTCAGTTGCCCCATTTAAGATGTAGTTTTTCTTAAAATTACGTCTGAATTCTGTTTCTGCACCTTCTTCTGCGGCACTTACAGAAAGTTCACCCGCTTTTTTAGAGGATTTCCCTTTTGCAAACGCTTTCAAAATAGCATTTTGAGAGCCTGCACCTTTCAAAACGCCACCTTCAGTATTGAAATAAAGCCAATTTGCCTCACCAGCCTCCAAATAAACGCTAACAATATCTCCGCCTGCAGTTTTCTTGATTTCTACAAAGCCGTTTAGCATAGCATTGACATCTCTGTCATACATACTCGCCACACCAATCTTACCCACACTATAAAACGCCTTAGTAGAATCAGACCATTTGAAATGTACATTAGAAAGTACCAAACTCTTTTTCAGTTTTTTATCAGCCATAAAAAGTGGCTTATAAATGCCCTTTCTGTCTTTTTCGTAGCTTAATGTTTTTTCATTTCCAATAAATTCTGCCATTTTAGGCTGAATAGGCAAACTATCAGTAATGGCATTTTCAGCATCAGAAGGTCTG
>JAYVGJ010000205.1:0-11815 GCA_043772375.1 Raineyaceae bacterium | reverse complement strand
TTAAACTTTTTTTAAAATCTTTTAAAGCAGAACTATTTTCAAAACTTTAATTTTTTTACCCCTTATTTCGGAGTGCAAAGGTACGAATACTTTTTTATTTTCCAAACTTATTTGCAAGTATTTTTGAAATAAATTCAATAAAATAATCTAAATGCTTGATAATAAATCTACTAAATAATTATTCCTCTTAAAAAAATACGTTTTACCACTAAGAACACAAGAAATACACAAAAGAAATACACTAAGAAATACACAAAATCTACTGAAATTCTTAAAAAAAAATACATTTTACCACTAAGAACACAAGAAATATACGTAAGTAGGCACTAAGAAATACGAAAAAATCTACCGAAATTCTTGTTCCCGTAAAAATTCCGTTACAATTTTTTACGCAGAAACACGCCTTGGTGTGTTCTTATGCTGGATAATGTCCATATTTGCAAAGATTTCTCTAGATTCAGAACACGCCGTGGCGTGTTCCTACAGTTATAAATACATTTTTGCAACGAAACTTTTACAGTAACAATAAAAGCATAATAATTGATTTGGTACAAATACATTGCGCTACGTGGATACGCACTGCGGTGGCTTATCTACAAATACATTATTTATGACCTAAACAGTTACTATTTTCTTCCAAAATAGTATTTTAAATTACATCACTATTTTTATAAAAATACAATATGATCTACCATTTTCTCGCCACAATCTTGCTCAAAATTGGCTAAAATCTTAGTTTTTGACATAGAAAGCTCATTTTTAAGTACGGCAGATGTGAGTTTTACAAATAATGTGCCATTTTTTATGTATAATTCTGTTGTTCTGTTAGCAACAGCTACGCCCATAATACGCTCCCAAGATGCTGTAATATTGGTTTCATTGAATTTTCCACGTATTTTGTAGGCATCTAAAAGTGCATTGATAGCTTCTTTTATGGTGCTTGTGCTGGATTTTCTGGAAGTTTCATTAAGAATTTTCATTGACAAAGATATTTATTTATGGGTGTTTTTATTTTTCTTAAAGTACAAAAATAGTGCTATTAAAGTCATTAAGACCATTATTATTGAGCTTATAAGTGCAATAGTTTCTCCTGTTTTATAGCCTTTTGATACAAACTTAAACTCTATTTTGTGGTTTCCAGCAGGCACAATACAAGCACGCAACACGTAATTTGCACGCATGTAAGGTACTTCTTTTCCATCAATAAAACAAATCCATTCTGATGCACTTTCTTTGTAATAAATTTCAGAGAAAATAGCTAATTGTGACGTTTTGGCTGATGTTTCATAGGTCATTAGGTCAGGTTTTGGGTCTTTGAGCTTGATAGTTGCCGTAGAATCAAACTGAATAGCATTGGGAGCGAGACTAGTCAAGTCTTTTTCAAATTTCTTATCAATAAAAGCTATTTTGAGTGCATCAAACCCTTTTAATGCCCTAAACTCTTCATCAGCATTTGCGACAATTTTATAAGCAGGCACAAACCACGCATTTCCCAACGCTTGCGGATTGGTGATGGCTACAAGTTCTTTTTTGTCGTTTTCTTGGATAATATATTTAGTGTTCAGCATATTCAAAACACCCATATTATTGTTGTTGATGTGCCCTTCTATAAGCTCTTGATAGCGTTTTAGCTTTGCTGCGTGATAGCCACCAATAGACAAATGGTAAAAAGAAGTTTCTGCATCTTGAAACGGGCTAGTAGCCATATTTAGTACCCTAAAATTAGTTTTATCTTTCAAAATCTGCTCATCTGCGCTTGTGAGAGCTACTTCCAACACTTCTTCTTTTGGTACAAAACTTGCGTTATTTACGTAGCGTTTGTCTACTATCCACAAATCAATTAACATAAAAAAAGAAAGAGAAACCACCAAAACAGTAAAATTAACATATTTTTTGAGATACGCCCAAACCAAGCCAGCAGCAACAGATATAAAGAAAACTGTCCTAAAAGCATCTGTACGCAATAAACTTAGTCTATCCTCACGGATAGCACGCATTATTTCACTTGCAAAACTCATATCACCTACCATTTTTTGGAGTTGTTGCTGAAAACCAGCATCATTTTTTGAAGTAAAATCAAAAAACATACCACCCAAAACCGCAAAAACTAACGCTAAACCGCCTGTACCAACAAAAGCATACAATAGTTTTTTAATGGTTTGTTCAGAAACCACCCCCAGCCCCTCCTTAGCAAGGAGGGGAGTTAGTTCCCCTCCTTGAAAGGAGGGGTTAGGGGTGGTTATTTTATTCATATTAGCCAATTCTTCCAGTCCCAACACCGCCAAAACAACAAGGAAAATACTCGCTACAGAAAGTGTCATTGTTACTGCCCTAAACTTGTTGAAAAGTGGTAAATAATCAAAAAGAAAATCATTTAGGAAAAAATTGTGTCCCCACGCAATCCCCAAAAATATCCCAAAACTACCCAAAGCCCACCATTTAAGCATATTTTTGGAAATCATAAAGCCAAAAACTGCCAAAAACACCAAAATTGCGCCCATGTATGCAGGTCCGCCTGTGCCAGGTTGCTCACCCCAATACGCAGGAACGCCCCCATCTACAAAACCCTGCGCCTGCTCGTCAGTAACGCCCTTTGAAGTAAGTGTTTTGAAAGTAGTAGAATTTTTTGGAAGTGCGCCACCAGATGCACCACCCATAAAATTGGGGATAAAAAGATTGAAAGTTTCCAAAATTCCGTAGCTCCAACTAAAAGCATAAGTTTTGTCTAAACCATCTCTAGCTACAATTTCTTTGCTTTTTTTGGTTTCAGGATTTAGAACATATTGCGCCTCGTCTGAAAGGTCAGATTTGCCCCTAATGGTTTCTCGTGAATAACCGTAAGTTGTCCAATAACGTGAAGCGTGTGTGCCAAGACTAAGTAAGCCAGCACCAACAACAATAGCCGCAGCTACAAAAAACTGCTTTAACTGTTTAGTTTTCAATGCTTCTATAAAAAATATTATACCAAAAATCAAGAAAGAAAAAAGCAAATAATAGGTTATCTGAACAAAATTACTAAATTGATGAATACCCGCAAAAAGTGCCACAAGCACGCCACCAAGCAAATATTTCCCTCTAAAAGTCATTATAACGGCTGCCAAAAATGGAGGTGCAGTAGCTACTGCAATTACCTTAGACATGTGTCCAGCACCAATATTTATGATATTATAAGCACCAAAAGCATAAGCTATTGCGCCTAAAAATGCTACCATAGGGCGCATACCTAACAAACATAAAGCAGTATAACAACATATCAAATAGAAAAACACATAATTAGCGGGTTCTGGTAGTGTTTTCATTACCAAACGCCCCAAATGTAATGTTATACTATTAGGATAATCCATTACAATCATATATGCGGGCATTCCTGAAAAAGCAGACGGTGACCACAAAGGAAGCTCTCCTGTTGATTTGCGGTATTCTACGTTATATTTTGCTATTGATTTTGCCTGAACTACGTCATGTTGTTTGAGATTTTTCCCACTCAAAACTGGCGACATGTAAGCTAGCGCAATGATTAAGCTAAGCACAACCACAATAATATGTGGGAGAATATTTTTTAAGAAATTTGGATTCATAATAAAGATATATTTGGGTGCAAAGTAAGTAAAAAAATCTGTCAATTACGAATTAGAAATTACGAATTACATTTTTTTTTGTTAGATTACAAAATTTTTACACTACACAGCAAAAAACATATCATACATTATCTATTACACATCAAAAAATGCTTCCAGAACTATTTAAAACACGTATTAAGGCTGATTTTGACGAAAAAGAGGCTACGGCTTTATTAGAAAGTTTGGAACAACCAGCCACTATTTCTATTCGTCTAAATCCTAAAAAAACAACTATTTTACCCGCTCATTACACACAAAACCCTGTTTTTTGGTGCAAAAAAGGCTTTTATTTGGCGCAAAGACCTAGCTTTACGCTAGATGCAAGTTTTTGGGCAGGCGCATATTATGTGCAAGAAGCCTCTTCTATGTTTTTGGGAGAGGTTTTGGAGCAGATTTTGCCTAATAATTTGGATAAAAACCCTGTTTGTGTGCTTGATTTGTGTGCTGCGCCAGGTGGCAAAAGTACACATATTAGCACTATTATTGGGGAGAAAAGTTTTTTGGTGAGCAATGAGGTCATTAAAGCACGTTTGGGAATTTTGGAGGAGAATATGACTCGTTGGGGCAATACTAATTATGCCCTTACAAGCAATGATGCTGAAACTTTTGGGCGTTTGGAAGGCTTTTTTGATATTGTGGTTGTAGATGCGCCTTGCTCGGGCGAGGGAATGTTTAGGAAAGAGGAAAATGCCTTGCGTGAGTGGTCAGAGGCAAATGTGCAGATTTGTAGCTCACGCCAGAAACGTATTTTGGCGGATATTGCGCCTAGCATCAAACAAGTCGGTTATTTGGTTTATAGCACTTGTACTTTTAATAGACAGGAAAATGAAGAAAATTTGCATTTTTTGGTCAATGAAATGGGGTTTTCTTGCGTGGAACTTGATTTGAGTGATTTTAACATCCAAGAAACACGTGAAAAAAGTCTGAAAGGCGAAATCATTGGTTATCATTTTTATCCGCATAAAACGCAGGGAGAAGGGTTTTTTGTAGCAGTTTTGCAAAGAAATACTTTTACGGAAGGTATCAAATTTAGAAGGCAAAAAAGCCGTTATGAAGAACTTAATAAAAAAGATTTAGCATTTGTGCGTAATTGGCTGAATAATGCGGATAGTTTTAGTTTGTTTTCTGTTAATAAATCACTTGTTTTTGCTGTTCCAAAAATACACGAAGAAAAGTTTAAAAACCTTGATGGTTACCTTTTTATGAAGAATTTTGGTACGCTTATTGGCGAAATAAAAGGCAAAGATTTTATTCCCTCCCACGAGCTTGCCATGTGTAATTTGCTTGCGCCTGCAAGCGCAGACACGCCTACATATACACGTATGGCACTTTCTCACGAGCAAGCACTAGATTTTTTACGGAAACAACCTTTTGAATTGGACGAATTACAAGAAAATAATCCTTTTGGGTGGACACTTGCCACGTACCAAAACCTGCCTTTGGGTTGGTTTAAACGTCTTTCTGGACGTATCAACAATTATTATCCCAATAATATCAGAATAAAAAATCTATAAAATTCAATTACGAATTATCACTAAATTAGTTCCGTAAGTGCGACTTACGGCTATGAATATTAAATCCTTTCAGGATTTTGATACAAAATGAGCGAATTTATAAGTCCAATTTATCAATGTCGTTGTCAATTTGGTTTTTTAATACATTATTACCACGTTCCATAAGTGCGACTTACGGCTATAAATATTAAATCCTTTCAGGATTTTGATACAAAATGAGCGAATTTATAAGTCCAATTCATCAATGTCGTTGTCAATGTCGTTATCTGTATTTCAAACGGGGAGAATTTCGGAAAATACAAAAATTGCTTCTGTTGCCCCTAAATCCCCAAAGGGGACTTTAATACAAAATCAACTCTCATAAATGTATTAAAAGTGCCTTGTGCTGCGCTAGGGTTGGGGCAAAAATCCGAAATCTTTCCCGTTCATAGTATAAATATATATAAAACCACTAAATACTCTTTATTTTTCTGTTTCTTTCTCTAATTTCATTTTTTAGGGAATGTTTAAGAAATATTTTTGTACTTTGCGTTTAAATTTTCAAAAACAACTCAAAAATAAATATCATTTTCAAAACTATTATGCTAACTTATTCTGTTTCTTTTCAGTCTTCTACGGCTCATTTGATAGATTTTATCTTTCATATTGACAATATCACGACTGATACCATTGAAATCCAGTTACCTGCGTGGCGACCTGGACGGTACGAACTACAAAATTTTGCTAAAAATATCCAAAAATTCAATGTCAAAAGCAAAAATGGTAAACATCTTGCTTTCAAAAAAATTACCAAAGATAGATGGAAAATTGATACAAAAGGACTTAGTGAAATAAAAGTGGAATACAACTATTATGCTGTCCAAATGGATGCAGGTGGCACTTATCTTGATGACCAGCAACTTTACATCAATTTTTGTACGTGTTTGCCTTACGTGGAAGGGCGCATCAATGAGCCTTGCAAAGTGCAACTTTTAGACCTTCCCAAAGACTATAAAATAGCTTGCGGACTAAAACACGACAATAAGAATACTTTACAAGCTATTGATTATCACGAACTTGTGGATAGCCCTATGATTGCAAGCAAAACCTTGCAACATTATCAGTATGAGGTGGCACAAACACCTTTCAATATCTGGGTGCAAGGAGATTGGCATATTGCAGATTTGACAACATTACTTTCTGATTTTCAAGGATTTACAAAAAATCAATTTGATATGATGAAAGAATTTCCTTTTGAAGAATACCATTTTTTGGTTCAGGCTTTGCCCCAAAAACATTATCACGGCGTGGAACATAGAAATTCTACGGTGATTGTGTTAGGCTCGTCAGAACTTATGAATAGTGAGGAAAGCTACAAAAATTTCTTAGGTATATGCTCCCACGAGCTTTTTCACGCTTGGAATATCTGCAAAATCCGTCCTGCGCAGATGCTTCCGTATGATTATACAAAAGAAAATTACTTTGATACTGGTTTTGTAGCAGAAGGCATCACTACTTATTATGGTGATGTATTTTTGATGCGCTCTGGCGTGTGGAAATACCAACAATATCTCAAAGAATTAAACGACTCTTTCAAAAAACACTTTAATAATTTTGGTTGCAACAACCATTCTTTGGTAGATTCTTCTCTTGATTTGTGGCTTGATGGCTATTCTACGGGTATTCCTGACCGCAAAGTATCTATTTATGCAAAAGGAAGTATTGTAGCACTGATTTTGGATTTGGAAATCCGCAAAAGCACCAAAAATAAAAAATCATTAGATGATGTAATGCGTGTTTTGTGGACTGATTTTGGGAAAAAAGGCATTGGTTATACAATGGAAAGTTTCAAAAAAGTTGCAGAAAAAGTTGCAGGCAAATCTTTACAGAAATATTTTGATGAATGTATTTTTGGTAAATATCCTTTGGAGAAGGTTTTAGATGATTTATTGGAACATTTTGGCTTTGTGCTTATCACTAATCATCATAATAAAGGAACAGAAATGTTTGATTTTGAATGTAATTTTGATACAGGAAAATGTATGGTAAGTATGATTGTTCCTAACACAAAAACTGCCCGCCTTTTGAGCCTAAAAGACGAAATAATTGCGCTTGATGGTAGAAAAATTGAAAATAATATCAATGAACTTCTATATGGGAAATTGAGCTGCGAGCTGACTGTTTTCAGGAACAAACAACTGAAAAACATCTCCATAGATGCAGAAGATGCACATTTTCATAGGGAATACTACATTCAGCTAAAAAGTGGCGTAACCAAAATACAACAAGAATACCTAGAAAAATGGCTAAATAATTAAAAGAAGAAGCCTGTAAATCCCGAGAATCCTCAAAAGGACTTTAATACAAAAAGATTTTATTGGAATTGAAAAAGAAATATTGAAACAATTAATTTAGTAACAATTAAATATAATACATTGAATTTATTTTAATGAAAAAACAAAAAAATAGGCTTTTTCTGCTATTTATAGCAAGTTTTTTGTTTGGAGCGAATAGTATTTTTGCGCAAGTCAAAGATACTGCTACAATAGCACCTATCAAAAAAGATACAAGTTATTGGGTAAAATCTGCGCAAACTGGTTTTAGCTTTAATCAGGCTTCTTTTTCTGATACGTGGCGTGCTGGAGGTGTTAATTCTATTGCATTGGGGCTATTTCTGAATGGAAAAGCTAATTATTTGAAAGGGAATATTTCTTGGGATAATGCTGTTATTTTTGAGTATGGTTTTGTGAAAAACAAAGGGCAAAGCCTGCGTAAAAGCAACGACCGTATGCTTTTAGATACAAAATATGGCTACAAAATCTCCAAAAACTGGAATTTGTTTGCCTCCCTCAATTTTCTTTCGCAATTTGCTGAAGGTTACACTTTTACGACAGATGCCGTAACAAAAATAGAAACGCAAACACTTATCTCTAACTTGTTTTCTCCTGCTTTTTTGTCTGAAACAATGGGTTTTGAGTATAAGCCCGTCACGTATTTTTGGGCAAGATTTGGTGTGGCAAGTATGCGCCAGACTTTTGTTTTGGAGGATAAATTCAATAATAATAAAGCTGGTGTTGGTGGCACTTTTGACCAAAAAGTGAATTATGGCGTACAAGAAGGCAAAAGTATCAGAAATGAAGTTGGTTTAATGAGAGTTGAGGCTGATTTTAACAAAGAAATAATGAAAAATATTCTTTTGCAGGCACATTTTGTTTCCTTCACTACTTACGAAGACCCACTGGCAACAGATGTGCGTTTAGATGCGGCAATCATTGCAAAAATCAATAAATATGCCAATGTGAAACTTGGAGGCACTTTATTTTATGACCAAGACCAAATAGAAAAATTGCAATGGACACAAATGATGACACTTAATTTTGCCGTTAATTTTTAGCCCTAAATCTCCCGCATAACGCAAAGGAATTTTAATAGAGAACTCATTCAAATTCATTCAAACTAATTAAAACTCATTAAAACTTAAAAAAATGGACTTTAAAAAATACGGTGTTTTGTATATTGATGATGAAGAGAAAAACCTTCAAACATTCCAAATCACTTTCAAAAAATATTATACTGTTCACGTAGCTGATTCTGTCAAAGAAGCATTTAAAATTCTGATGACTAACCCAATGCACGTAGTTATTACAGACCAGCAAATGCCAGAAATGACGGGAACGGATTTTTTGCAACGTATTCACTATAATTACCCAGACCTTGTCAGAATGGTAATTACTGCTCACGCAGACCAAGATACTATTCTCAAAGCACTCAATGAATACAATGTTTTTGGTTTTATTTTGAAGCCTTGGGATAACATTGACCTCAAAGTAAAAATTGACCAAGCCTTAGAAAAGTAAGAAAAAGACGTGCAATACCGTGTCAAAATCAAGGCATTAGAGCAAGAGATAATAGAACTGAAAGAAGCATTAGCTAAGAAATAATTTATAGCCTCCAAACTCTAAGGGGGCTATAATACAGGGTTTGGGCTATTATTTCAATTTTTTATCTTTGACATTTTTGTCTAGAAAGGCATTTAGTTCGTCAATGCTATAGGTGGAAATAATTTCTCCAAAACTATTAATAGTAATGTCAAAACCAGTCAAATCTTTATTTACGGTAGGTTTTTCTTCTGATTTTTTTGTTTTCTTTTTCATTATTCTTTCGTAAGTGTATCTATTTTTTTGAGAATAGTGGGGATTCTGTATTCTCCTGCCATATTTTTGACATTTTCAGCAGCAACTTGTAAATCTGTACCAATAGCTGTAACAAACAAAGGATTTTTACTTTCTCCTCTCAATACTTCTGCTACGTGAAGTGTATTTCTGGCGTATCTTGTCTTGGCAACACCAATAATGGCATTTTTTTTGTCTAATTTTTCATACAAATAGCCCCCTAAACCAAATTTTCCTTCATCATCTAAAATAACATAACTATCAATAATGATAATATCTTCATTTTTAAGGTTTATTTTTGTCAAAACATCTAAAATACAAGGCAATTCTTTCTTATAAAATGCGCCTGGCTCATATTCTTCGTTGCTTTCTATTATTTCTGTAAAGATTTGTAAGGGATTTTCGTCTGTCCAATTTTCAAAAGCAAAGCAAACAGTTTTAGCTTTATCATCAAAATAATAGCTATCAAAAGCGTAGAGCATAGTTTTTTGAGATTATGATTTTGCCAATTCTTTTATTAAATCTTGTGCTAACATTAGCTTTATTTTTCCAGCTTTCATAAGTTTGACTTCTTCTATTGCTTGTTTTAATCCTCCTAAAATCTCCATTTTAGTTGGTTTATGCTCAAAATTTTCTACACAATTCATTTGTATTTCTGATAAAGTGCTGTTATTTCCGCAGAAAGTGCTTTATCCTTGTCTGTAACTGTGTTTCCTGCATCATGTGTGGTGAGTTCTATCTCAATTTTGTTATAAACATTTGACCACCAAGGGTGATGATTAGCTTTTTCTGCCACAATAGCGACTTGTGTCATAAAGGCAAAAGCATCAACGAAATTTTTAAAAGTCAAACTTGCTTTTAATTTATTATCTTCTTCTTTCCACATAAATAATTAGGAATTGTGAATTGTGAATTAGTAATTAGGAATAAATACAAAATTATAATAATGTATTTGAATTTCTCGTAATTGATAATTCGTAATTCGTAATTGAAAATTTAGTAACTTTTTTTGTTTTCATCATCTTTAAAGTCGTCCATAAGCAGTTTTTTAGTTCTGTCAATGACTTTCTGAAAAAAGGAAGTTGGTTTTTCTTCTTGTTTTTCAGGTATTTTTTTGTCTTCTTCTGTTACTTTTTTAGGTAATTTATTTTGATGTTGTGTATCTTTATCAGATTGTGCTTGTTCATTTCTATAATCAATAGCAAAAAAACCAGCCATTACAAGCCCCACAGGCGTAGCATAGCTAGGGTGTTTTACGGCGTTAATATTATTTTTGTTAAGATGTTCCGTAGGAATACCCGTACGAATATCCATACCTGTCATTAGCGCAAAAAGGTCATTCAAGCCTGCAAGCATAGAGCCACCACCCGTGACGACAATGCCCCCAAGCAATTTTTGGCTATATTTTGAGCGCAAAATCTCCTTATGCACTTCTTCAATAATCTCGCCAATACGTGCCTCAATGATTTTGGAGAGGTTTGTAACAGAAATTTCTTTGGGCGCACGGTTATTTAGACTAGGAATAGAAACTATCTCATTTGGGTCTGCTGCTTCTGCAATAGCCTTACCATAACGCACTTTTAGGAGTTCTGCTTGTGAGTCCATCACCATACAACCTTGTTGAATATCACTCGTAATTACTGCTCCACCAAAAGGAATAACGGCTGTATGTCTTATAATATTTTCGTGAAAAATAGCAATATCTGTAGTTCCGCCCCCAATATCCACCAAAACAACACCATATTTGCGTTCTTCATCAGAAAGCACCGACATTCCAGAGGCAATAGGCTCTAAAATAATGTTATCAATAACTAAATCTACCTTATCAAGGCACTTTTTTATATTTCCTAATGAGCCTGTCGCTGCTGTAATGATATGAAAATCAGCCTCCAACTTCACGCCCAACATTCCAATAGGTTCTTTTATGTTAATTTCTCCATCAATAGTATAATCTTGCGCCATTACGTGGATAATGTCCGTTCCTGGCTCATTCATCACCTTATACATATCATCAGTAAGCCTATTTACGTCTGCTACAGAAATTTCTTTCGTACCATCTGGACGTGTAATGCTTCCGTGTTGGCTAAAACTCCTAATATGTTGCCCTGCAATACCTACATTAACAATACGAATATTGATACCAGACTGCTCTTCCGCCTCTTTTTTAGCTTTTCTAATAGCAACAACGGTTTTATCAATATTAGTAACAACGCCCCGAGTAACTCCGTCAGAGGTTGCTTTGCCCATTCCCAAAATTTCTATTTTGCCATAATCATCTTTTCTAGCCACGACAATGCAAATTTTCGTGCTTCCTATATCTAATCCAACTATAATTTTGTCTACTTTTTGGGTCATTTGTTTAATTGTTTATGTAACTTTTCTTTTTATTATTTAGTTGTTTTTATTTGATTTTCAGGTATTTATGAGCATATATACATTTCGGAAAGTGCTTTTTGGATTTTCTAAATTTTCGTGCAACATCTTTGACAAGGGGGCATGCCCCCTTGTCTATTTAAAGGCATATTTTTCT
>JAYVGJ010000204.1:0-2426 GCA_043772375.1 Raineyaceae bacterium | reverse complement strand
TACAAACTATGAAGGCATTTTTTGAACAAAATCATTGTTAAACTTTTGAACAGTCTGATCTCTGTTCCGCTATGATATAGACCTTATCAAAAATTTAACGGCATAATATCAGTAATAAAATATACCAAAAAGTAATTTCTTTTTGGTATATTTTCTATATTGCAACTATATTATCTTTAATTTATGAAAAAAATTATATCTATTATAGCTGTGTTATTGGCTTTTTCTTGTGAAATAGTAGCACAAAATTATCCAAGGAAAGAAATTGAAATTGGGCAATTTATTGATGACCTTTTTGCTATGCAAGACCAAGACAATAATACCAATTATCAAGATTTGTATGAAGCACTTTATCAACTTTATTTAGAGCCACTCAACCTAAATACTGCCTCTCGTGAAGAATTACAAGGTTTATTTATCCTTACAGAAGCGCAAATAAATGCTTTGATGCGCCATATTTCCAAAAATGGCAAGCTGCTTTCTATCTACGAGCTACAGACAATAGAAGGCTACGACTTGGCACTTATCAACAAAATAATTCCATTCGTAAACATTGAAGATGCAGGAAATATTGATGCACGACCACTTTGGAAACGTATTATTTCAGAAAAAAATAACTATTTGTTGATGCGTGTGGAACAAAATCCTCAAACGCAAGTTGGCTACAAACCTACTACTTTGGCAGACACAAATACGCTTGGAAACCTTCCACAACGCTATGCAGGCAGTCCACAACAAATTTATGGGCGTTTTCGTGTGAGTAAAGCAAGAGATTTTAGTTTTGGACTTACCGCTGAAAAAGATGCTGGTGAGCGAGTTGTTTGGAATCCTACAAAAAGGCAATATGGTATGGATTTTTATTCTTATCACGCTTTTTTTCAAAACAAAGGCAGATTTAAAGCCATTGCATTGGGTGATTTTCAGCTACAAATTGGGCAAAGTTTGATGTTTGCAGCAGGTTTTAATGTGGGAAAAGGTGGAGAAACTATCAATACAATACGCAGAGCAAATATAGGGCTAAAACCTTATACATCAGTTTTGGAAACTAATTTTTTTAGGGGTGCAGGTGTTACTTATAATCTTCTCAAAAATAAAAAAGGTGAATTGGATATTACAGCCTTTTTTTCTCGTAATTTTAGAGATGGAAACGTCCAAGCGCAACTAGATACAACAGACATCAATACAGACGAGAATTTTGTTAGCTCGTTTCAGTTGAGCGGTTTGCACCGTACTGCACCAGAACTAAATGCCAGAAAATCCATTGGAGAACGTGTTTTAGGCACAAATTTGGGTTTTACTACCGCAGACCAGCGTACTCAAATTGGGCTTAGTTTTGTGCATACCACGCTAGATGCGCCTATTTTGCGCACTCCAAGCGGTTATAATCAGTTTGAATTTAATGGAAAAGAAAACTATAATATTGGAATGAATGCTAACCATAGTTGGCAAAATTTTAATTTTTTTGGTGAAATTGTCCGCTCAAAAAGTGGTGGAATTGGCTACAATGCAGGTTTTTTGGCAAGTCTTACCCCAAAAATGGAAGCCGCAATGCTTTTTAGAGGATTTGACAAAAATTATCATAGTTTTTATGGCTCAAGTCTCAATGAAAATAGCCGTGACATCAACGAGAGAGGCATTTATTTAGGACTCAAATATACGCCCATAAGAAAAGTCGTGATTGCAGTTTATTATGATAAATTTTTGTTTCCTTGGTTGCGCTACAAGGTTGATGCCCCCTCTGACGGACACGAATACCTGGCAAAAATCACGTATTCGCCTACTCGCAAAATCTCTATGTTTGTGCAGTTTAGGAAGGAATTTAAACAGGAAAATTTCCCTGAAAACACCACACAAATCAACTATTTGACAGAAAGAGTACGTACTAATTTTGTTTTTAATCTGGATTATAGAGCTGAAGAAATCCTTTCTTTGAAGTCTAGGGTGCAATTTAGTTCTTATGAAATTGCAGGCAAACAAACGAGCGGTTTTATACTACTTCAAGATATTAATTTAAAATTTAGAAAACTAGAAATAAGCACTCGTATAGCACTTTTTGATGTTGATGATTTTAATAATAGACAATATACTTATGAAAAAAATGTTTTATATGCCTTCTCAATTCCTGCGTTGCAAGACAGGGGAACAAGAAATTATATTTTGTTAGAATATCAGTTTAACAAGAGATACACTATTTGGGCAAGGTATGCACGTACCAACGTTATCAATAAAAAATCTGTTGGGTCTGGTTTGGAAGCCACACCAACCAACACACAAGAAGACCTAAAATTTCAGTTGAGGATTATTTTTTAGTTGAAATTTAGCTATATTAGAGTTTATGAATAATTCCATTTTTAACCACCCCTAACCCCTCCTTAGGAAGTAGGGGGACTTTTCAAAGACATTTTTGAGTTATTCATAAACTCTAT
>JAYVGJ010000203.1:0-10814 GCA_043772375.1 Raineyaceae bacterium | reverse complement strand
TAAAAGGCTGTTTTAACGACCTACCCTTAGGGTGAAAACTGCGCAAATATTTAATTATTCAA
Organism: Raineyaceae bacterium; assembly: GCA_043772375.1. GTDB lineage: Bacteria > Bacteroidota > Bacteroidia > Cytophagales > Thermonemataceae > JANYGM01. The sequence continues at coordinate 10,752 of JAYVGJ010000203.1, read as the reverse complement.
TAACTTTTTTGTTAATCCTACTTTCGCAGAAAGTCTATTGTTTACGACAAAAACACTTCACACTTCACACCTCAAAAAAATGGGAATTATTATTAGGCAGAGCCTAAAAGCCAGTGTATCTGTTTATTTGGGTGTTTTTATAGGAATGGTGAATGTCCTTTTGATTTCTACTTATTACCTTTCAAAAGAACAATTAGCACTTACAAGAATAATTTTGGAAAATTCTTTTGTATTTGCGGGCTTTTCTATGTTGGGTGTGGGTGCTATTATTGACCGTTATTTTGTGCGTTTCAAAGATGACGAGAAAAAACACAACGGTTTTCTTAGTTTCGTGCTTATTTATCCGCTTTTTGGATTGTTTATTTTTGGGATTTTGTACATAGTTTTCAAATCTCAAATTGTCGCTTATTTTGCAGAAAATGCCCCTCTACTCAATCATTATCATCTTTTAACGCTTCCTTTGACCTTTATTTGGGTCTATTTAATTATTCTTGAAATTTATTGCAAAAACCATTCACGCATAGCTATTCCTATGTTTTTGCGTGAAGTACTGCTCAAAATCCTCAATATTGCATTTATTTTGATGTTTGCTTTTGGTTGGATAGATTTTGATTGGCTGATGTATGGTTTGGTTTTGATACACGTTTTGGTGCTTATAGTAAGTGTTTTGTATGTCAAAAGGCTCAAAAAACTTTATCTTACACTTAATTGGAGCATTTTCAAAGGTGAATTTTTTAGGCAAATGCTGGTTTATGGCGTGATTGTGATGTCGGGTGTTTTGGGTTATGGTGTCCTAAAATTCATTGATAGAGTGATGCTTGCCAATGAAAAAGGGCTTGCAGATGCTGGTATTTTCATTTTAGCGGTGATGATTGCAGGTATTATTGAAATTCCTAAAAAAACTATTGCACAGATTTCTGCCCCCATTATGGCAAAATACATTCATCAACAAGAATACGATAAAGCCCAAGAACTCACTCAAAATGGTGCTATTAACCAATTTTGGGCAGGAAGTTTGGTTTGGCTAGGGCTTTTTGCCTGCATTGATGAGATTTTTATGTTTCTACCAAAAGGAAATGAATATGCAGAAGGAAAATATGTTATTTTATTTATTGGGCTAGCTCACGTGTTAGATATGTCTGTGGGCTTTATGTCCGAGATAATTACGTATTCAAAATATTATTTTATTACTACTATTTTGCTATTTGTTTGTGCAGGCATAGTCATTGTGGGCAATAATTATGCTATTCCACTTTATGGTGTAAATGGTGCGGCTGCCGTTACAGGAATAGTAGTTGTTTTCTTTGCACTTGCACGTGTAGTAACAGTTTGGCTACTTTTCAGGATTTCTTCATTTACAAGAAATCATTTTAAGATGCTAATTATCAATGCTTTAATTATTGGTTTGATTATGATTTGTCCACAAACAAGCAACAATTTGTGGGTAGCTTTTGGAGTTATTGTGGCTAAAAGTGTGAGTATTACGCTTATTTTCTTCTTTTTACTGATAAAATTAAATATTTCAGAAGATTTTAATAAATTATTCAAAACCAGTATTCAATTTGTTAAAGACAAACTTGGGAGATAATTAGATAACGACATTGATAATTTGTATTACAGTCCAGCGGACTGATATATTTATAGAAAACAGTCAAAAAATGTATTTCGCTCCAGCGGAGCGCAATATTTATAAATATACCGCTCCGCTGGAGCGAAATACAAATACAATGATATTTCTATAAATATATAGTTCCGCTGGAACTAATACAAAACATCAGTGTCTTTGTCTAAATATTGTAGAAATTGTGAGATTTGGAAAGCCAAAACCTAAAAGAAATTTGAAAAATCCAATATTCAAAATAGTTTTCTTATCTTTGCTGATTAGTTGTATATTTTTGTCTAAAAACTAAATAAAAATTAAATTACAGCTAAATAAATCTTACTCAAACGTGCAGAAATGTACTTAAAAATATAAATATATTACTATGGGTTGTTCTTCTTGTTCCACAAGTAGCACCAAAGATACGACAGGTGCTAAAACTGGTGGTGGTTGCAACAATACAACTGGTTGTTCTACAGGTGGTTGCAACAAATTAAATACTTTTGATTGGCTTTCTGATATGAGTTTGCCAACAGAAAACCGCTTCAATATCGTGGAAGTGAGGTTTAAGAATGGTAGAAAAGAATTTTATAGAAACACTAAAAACCTTGACCTAACCACAGGCGACAGCATTGTCGTTGATGCTGGAAGTGGCATACACATAGGTACAGTGTCGTTGCAAGGTGAGATAGTGCGCCTGCAAATGCTCAAAAAGAAGATAAAAGAAACTGATGCAAGTATTTTGGATATTTTGCGTATTGCCTCGCACCAAGAAAATGATAAGTTCAGAGATATTCAAGAGCGCAATATGCCTACAATGTTCAGGGCGAGGCAAGTCATTCAGGAACTAAAACTGGATATGAAACTCTCTGACGTAGAATATCAGTTTGATAATACCAAAGCTACTTTTTATTATTCTGCTGAAAACCGCATAGATTTTCGTTTGTTGATAAAAATGTTGGCATCAGAATTTAAGGTACGTATAGAAATGCGACAAATCAGCCTAAGGCAAGAAGCAGGGCGTTTGGGCGGAATTGGCGTTTGTGGGCGTGAATTGTGTTGTTCTACGTGGCTTTCAGACTTTAAAAATGTGAGTGCTTCTGCGGGAAGGTATCAAAATCTTTCCCTTAATCCTGCAAAACTTTCTGGGCAATGTGGAAGGCTAAAATGTTGCCTAAATTACGAATTAGAAACGTATATGGAGGCTCTCAAAGAAATTCCGCAAGTAGAAGCACGCCTAAAAACGAGGCAGGGAGATGTTTTTTTGAGAAAAACGGATATTTTTAAGAAAATAATGTGGTTTGGTTATGAGTTTGATAATAACTGGATTCCGCTCACAGTGGAGCAAACCAAAGAAATGATAAAACTCAATAAAAATGGGACGTTTCCAGAGTCTTTGAGTAATTTGGCGCATATCACCGCCTCAGAACACGCAGAAATTGCTAAAATCAAAGTGCCACTAAACAGTGATTTGACACGCTTAGACCAGAAATTTAGGGAAAAACAACAAACCAAAAAGAAACCTTTTAATAATAAAACTACCACAAACAACAAAACCACTAATAATAATATAAATAAACCAAAAAACGACTTCAAAAATGACCTCAAAAAAGAAGTAAAACCTGTCGTAAAAACAGTTATAAAACCTACTGACCCAACACTTGTAGGAGATGTAACCAACAACTTAACTAATAATGTTGTAAACAATGTTACAGGCAACGACATCAATAAAAAACCTAAAAGGAAAAGATACCGCAAACCTAAAAATTTGCCTCCAAAAACAGAGTAAATTCAATTACGAATTACGTAATTTGCATTTAAAGAAGACTTCGCTTCAAGCGAAGTCTTCTTTTGTGAACCATAACAAAATAAACTGTTATGGTTTTATTTTTTTGTGTTTTTTGAAGAAAGTTCGTATATTGGCAAAAGTATATAAAATAACATTTTAATGAAGAAAAATAGTTACTTTTGGTTGGTTATTGCTTACTTGTGTATGTGCGTGCCTAGTGTACGAATACAGGCGCAAGTGGACATAAATGCCTCATTAGCAACCCCAAATGCAACTTATTTTTCTCTTACAGATGCCTTTTCTGCTATCAACAACGGCACGCATCAAGGCAATATTTCCGTTATTATTACTGCAAACACCAACGAAAATACCACAAGTGCCATTTTAAATGCAAGTGGTGGACTTTCTAGCTATACAAATATTAGTTTGGGCGTTTTGGGGAATGGTAATTTTACTATTTCTGGAAATGGAAACGTACCTGTAATAGTGCTTAATGGAGCTGATGACGTGGTTTTTGAAGGGAATAATGCTAGTAATCTCAAAGGACTTACCATAGAAAACACAACTACAAATACCAATACTTATGCTTTGCAACTTACCAGCGGTGTGCAAAATGCTATTTTTCAAAATATAACCTTTAAAGGTGCGCAGACCAATGATTTGGGTGTAATATCTATCTTTACAAACTCCGCAGAAAACAACCAAAACATCAATATAAATAATTGCAATATCACTAAAAATAGTGTGGCAAATCCTCGTAATGGCGTTTTTGTAGGTGGTTTTGGGGCTGGGAAAAATACAAATAATGTTATACGAAATTGTGAAATTTCTGATTTTTTTAATGCACAATTTACGACAAATGGAATTTTTTTAGCCAATAATATTGGGATTTTTACTATTCATCAAAATTTGCTTTTTCAAACTGCTGACCTTAATTTCCTTGTTGCAAACGACCACAGAGGCATACGTGTAAGCGCAGGAGAACAAATAAATATTACTAAAAACACAATAGGATACGCCAACAATGCACAAACAGGCTTTTATACCACAAGAGGACTTAATATTAACGCCCGTTTTTTTGCTATTCATTTGGAAAGAATAAGTAATACTTCTGGTATTTTCTCCAATATTTCTGAAAATATTATTAAAAATATTGATTTTGAAACATCTTCTGCAAGTTCTAATGGTGCTGGTGGTGATGCTATTGGGCTTTTTTGTGGTATTTTGGTGGGTTTTTCTGGGAATTTGTTTTTAAATAACTTTAATGTAAATATCACCAAAAATATCATAGGAAACACAACAGGAAATAATCATATTATTACACGAACATCTGGCTTGCGTGGAATGACAAAAGCCCTTTATGCTTATTCTAATGGTATCACGTTGGTAGAAAGCAACAAAATTGGGGGTATTACTTCACTCACAAATAATGTAAATAATGGCTCTGTGATTGCGGTGCTGGATTTTGATGGCAGTGGCACAAAAACTATCCAAAATAATGTCGTAGGAAGCAAAACTACTACAAACAGTATTCAATGTGCTAATGATGATTTGAGTACAGCTGATGCCTCTTTTATTGATGGAATATACCTTAGCGGGGCATCTGACAAGGTTATTGATAATAATTTTTTTGGTAATTGGACTTCTTTTGGCACACGTAATAATGGTACTTTCGTTGGTGCGACAAGCTCCGTAATGTACGCCATTGGTGGTAAAACAACCATCACCAATAATACAATCACTCATATTACCTCTTATAATGATGGTGGAGCGTGGACAATGGATAGCTCTAATTTTCCTCATACGACCTACTTCGTAACACAAGCAGCTATTATTTTGGCTACCAATAACCCAAATCCACATTTAATTGAAAATAACGAAATTTCTTACATTGAAAATAGAAAAACAGAAGAACCGCTTGCCGTTGTTGGTATCTTACTTTCTGGTGGGAGTTTTGGCATAAGTAATTCTATTTGTAGAAAAAACCGCATTTTTAATGTTAGCTCTGCCTCCCCTTCAGCTAGTAGAGATTTGGCTATTGCCTTAGATGAAAGTGCCACCACTTGGGATATTAGCAATAATATGATTACTTTGGGTACAGAAGTCATTAGTAAAGAACACTTTATGTATGGTATTTATGATAGTTCTAACGCACCACAGAATATTTTTTATAATTCTATTTTTCTTGCAGGTACGCACCAGCCACTAGAACAAGATGTTAATTCTGCTTGTATTTTTACGCAACCAAAGTCTCCTTCCACAAAAATCTATAATAATTTGCTTTACAATGCTCGTGAAAGCACTTCTGCGCCTATTGTGGCAAATGGTGGCAGGCATTATGGTATTTATGCTTTTAATAATTTTCTTACTTTTGGAGGAACTATTGAAACAGATTATAATACTATTTTTGCTAAAAATTCTGTTACTGGTTTTGGTGCGAATATTGGACAATTTGCGGGCATAGATTATGCTGATTTACCTGCTTGGCGTGCTTCAAACCCCCTTTTTGATAATTATTCTTGGTCAGAAACCTTGCTAAATTGCCCAAATCCTACTGATTTATTTGTTGATATTTTGACTGGAAACTTACATATAAATGCTACTAATGTGAGTGCTTGGTATGTGAGCGGAAAAGGCTCTGGCATTATAAGTAGTTTGAATAATTTAAGTAGTTTTTCTAGTGATTTTGATGCAGAAAACCGCTCTACAACGGCATTTACAGGCACTACGGATATTGGTGCAGATGAGTTTTCTATTGATGCCAGCGCAAATCCGCCACCTTTTGCCATAGAAACAGGTACTATTGCAGCTAATCAAAGCACTTTTTATACGTGGGGAAACAAGCAAATAGCCCAAATAACTTGGAAAAATGGCGCATTTCCTACATCTATGCAGGTGCAATATTTTTCAGGAGAAACCCCTCCTACACCTGCGCCTCTTATCCAATATGCGGATAGTTATTGGCACATAACGCCCATTACGGGTATTTTGGCGGGCAATTATGATATAAAACTTGATTTTGGAGAACACGAAACTGGGATTATTTCTGCACCAAATTTGAATGCTATAATGGGCAAAACTGATGCGCTTGCAGCTACCACCTCGCCCACGAGTGCGCCTTGGCTGCTTTATGAGGAAGGTGTAGGCGCAGGAAAATCTCAAAGAAATTATGCTAGTCTTCAAAAAACTATGCTTGTGGAAGATTTGAGCAGTTTTTCTGATTTTACATTGACTATCAAAATAGTTCCCTTGCCAATTGAAATTTTAAATTTTTCTGCAAAGAAACAAGAAAATAATGTAATATTGCAGTGGCAAACTACCTTAGAAAAAGATTTTGATTACTTTTTAGTAGAAAAATCTACACAAAATAATGCTAATAATAATGCCTTTAACTTCGTAAATATTGGGCGTGTCGCAAGTGCGCAAGCAAGTAATAATACACAAAACATCAATAATTATGCTTTCATTGATGTTTTAGGAGATTTTAATAATGCTAGTGGCAACGCAATAAATGCGTCAGAAAATATTTATTACCGCCTTAAAATGGTTGATAAAAATGGAAAATTCAGGTATTCTGATGTAAGATTTGTGAAAATAAATAATAATCAAAATGACACGCAAAATAATGTTGTTATTTATCCAAATCCTGCACAAAATGATGAAATAAATATTTATTTTATTGATACCAAAAATAATAGTAACAATACTCAAAATATAAATATCTCTATTACAAATATCTTAGGGCAAAAAGTTTATGAAAATGATATAAATAGTACGTCAAAAAATATTAAAATCAGCACAAAAAACTGGTCAAAAGGAATTTATATTGTAAAAATAATTGTAAATAACACATTGATTATCAAGAAAATAGAGATAAAATAATCAGCAAGATAATAAGAATTAGATGGCAGAAATAATCTACGCAAACGACAAATTAAAGAAACGAAAAAAGCTAATAAATTTATTTTCTTACATCACTATGGCAGGCGTAGTAGCAAGCTGTATTCCTGATGTTATAATGGGCTTGTGGCTGAATGTAGCGCTGGTATTCTGCACTTTACCTTTGTTTTTAGTTATTTTATTTATTAATCACAAAGATAAAATAGATATAGCAGGGATATTATTCAATGTGTTTTTAAGTAGTTTACTTTTTCTTTTTGCTAATTTGCTGGGCAAGGAAATTAATATGCAGATTTTTTTGCTATATATATTTATTGGTGTGTTTTTTACGGCAAATTTTGACAAAAAAATCCTACTGTTTAGTCAAATGTTGTTGCCATTTGTTTTTTACGTTGTTTTGGAAATTACTAATTATGATTTGATACCAAAATTAGGAGGGATAACGAAAGAGCAGTTAGAAACATTTGGTATTATTAATTTTAGTATTATGTTTCTTACAATGCCGTTTCTCATCATTTTAATTATCAATACTTATGTAAAATCTGAAAAAGAAATACGCATTTATGCTCAAAACTTACAACAACAAAACACTGATTTATTAACTTCAAATACGGCTTTAGAACAATTTGCTTATGTTGTTAGCCACGACTTGCGCTCACCTATTGCTTCTGTACGGGCTATTTTGGATTTGTCTAAGACAGAAACCAACCTAGAAAACCTAAGAGAATACCAAAAATTTCAAGAGATAAGCCTCAAAAAACTTGATGAGTTTGTAATTGATATTTTGTACTATTCTAAGAATACAAAAACTGAAATTATTTATACAAAAATAGATTTTAAAGAATTTTTACAAGAAGTTATCACGCAACACCGCTACGACGACAACAGTGCTGCAGTAAAGATAAGCATTGAAATAGACCAAAAAACTGATTTTTATACAGATACATACAGAATGGGGATTGTTTTTAATAACCTCATTGCCAACGCTTTGCGTTACTCTGATCTAAAAAAAACACAACCCAACCTCTTAATTCAAGGTTTTTGTAATGAAAATAATGCAATTATTAGCTTTATAGACAATGGAATAGGTATTGAGAAAGAATATTTGGAGAAAATTTTTGATATTTTTTATAGGGCAAACACACACGCAAAAGGTACAGGAATAGGACTTTATTTAGTTAGAGAATACCTGCAAAAAATCAAAGGAATAGTAAGTGTACGTTCTGTATTTGGAGAAGGAACAGAGTTTGTCATAGATATTCCTAATGAGTTATCAAATCTGAAAAATTAAAAAAAAATTAAAAAAATGACGTTACGCAAGAAGGAAAAATAATGCAAAAAACTAATTCAACCACCCCCAGCCCCTCCTTAGGAAGCAGGGGAGTTTGTTCCCCTCCTTCAAAGGAGGGGTCAGGGGTGGTTTTTATGTTTTTGTGTAACATCAATAAATAAGATAAAACAAAGCGAAATTTGCTGAAAATTTGCTTTTAAGAAGTTTATCCACTAAATTGCGTGGACTAGAATTAGTAACCTAATAAAATAATATAAACAACAACCATCTTTAACCAAATAAGTGAATAACCTCCATTGTGAAGACTTTAAAACCATTATATATTAAAGAAAGATTGGGCGCAATAAGCGACGAAGTTATCTCACCTTTGGTTATTTTAAACCAAATAGAAGAGATTTTTGAGATTTCTGGTACGTCCCTTTTGCACGGAAACCCCGTAGAATTTTACGAGCCTATCCTCAAATGGCTGCGTGATTATTTAGAAAACCCCAACAAAAAGACCGTTTTCACATTCAAAATGCGTTATTTTGATACTGGTTCATCAAAAATGCTGCTTGATATTATGAATATGTGTAAAGATATTCCTAATATAAAAATTTATTGGTATTATATGAAAGATGATGAAGACACAATGCAAGCAGGCTACGACTTTGCGGAAATAATCAACCAACAATTTGAATTTATTGAAATCTAATTGAGCTGTGAATTGTGAGTTATGAGTTGTGAGTTAAAATACACAAAAAATAGCATAAAATGCAATAAAATACTAATATTTTTGCATTTATCCACAATTTACAACTCACAACTCACAACTTTTTAATGTCTGAAGAAACCAAAAATATATTGCTTTTGCTTTCCATTCCTTTGAGTGGCGGTTTTGTGGGTTGGTTTACCAATTGGCTTGCTTTGGTGATGACTTTTAAGCCAATAGAATACTGGGGAATACGTCCTTTTGGCTGGCAAGGCATTATTCCTTCAAAAGCTGGGCGTATGGCAGAGATTGCCGTTGATATGATTACGACAAAACTCCTCTTTATCAATGAGCGTTTTGAGCAAATTGACCCAAAAATTGTTGCAAAAGAGATGCTTTCAAGTCTTACAGAACTTTCTCGTAGGCTCATCAATGAAGTGATGGAAACACAAGCCCCGACTATCTGGAAAAACACCCCTGATATGATCAAAAACCGCATTTATCAGAGTGTTTCAGAAGATTTGCCTGTTGTGGTGGAGCAAATGCTAGAAGATATTAAAACTAATCTGCCCGAACTTTTAGATGTCAAAAAAATAGCCGTACGTACGCTCACACGCAATAAGGAACTTCTAAACAAGATGTTTCAGAAGTGTGGCGAGAAAGAATTTAAGTTTATTGAGGTTTCTGGTTTGTATTTTGGTTTTTTGTTGGGGCTTCCTCAAATGGTGGTTTCGTACTTCTACAATCCTTGGTGGTTTTTGCCACTTTTTGGGCTGATTGTGGGCTATTTGACGAATGATTTGGCATTGCGTTTGATTTTTGAGCCACTTTATCCAAAAAAAATACTTGGTTTATTTACCTTTCAAGGGCTTTTTATCAAAAGACAAAATGAAGTTTCAGAGGTTTATTGCAAAATGGTCAATAATGAGATTTTGACTACTGAAAGTATGTTTGAGTACGTAATGCGTGGACCTGGTGCGGCTAAAATGGCACAACTTTTGGAAGCGCAAGTGCATCAAATCATAGAAAAAGCCATAGGAAACTCCAAACTTTTGGTAGAAACTGTTGTAGGAAAACGCCTAGAAGCCATCAAAAACATTGCCTCCTACCGCATTATACAAGAAATGCCTATTTCTGTCCGTTCTATTTTTGATTATACAGAAAAATCTTTGGACCTAGAACATGAGCTTTTGCGCAAGATGAAGGCACTTTCTCCCAAAGAATTTGAAGGATTTTTGCGCCCAGTTTTTCAAGAAGACGAAATGAAACTTATTTTAATAGGAGCATTTTTAGGACTTTTGGCAGGTTTTGCACAATATTATTTTCTGTTTTAGGCGTTTTTTGAGATTTTTTGTATTATTTGCAAAAAGATTTTAGTATCTTTCTATAAACTCCCGAGAAGTCTAGTATATTTTAAAAAATAGCGTATTTTTGTATTTTGATGGTCATTTACTCCAAACTATATTATGAATATTGAAGCA
>JAYVGJ010000202.1:0-7652 GCA_043772375.1 Raineyaceae bacterium | reverse complement strand
TAAATACCAAGACTTTTTCGCAGGAGGTCTAATGTACTTACCTCACACTTCACACCTCACATCTCATAATTAAAACTCAACAATAAAGCCAATAGTTGGTACTACACTTGCTGCATCATTAGGAAGTATGGTTGAAATAGCATTTGAGCCATTGGCGGCAAGTGGTTTTCCGTCTGTTGTTACTATTTGCTTGGTTATTTCATCTCTTTTAAATGTATAACGTGGAATTGCTGGATTTTTGAAGACAAACGCATTGGTAACGTCCAGATAAATATCCAAAGTAAAGCCTTTTTTATTCCATTTTTTATCCAAACGGAAGTCAAATTGGTTAAATCCACTCAAACGCTGTGTATTGAGTTGGGTAAAATCTTGCGTACCTCTGCCCGTAAGCACATATTGGCTTTTTGCAAGTGCGTCATCACTCGTAAAAGGCGTGTAAGGCGTGCCACCTGCAAAACGGTATTTTAAGCCCATTTCCCAGCCTTTCTTGAATTTTTTTCCTAAAATAAATGAGAATAAATGCCTTGTATCCCACGCAGACGAAGTAAGTTTGCCGTTAGTGCCTGCAAACTCACTTTTGAAAAACGTGTAAGATGCCACAATAAACAAACCTTTTGATAATTTTTGTTGTGCAAAAAGTTCAAAACCATAAGTTTGCCCTTTTCCATTAGTGGTAATTGCCTCATTTCCAATGCTACCAAAATCTCCGCCCTGATTAGCAAGTGAGATACCGTCACGCACAGAAACAGCATAATTATCATACTTCTTAAAAAATCCTTCTGCTGTAATGCGCAAACTTTGTGTTGGCAAAAACTCAAAACCTGCCACATAATGCATAGAAGCGGTATATTTACTGTTTTTATTTACTCTATTTCCTGTGTTATCTTCAAAACCAAGCACCGTATAGGTAGGCAATTTGTAATATTTTCCAACAGAAACATTAGCCGTAATCCTATCTGAAATAGGATAAGACAAAGATAATCTTGGAGAAAGCGTACTAAGCGGGTTCATTGCATCAGTCATATAATCATTCATATCTGTACGCAAACCAAAAGAAGCACCTAATTTTCCAAAAACCTTAGAAATTTGCCCAAAAACGCCATATCTTCCAAATTCTATGGCACTATTAAATTTCGCATTGATAGCAGGCGCAATTTGTGTTCCTGTATTATCAAAAAGTGGGTTTCTGACACGAATAAAGGCATTATTATTATATTTGACAAATTGCGCCACCATTCCGTAAGAAAATTTCCAACCTTTTATACTCTTATTTACATCTATACGCAATTTATTCTCAATTTCTTGTGATTGCAAACCCAAAGTGCGCTTAGTTTCGTCAGCGTTTTGTGCGTCTTCAAATTGGTCTAATTTATTATCAAACATATTTCTGCTAAGCGCAATACTCACAAAACCATTGGTTATCAAGTGCTTAACGGTTGCTCCCACCGTATAATTCCATTGGTTGATAAATGGCGTAGCACGCAAAACATATTCTTTACTGGCACTAGAATTTCGTGGTACGCCAAACTTAAATTCATCAATAGCACCTACTCCAATAGCGGTGAGTGTGGTTTTTGCATTAAATTTGTGCGTAACTTTATACTGAAAATCCCAATAATTAGGGCGAATAGGCAAATCAATAGCTGCAAAAAGTAGTTGCAAATAAGAACGTCTTGCGGAGGCTAAAAACGTGGTTTTCTTTGATTTTTTGTTGATAGGACCTTCTAATGTTGCGGCAAGTTCTGTACCACTCAAACGAATATTTGCTTGCAGACGCTCTGGGTTGCCGTCTCGTTGCTTAAATTGCAAAACAGACGACAAAGTATTATCATATCTACTATGAAAAGCACTAGACGAAAGGGTAACATCTTCAATAAAATTCACATTTAAAATGCCCGCAGGACCTCCCGCAGAGCCTTGTGTCGCAAAATGATTGATAACAGGGATTTCTATCCCATCAAGGTAATAAACATTTTCGTTTGGTGCGCCACCTCTAATAATAATATCATTTCTAAAACCTCCCCCGCCTGTCGTGCCACCCACGCCTGGGAGTGCTTGTATCACACGTGAGATGTCAAAATTTCCACCAGGATTACTCTTAATCTCCTCACTAGAAAGGCTTTGAATGGATAATGGTGTATCAATATTTGCTACTGCAACAGTTGTTTTTTTACCAGAAACCTCAACGGTTGCGGTTTCATTTTCGTTGTCAATGTCTTCCAATAGCTCAAAATTAAGCGTATTGGCGTTTCCAGCGTTTACGACAATATTATAACGGATTTGCTCCTTATAATTGAGAGAATTAACCTTGATGTTGTAGCTACCAACAGGGATATTTTCCAGACGAAAACTGCCTTGTTCATCACTTAAAGTGCTTATTTGTGTTCCTTCTACAGAAACTGTGGCACTAATAATAATTTCTTGTGTATTTTTGTCTTTTACGCTCCCAAAAATCTTTCCTGTGCGGATATTTTTTTGGATTAAAACCGTATCTTTGGTGACTTTGGTTGTATCTTGCGCAAAAAGTGCGTTAGAAAGGGTTAGCAAATTAAAAATAATGATAAATAATAAATGTTTCATTGAGGTTTTTTGACAAGATTTTTATTTTGATTTTTTTGATAAAAAATGATTACAAGATAAACTTTTTTTGTTACAAATAAGTTATACTAAAACATACTAAATTATAGTTTTTATGTAAATTTTAGTATGTTTTAGTATAACAATGAAAATTACAAAAGGTTTCATTATGAGAAAAAAAATAGTATTTTTTTGAAAATAATTTTTTAAAAATAATAGAGATACAATGAAATATGCCCTTTACAAAGAGTTATTAGATATTTTAGAGGAGTTTGAAGAGAAAAACCCACAAAAAGAAAAACAGAATATAACTGATTTTTCCGTATGGTTATACCAAAAAAGTGCTAAAAAAATGCTAAAAACATCACTATTGGAAAACAAATCATTACAAGATAAATCACTGGAAAATAAATTATTAGAAAATAAATTATTAGAAAATAACAATGATTTGGATATTTCTATTGGCAGGTTTGTTACTTTTATGGTGCGTTATGCCCGTAATTACACCAAAAAAGCTTTGGAAAATAATTTACTTACTACAAGTGATGATTTTGTTTTTTTGGCAAATATTTTTTATACCAACGGAATTAGTCCAACAGAATTGATTACAAGCCATATTTTAGAAAAAACTTCTGGGATAGAAGTCGTTAAACGCTTATCAAAAAATGGGCTTATTACACAAGAAAAACACGCCACAGATAAGCGGAGCAAGGTTTTAGTAATTACGGAACTAGGAAAAGAAGTGTTTTTTAGCAGCCTTAGTGAGATGCAAAAAGTGGCTAAAATAGTTGGTGGAAAGCTCTCACAAGAAGAAAAACAACAACTTATTTATCTTTTGGAGAAACTGAACAACTTTCATAACCCAATTTATCTGGAAGACAAAAATATGCCTTTAGATAAGATTTTGGAGCTTTTGGAAAAGTCATAATAAATGATAAATTAGCCAAATTGCTTGTTTAATTACTTGGAATTTGGTAAGAATTGATGTAAAACTTGATGATATGGTGCCAAATACCTAATATCTCGTTTAAATTGGTGTAAACTTTCATATCTATTTCAAAAATATCATTCTCAAAACGTATAAAACGCCATTCTATGCCGTCTGTGGCACAACCATAAAGAATTGGAATATTTTTATTTTCTTTTTCATTAAAAAGCCTTGCGCCGTAAAGTTGAGCGGCACATTGTGCCACTCCGTACTCCATATCTTCATTTTTGGACTCCACAAGCGAAATAATAGGACTTTCTAGATAAATACTTTTGGGAACGAGCGTAAAAAAAAAGTCACATTCTCCTGACAAATCTTCGCTTACCTGCAAATTTTCACCAGAAAAAAACGAAATCTTTTCTACATAAAACCTTGCTATTTCTGTCAAAATGGGCGAAATAATCCTTTCTGCTTTTCCTTTCTCATTCGTGAGTGGCAGTAATTCACTAATGCTAAGCGTTTCTTTTAGCCAACTGCTGGCTTCTATGAGAGGTATTTCGTGAAATAGCTTTTCTCGTTTTGCGGATAATCCAAAAGTTTCTGTAACGACTTTTAGCTTCCTAAATCTACTATATGACATAAGTTAAATATTTGATTATCAACGCTTTATATTTATTCATAAATTGAAACTCATACTTTACTTTTTGGCAAAACCAAGCGCAGAAGCTACCAAAACTTCTTTATCTGTACTCAAATTGAACACAACTTTATAAATACCTGCAACAGCTGGCGTAAACTTCAAAACCGCCTTTCCGTCTGTGTTTTGTGCCATTATTTTGCCTTCTTCGTTCATAATACGGATATTTATTTTTTCATTTGATGAGAAATTACCCGACAAAACCACCACATAACTGGAAGTTTTGCTCAAAATAGACTGATATTCTGCATCTTCTGTGTTGCTATCTTTTTTTAGGCGCAAACGGTAAGATTTGGATAATTGATAGCCTTTTGGCAAAGTAGTAATAGCCGTTTGCTCGTGTTTGCTAAATTCCGAAAGTTCTTTTTGTTGTTCTGGTGTAAGGGTTTCTTGTGCCTGCAACTGTGTTGTTGAAAATGCTAAAAAAGTGGCAAAAGACAACCTTAAAAGTATATTTTTCATAGAAAATTGAATAGTAAATAGAGAAAATAATAAGTTGATTGTTTGTATTCTATCAAATATGCGTTAGGCAAATATTTGAATAGGTGAAAATAAGATTTTTTTTTAGAAAAACAATTTGTAATCTAACTTTTTTTTCTTAAATTTGTTTTGTTGCTACAAATATACAAATAAATGCAACAAAATAATCTTTAAAATAATCTTCCTAATTCAAAACTAAAAAACAATGAAAATCAACACAAAAACATCAAGCAAATTGTCAAAAGGGCTATTTTTAATGTTATTCTTGGGCTTTTTCTTTTGTATGAATTTTGACGCACAAGCGCAAAAATCAGACACAAAAAACAATGACAAACAAATTGGCAAAGACAAAGAAGGGCGTATGATTTTTGAGGGCGCAAAAGGTGGAAAATATTACCTAACTGCCTCTGGTGCAAAGTCTTATGTAAATGATGGCAAAGCAGACATCAAAAAAGAAACAAAATCTGATGTCAAAAACAACGACAAACAAGTTGGTAAAGACAAAGAAGGGCGTATGATTTTTGAAGGTCCACGTGGTGGAAAATATTACCTAACTGCCTCTGGTGCAAAGTCTTACATAAAATAGTTCTGATGTGTGATATATGATGTGTGATATAATACAAAATATCTATATGAATGCACAAAATTAGCACTAATTTTATAATCTGATTACAAAAAAGCCACTCAAAAAGCGTCTAAATTTGCTTTTGAGTGGCTTTTCTCTAAAAAAATCATTAAAAATCATTAAGAATCATTAAGAATCATTAAAAAATAATGTCAAAAAACATATCACACATCACACATCATATATCAAATATCATTTCAGTTGTTTTTCACCCTTTGCTGATGCCTACCGCACTTTTTTTGGTAGTGTGTTATGGTGCGCCTTATACTTTGAGTTTTAGAAGTATGGATTTGAAATTTTTATTATTGCAATCTTTTCTGATATTTTCGTTTATTTTTCCTGCGCTTTTTTTGTATGCTTTTTGGAAGCTAAAAATCATTAAAAGCCTCGCTATGAAAGAAAGACAAGAACGCCCTTTGCCGTTTGCGTTCATTACTTTGTGGTATTTGGGCATTACTTATTTGCTTTATCTGATTATGGAAAGGGCATTTTTGGACAAAAGGCTTATTGTAATGATGAGCAGCATTACCTTGTCTTTGGCTTTGATTACTATTATTAGTTTATTTTGGAAAATAAGTGCGCATAGTTGGGCTATAAGTGGCATTTTGGGTATTTTGATTGCTATTGTGGCACGTACTCACGACAGAGATTTAATGATGTGGTGTGTACTTGTGAGCGTGTTTGTGGGCGTGGTGATGAGTGCAAGAATGCAACTAGGCGCACATTCTCAAAAAGAGCTTTATATGGGTGCTGGGGCTGGTTTTTTGGTGAATTTTGTGTGTATGTATTTTATTTAATACATTGCTTGTCGTTCCGTAAGTACGACTTACGGCTATGAATGTTAAATCCTTTCAGGGTTTTAATACAAATGAACAAATTTATAAATACAATTTATCAACTCAAAACTCATAATTCACAACTACTATGACAATCAAGGATTTACAAGATAAAAAACTAATTATTTTTGAATGTATCAGCGGAAGCAGAGCTTATGGCACTAATTTGCCCAAATCTGATACAGATATTCGTGGTGTGTTTGTTTTGCCTGAAAAAGATTTTTATAGTTTAAATTATATTCCACAAGTGGCAGACACCACCAACGACACCGTTTACTATGAATTAAAGCGGTTTATAGAACTTTTGGCAGACAATAATCCAAATATATTGGAACTTTTGAATGCGCCAGAAGATTGTATTTTGCAAAAACACGAAATAATGAATATGATTTTGGCAAAAGATTTTTTGACCAAAAAATGTGAAAAAACCTTTGCTGGTTACGCCTACTCGCAGATACACAAGGCACGAGGACTGAACAAAAAAATATTTAATCCTGTGGAACAAGATAGAAAAACTATTTTGCATTTTTGCCATATCACACAAGGCAATGGCTCTATGCCACTTTTGAGCTGGTTGGAGAAAAATCAGCTTTTGCAGGAAAATTGTGGACTTTCCGCAATACCGCATTTTAAGGATATTTATGCACTTTTTTATGATGATAATCAAAACATTGATAACCAAGATAATTCTTTAAATTACAAAGGAATATCCAAAAAAGAAGAAGCAAATGATGTTTTATTAAGTTCAATTCCAAAGGAACAAACGCCAAAAACGTACCTATATTTCAATAAAGAAGGTTATTCGTCTTATTGCAAATCTTACAAAGAATACTGGGATTGGGTAGAAAAACGCAACGCAGAGCGCTACGAAAACACACTTTCTCATGGCAAAAACTATGACTCTAAGAATTTAATGCATACTTTGCGCCTGCTGGATATGGCGGAAGAAATAGCAACACTACAAAAAGTAATAGTGAGAAGACCAAACAGAGAATACCTCTTAAAAGTGCGACTAGGCGAGTTTTCTTATCAAGAACTTTTAGACGAAGCAGAAAAACGTATTGAAAATATGGAAAATCTTTACAAAAACTCTACCTTGCCAGAAGACGTAAACAAAGAAAAAATAAATCAGCTACTTTTTGAAATGAGGAAAGTTTTTTATGGAAAATTAGAATAGAATAATATGAACCCGTTTAAAAATGAGAAAACAACATCTTATCAAGATTGGGAGGTTTTGAAAGATTTAAAATGGCATTGTACGAAATGTGAGTTAAAATCTGCGCAAGCTAAAACTTGGCAAGTTTGGAGGCAAAATGGTATTCAAATGGCACAAAACGAAAATGATAAGTTTTTTCTACAACAGAACTGCCCCACATGCCTAAAGAAAACAATTCATAGAAAATTAAAATCTTCTATAAACTCCCGAGAAGTCTAGTATATTTTAAAAAATAGCGTATTTTTGTATTTTGATGGTCATTTACTCCAAACTATATTATGAATATTGAAGCA
>JAYVGJ010000201.1:0-17496 GCA_043772375.1 Raineyaceae bacterium | reverse complement strand
AAAACGGCAATTATTTGTAGCAAATCAGCCTTATCTGTACTATTATAAATTTCAGAAACGCAATAACTATCATTTTCCATTGTAATAAATTTCCAGTTTACGCCATTTACCTCGCACCCATAAAGTGGTTTTCCGTCATCATTAAGCACTTGTGCTATTAGAAAAGCCTCCAAAATCTGCGCCATAGAATCCCCTGTTGGGTTTTTATCTGGTTTATATTCCTGAAAATGAAAGTACGGTTTTTGCATAAAATCCATAAGTCCTTTTGCTACCACAAAATCCGCCTTGACAGACAAAAAATGCCCCTGCACTTGTGCTGCTAGCTTTTTATCAAAAAAAGACGCAAATTTTTCATCTTCCATTACATTGCCAAGCTCCAAAATGGGGCTAATAAACTTCATTTTTAGGTCTTCCTCACTCCACGTACTAATTCTATCTTTTTTGCCTAAAATATGCTCAAAACTATGTTGTTCAAAAACATCTAATACTGGTGCAGGCACATCAAGCCATTCTTTCATAGTTGGCGTGTAATGTTTCCCAATTTTTTTGAGGTTAAAAGCAAGCACTATCTCGCCCTCACGCCATTCCTTCTTTTTTGCCATAATTTTATTATTTTAAGGTATCTTTTGAAGTACAAATATACCAAAATATCCCTGTTTTTGAGCCCTATTCTCTTACAATAATTGTATTTCCGTAATTGTTAATTCGTAATAAAAAAAACGTAATTCGTAATTGTTAATTCGTAATTGCACTTTTATATTGCATTTGATAAAGATGATTATAAAAGCCGCCAAGTGCCAAAAGTTCCTCGTGTGAGCCGCTTTCTTTGATTTCTCCTTTATCCAAAACCAAAATTGTATCCGCATTTTGAATGGTAGAAAGGCGGTGCGCAATGACAATAGAAGTACGTCCTTTCATCATTTTTGAGATAGCATTTTGTATCATTTCCTCCGTTTCACTATCCACAGACGAGGTAGCTTCGTCCAAAACCATTATTTTTGGGTCGTAAACCATTGTGCGCACAAAAGAAATCAGTTGCCTCTGCCCTACTGAAAGCGTTGCGCCACGCTCCATAACGTCATAATCTAAGCCGTTAGGCATTTTTTCGTTGGCAAGTCTTTCAATAAATTTGTCTGCCCCCACAAGTTTAGCAGCATTCCAAATTTGGGCATCTGTAATATGGTCGTTTCCTAATGTAATATTTTCCCTGATTGAGCCAGAAAAAAGAAACACGTCTTGCAAAACTACCCCAATTTTAGTTCTCAAAAAATCCAAATCATATTCTTTCACATCCACGCCATCAACTAAAATTTCCCCTTTATTTATCTCGTAAAAACGGTTTAGCAGATTGATTATTGATGATTTTCCTGCGCCTGTCGCACCTACAAGCGCAACAGTTTGACCTGTTTTTAGCTCAAAAGAGATGTTTTTCAAAACATAATTTTCTTCATCATAAGCAAAAGAAACATCTCTAAATGATACTTCCCCGAGTGTACTTTCTGGCTTAAAAGTGCCATTTTTTTGCAAATCTTCTTTATTATCCAAAAGTGCCAAAATACGTTCTGTGCTTACTATACCCATTTGCAGTGTATTAAAACGGTCTGCAATCATTCTTATGGGTCTGAAAAAAGCACTCAAATACATAATAAACGCTACCAAAACGCCCAGCGTAACTTCTTCTCCCAAAACTTGCCTTGCACCATACCAAACAATAAGCCCCGTTCCTGCCGCAGAAATCACGTCTGTTACAGGAAAATAAACAGAATAATACAGCACAGACTTCAAATTTGAGCGTTTATGTTCTCTATTTATTTCTTTAAATTTATCAAATTCTAGGCGTTCACTCCCAAAAATTTGTACAATATTCATTCCTGTAATGTGTTCTTGCACAAAAGTATTCAAATTAGCCACCGCATTACGCACCTCATTGAAAGAGGCTTTAATTTTCTCTTTGAAAATGAAAGTAGTTAGTAAAAGAAATGGAAGTGTGCAAAGACTCATCAAAGTAAGTTTCCAACTCGTATAAAACATAATGAAAAGTATAGCCGCAATTTGCAAAATATCAGCCAAGATAGCCGCCAAACCTTCAGAAAAAACGCTGCTAAGTGTTTCTATATCAGATACATTACGAGTTACGAGCCTACCAATAGGCGTATGGTCATAAAATTTCAGTCGCAGGTTAAGAATATGCTGATAAAGTTGTATTCTGATGTCTTTGATGATGGTTTGCCCCAGCCAACCAGACCAATAACTATGCAAGTATTGTACGAGTGTTTGCACCGCAAGCAGTCCAAACATCAGCCCACACATATAAATAAGCATATTTTGCTGCCCAACTTCCATATAATTATCTACAGTAATTTGTATCATATATGGGCGGATAATGCCCAAAGGCGCAAGCGTAATAGTCAGAAGTAAAACTATAATAAAAGTCATTTTATAAGGCAAAATAAACTTAAAAAGCCTTTTCAGAACTTGTGTATCAAATATTTGACCACTTTTATTTTCTTTTTTCAAGAGATTTTTTGGTTACGGTTCTCCCCACGTTCCACGTGGGGTTATGATTGTTCAACCCTTTCAGGGTTGTTTCTATTAGGTTTTAATTACGAATGCAACTGTATTATGTATTCATTCACAATTTAAAATTTAAAATTCACAATTACAAATGCCCTACAATTTCCTTTGCAAAATACGACAAAATCACGTCTGCGCCTGCTCGTTTGATAGAAATCAAGCTTTCATACATTGCTTTTTCACCATCTAACCAACCTTTTTCATCTGCGGCTTTTATCATAGCATATTCTCCGCTTACGTTGTAGGCGGCAATAGGCAAAGAAAAATTATCTTTTAAAGATTTTATTACGTCCAAATATGGCAAAGCAGGTTTTACCATAATAATATCTGCACCTTCCAAAACGTCTAATTGTGCCTCACGTAACGCCTCACGAGTGTTTGCGGGGTTCATTTGGTAAGTTTTTTTGTCGCCAAATTTAGGCGCAGATGCCAACGCATCACGGAACGGACCATAAAAAGCACTCGCATACTTCACAGAATATGCCAAAATGCCTACATTTTGAAAATTATTTTGGTCTAAAATAGTTCTCAAATAGCCTACACGCCCATCCATCATATCAGAAGGCGCAACAAAATCAGCTCCTGCACGTGCCTGTGCAAGAGCCATTTTGCCCAAAACTTCCAGCGTTTCATCATTAAGAATTTGTCCGTTATGCACAATTCCATCGTGTCCGTCAGAATTATAAGGGTCAAGAGCCACATCAGTAAACAGCACGCAATCAGGAAAGTTTTTTTTTATTTGAGTAATGGCATCTAAAAACAAACCATTTGGGTTATAACTTTCTGTTGCAGTGCTATTTTTGAGGTTTTCAGAAATATTAGGAAAAGGAGCAAAAGCCTTGATACCCAGCGACATACATTCATTTATTTCTTCTAATAATAAATCAATAGAAAAACGAAAAATATTAGGCATTGAAGGAATTATTTGCTTTTGGTTAGTACCTTCTGCAATAAAAAGCGGAAAAATAAAATCTTTTTTATGGAGTGTCGTTTCTTCAATAAGACTACGAATAGTGGCATTTTGGCGGTTTCTACGAGGACGAATAGGCAAGTTTTGCATTGATATTTTTAAAACTTTTTGATAAGATTATAAAGGATTATTACATTCAAACACAAAAATACAAATAAAAAGTTTAGTTTTTGGGATAATTTTATTGTATATTTATCAAATCAGAAATAATCTAAAAATAATCTAAAAATAATCTAAAAAGAATAAAAGTAATTTTTAACTTTCTAATATCTTTTTCTTATATTTGTAAAAATGTAACAAAAAACAAGAATTTTACAACGAAAATATTCCAATAAAAATACCCATCAACTACTAAATTAGTAACTACAATATAAAACTATCAACTAATGAAATTAAATACATTATTAAACACTCTCCCAAATAAATTAAATGCTTTTGCCATTTTATTAGGTTTGTTATTCTTTACCTCTTGTGTTCCTGCCAAAAAATACAAAGCGGCACTAGCACAAGCAAATGAGAAAGAAACACAGTTAAAGGACGCCAAAGCCACTATTGCCGTAGTTAGTGCCAAAGTAGAAGTATTGGAAGAAGAAAAAAGAAACATCACCCAAGACGTAAGAAAGCTCACTTCTGGACAAAAAAACAAAGCAGAAGAAAAAGATGTTACTATCCAAAACTTGCGTAGCCAAGTCAAAATACTTGAAAGTAAAATAGCTACTTTTGAAAACAAGAAAAAAGTTGCTACCAATACCAAAACTGTCAAAAAGCAAAAGAATACCTATTAAAGAGGTACGAAATAAGAGGTACGAGGTACGAGTTTAAATCTTTGATTATTAAGTTATTGCAAAACTAAAAAATCAAGTTATTTAATTTCCGTTACTAAGTACTAAGTTATTAGTTTTTGAGTGGTGATTATCAATATTTTGATTAAATTCACAACTTACAACTCATCACCCACAACTATTTAGGAAATTTCTCTTGTGAAAAAAAAATACTCTGTATTTTTAGCGTTTTTTACTAGTGTTTTTCTAGTATTGCAATTTGCTACACAGCCCATTGCACAAGCGCAAATATACCCTCTCCGCAATTATGACCTCATTAGTGGGCTTCCAGAGTCGCACGTCCGTGCCATTATGGAAGACCACAATTCCTATATGTGGTTTGCAACAGAAGGTGGTGTAAGCAAATTTGACGGACACAAATTCACGAGTTATTCCACAGAACACGGGCTTTTAAGCAATAATATTAAATTTATTTTAGAAGATAAGAAAAAGCAAATCTGGATTGCCACCCGTATAGGCGTGAGCCGCTATGATGGGCAACGCTTCCACAACTACACAAAACGCCAAAATGGACTTGTAGACAATGATATTATTTGTATTACGGAAGACAAACGTGGCAGACTTTGGTTTGGAACTGCCGCAGGCGTGAGTATTTTTGATGGCAAAACTTTTAAAAATCTCAATAAAACGGACGGTTTGCCCTCTGGACCTATTTATGCTATCAAAGAAGATACACGTGGAAATGTCTGGCTGGCTACCTCGCAAGGTGTTGTAAAATATGTTGATAATAACATTAAAATATATACAAAAGAGCAAGGGCTGCCTGCAAACGAAGTTTATACCATTATTGAAGACAAAAAAGGGAAGATTTGGATAGGAACAGACAAAGGCATTGCGCATTTTGAAATGCAAAATAATGAGTTTGTTCCAAACAAAAAAATTGAAGGAAACAGCGTTTCCTCTTTAATGCTTGATGATAAAGGCAAACTTTGGGTAGGAACAGATGAAGGTATTTTTATTGTTCACAGCAATAATGATGATGATAATAATAATGCAGAAGTAGAAAATCTTGGAGAAAATAACGGGCTTGCTAGTAATGTAATTAACTTTATTTTGCAAGATAAAAATAAAAATTATTGGTTTGGAACAGAAGCAGGCGCATCAAAACTAAGTAATAGGCGTTTTAATATTTTTGCTGAAAATTACGTTCAAAAAAAGCCTGTAACCTCTATTTTGGAAGATAAAAATAAAAATATTTGGTTTGCAACACTTGGAAAGGGACTTATTAAGTTTGATGGCAAAAATTATATTACTTATACCACAGATGACGGATTGCCTACAAATACCCTAAAAACCCTCTATGAAGACTCCAAAAGCAATATTTGGATAGGTACAAACGGTGAAGGAGCATCAAGACTTACCAACGGAAAGTTTACTAATTTTAATCAAGAAACTGCAGGAGATGACTATGTTTTTTCTGTTGTAGAAGACAATGAAGGTAGAATTTGGCTCGGAACTGATGGCGGTTTGTGGCGGTATGATGGCAAAGAATTTGCTAATTTTGCTCGTGCAGAAGGTCTAGCTGATAATTATGTGCGTTGCTCACTCAAAGACAAAGACGGAAATCTTTGGTTTGGAACGTATGGAGGGCTTAGTAGGTACAATAAAGGTGGTTTTCAGAATTTTACAACAGAAAATGGCTTGCTCAATAACCTTGTTTTGGATATTATTCAAGACAAAAATGGTATGCTTTGGATGGCAACTGAAAACGGACTTTGTACAATGAAACCTGCTTCTTTGCCCACAGAACGCTCGTGTATTACGTGTTATACAAAGAAAAATAATTTAAGTTCTCAAAATTTGTGGTCTATTGTAGAAGACAACGAAGGTGATATTTGGGTAGGGCACAGAAATGGCATTGATAAATTTAGCCCAAAAACTAAAAATACAAAGCATTTTAGTTACATTGATGGTTTTACATTGGTACAAACTTTTCCAAATGCTATCACCAAAGATACAAAAGGTAATATTTGGTTTGGTGCATTGGAAGGCGTAGTAAAATATGACCCAAAAGAGGATATTCGTAACAATATCCCTCCTACAACGCATATAACAAGTATTAAACTTTTTAATAAAGTAGAAGACTGGAAAAAATATACCAATAATATTGATACTGATTTCAATATTCCTATCAAAGTGCAAGGTGAAAAATATGATTTGGTATTGCCTTACGACAAGAATAGCCTTACTTTTGAGTTTGTAGGCATTCATTTTACCATTCCAGAAAGAGTAAAATATCAATATTTTTTAGAAGGTTTTGACAAAGATTGGTCAGAAAGAGCGGATAATACTGTGGCAACTTATACCAATTTGCAACCTGGAAGCTATGTTTTTAAGGTGAAATCTTATAATAGTGATGGTGTTCCAAACAAAGAATATACTTCATTTTCTTTCAAAATAAATCATCCATATTGGGAGCAAGTTTGGTTTTACGCCGCAGAATTAGCATTTTTTGTTACGCTGGCGGTTATTTCCCTGTATTTGGGTTCTCGCAGGCGTGGGGCAAGAATTACTATTATACTTTCTTTGGCAACTTTATTTTTGCTTTTTGAATTTGTCAATGTCTATATTGAAAATTACGTGGAAAGCATCATAGGCAATATTCCTATCTATAAAGTGGTGATAAATGTGCTTTTAGCTACACTTATTGCGCCTTTGGAGCATTTTATTAAGGCTATTGTTAGTGTAAAAAAATCTGAAGTAACAGTAAGAGGAACAGAAGACACTAAACCCTTTGATAGTGATGTCATTCCAATAGAAGAACAAGAACTGAATTGAGGCTTTGATGTATGATATATTAGAATTTTTATATCTTGACAATCAATGAATTATGTAGGTCGCACCCTTGTGGTCGCCTGTTTGAATAGGTTTAAAATCTGACTTTGCACTTTATTTTGCGTATTTGCTCGTCGTGTTGCTTTCGCTTGTTTGGGCGACCACAAGGGTCGCACCCTAGATTTAAATACATTTTCCTATAAATGCTTGATAATCAAATAATAAAAACTCTAATATTTACGACAAAAAACACTACTCACTACTCACTACTCACTACTTACTACTTACTACTTACTACTTACTACTCACTACTCACTACTCACTACTCACTACTCACTACTCACTACTCACTATGGAATTTATCAAAAAAGGTTTTGGAATTGTTTGTATGCTCATTGCTCCTGTCTTGATTTTTATGATGTTCAGGCAGTTTTTTGCAGAAATTCCCGCTTTGGAAACCGCTATTGCAGCAGGGAAAAAGCCTGCTAGTGAGATGCAAAGCACCTATATTTTCTGGATTATCACTATTACAATATTTGTACCTATTGCCTTTGGGCTTTGCTTATTTGGTTATTACGCTCTCAAAAATGAATATAGCAACATTGAAGGCGGGCAAGTTTAAAAATATCAACCTTAAAAACACTATTAAAATGCTACCAAAAATAAATTCCTTATCTGGCTATTTGTACGAATACCAGAAAAGTATTGCCAATCCTGAAGACTTTTGGGATACGGTTGCCCAAAGTTTTTACTGGCGTAAAAAGTGGGATAAAGTCTTGGAATGGGACTTTAATGACTATTATGCTCGTTGGTTTGTAGGTGGGAAACTTAATATTACAGAAAATATTTTTGAGAAAAATCTGTTCTTACTTGCCAACAAACCTGCTATTATTTGGGAGCCAAACGACCCCACACAACCACACATTACGCTCACGTATGGCGAGCTTTTTGAGAAAGTTTGCCAATTTGCCAATGTTTTGCTTGCCAATGGCATCAAAAAGGGTGATGTGGTGGCAATTTATTTGCCAATGGTGCCAGAAGCCGCTATTGCAATGCTTGCTTGTGCAAGAGTTGGAGCGGTTCATTCTGTGGTTTTTGCAGGATTTTCTGCTAATTCTCTCTCTGATAGAATCAATGACGCACAAGCAAAAATACTGCTCACCGCAGATGGAAATTATAGAGGTGCAAAAGCCATTGAACTCAAAAAAATTGCTGATGAAGCACTAGAAAGTTGTCCTTCTATCAAAAAAAGTATTGTTCTCCAACACACCAAAAGTGCCGTTGTGATGCAAGAAGGACGTGATATTTGGTGGCACGATGCTATTACCCAAGTTGATGTCAAAAATATAGCTGAAGAAATGGACTCTGAAGACCCACTTTTTACGCTTTATACTTCTGGTTCTACGGGCAAGCCAAAGGGTGTGGTGCATACAACTGGTGGTTATATGGTTTATACGGCTTATACGTTCAAAAATGTGTTCCAATACGAACAAGATGACATTTTCTGGTGTACGGCTGATGTGGGTTGGATAACAGGGCATTCGTACATTGTGTATGCACCCTTGCTTTGTGGGGCTACAATAGTAATGTTTGAGGGCATTCCTACCTATCCTGATGTGGATAGATTTTGGGCAATTATTGAAAAACACAAAGTTACAACGCTTTATACTGCTCCTACTGCTATTCGTTCGCTTATGGCGTATGGCGCAGAGCCTGTGGAAAGGCATAATTTGTCTTCTTTACGCATTTTGGGGTCTGTCGGTGAGCCTATCAATGAGGAGGCGTGGCAATGGTATTACACGCATGTAGGCAAAGGAAACTGCCCTATTGTGGATACTTGGTGGCAAACTGAAACTGGTGGCATTATGATTTCCCCAATTGCAGGTATCACGCCCACAAAACCCGCTTATGCCACGCTTCCTCTTCCTGGCGTGCAGCTTATGATTGTGGATAGTGAGGGCAAAGAACTCACAGGAAATAACGTAGAGGGCAATTTGTGCATCAAATTCCCTTGGCCTTCAATGATACGCACCACTTACGGCGACCACGAGCGTTGCAAGCAAGCCTACTTTTCTACCTACAAAGGGCTTTATTTCACAGGAGATGGCGTAAAACGTGATGCAGATGGCTATTACCGTATTTTAGGGCGTGTAGATGATGTTATCAATATTTCTGGACATAGAATGGGGACAGCAGAGGTAGAAAATGCCATTAACTCGCACCCTTTGGTGCTTGAAAGTGCCGTTGTAGGTTTTCCTCACGACATCAAAGGGCAAGCAATTTATGCGTATGTTATCTTGGATAATGCCGCAGAAAACAACGACCCAGAAAAAATCAAACTTTCTATCAATGTAGCAGTCACCAAAGTGATTGGAGCTATTGCAAAGCCTGATAAAATTCAGATTGTCAAGGGTTTGCCAAAAACTCGTAGTGGAAAGATTATGAGGCGTATTTTGAGAAAAGTAGCAGAGGGCGACACCAGCAATATGGGTGATATTTCTACACTTTTTGACCCAAATGTGGTTGCTGAAATTGTGGAAGGAGCAAAATTGTTGTAAAAAATCAACACAAAATAAGTGAGAAATTCAATAAAAAACCTCTAAAAATGCTATTTTGGAGGTTTTTTAATTCAAATTTCACACCTCAATCAGCGTATTCAATTACTTTTATGTTTGGAGAAGTAGGAAATTGTGCATAAAAACTTTTACCATTTTTCGTTACCCAAAACAAATCTTCATTGCTCAAATTTGCAGAATTGATTTCGTCATATTCAAAAGGTACAGTTACCTCGTTTTTGTAGTTCAGAATGCCTTTTTTGCCATTTTTTTGCGCTTGTAAAAACTTTTGTCCGCCCAAATAAATATTAAAAAACAAAAAATCATAATAATCAAAAACAGGCACAAAATCATCATTCAAAAACGTATATTTGCCATCTTTTTTGGCTAAAATAAGTTTCATTGGTTCGTTTGGTTCATTAAAATCATAACTATGAAATAGCTCAAAATCTTGCGCTACCTGCTTTTCTTCTCCTTTGTCATTGACAACAAAAAAAGCATTTTTCTTGTTGATTATTTTGCTCATCAAAACCGTATTATTTTTCATATTGCAACTAAGATAGTCGTTATACACACAAGGAGTGTGTGTTTTCAGCGTTTTTGCATTCAAAATTCCGCATAAACCGTTTTTAGTTTTGAGAACAATTTTATCCGCACATTCATAAATTTGGTCATAAATAAATGGTACAACTTCTTTGCCATTGGCATCAATAATGCCATAAAACCGTTGCAAATTATCTCCTTTCCCAGTATTTTTTACGGCTATTGCGCAAAGTGCTTGCGTAGTGCTTTGCGTGGCATTTTTATCTCCAAACTTAAATTCCGAAATTTCGGTATAAATTTCATTAGATAGTTTTTTGCCACTTTTATCTGTCAAAAAATTAGCAGAAGTACCATAATTATTGGGATTACTAGTAAAAGTATTTTTAATAATATTCTCACTATTTGGGATATTTTTATTTGGGTTATTAGCAGTTTTTTCTTTTCCAATTATCTTTCCCGCAGGATTTACGAGCAAAACCTCGCTATTCATTAGATGTATTTTTGCACTTCCATCTTTGGCTATTTCGTGACCATTCGGGTTGGCATTTTGGATAGTAAAAGGCAAAATGATTTTATTTTTCTTGTCAATAATACCTAATTTATTGTTTTTGAAAAGCACAGCACGCCCATTTTGGAATTGCCCATCAGTCACAGGCGAGATTTGGTCATATACAAAAGGAATAATAACTTTGCCTTTTGCATCAATAAAACCAAGTTTGGCACTTCTATAATCCTCGTCGCCCAAAGAAAGCCCTTGCAAGCCGTCTGTCATCTCACGATATATGTCTAAATATTTGGTAGAAGAGAAGATTTTTTCACCTTGATAATTGACAATTATCAATTTTTCTGCGTTTTTCTCTTGGAGTTGCGTATTAAAAATTATTCCCATACCGCCACGAAACCAAATAACACTTTCATAAGTAGGTGGCACAATAAAATCTCCTTTCTGGCTGATTAAGCCATATTTTCCGTTCATTTTGACGTTAGCGTAGGTGAGTTTTTCTCCATTTTCAGAAGAATCTCTATCAAAAAATTGCGCCTCCTCAAACTTTGGCGGAATGATTATTTTTTTGTCTTGTGTGCAATAACCCCACAAACCATTTTTTAGGTAGGGGATAAGTCGTTGATTATCTGTTTGATTAGCCTTATTTTGTGCAAAAATATTTTGCACAGAAAAAGCCACAAAAAGCAGCAGAACTAAATTGTTTTTTTTCATAAATTTATTAAGTTTTTGATTTTTCAAATATAATGTTTTTTTGACCAAAAAATGCTAATTTTAGTTTGATTTTTCAAATGTTTTATTATCTTTGTGAAAAGTAAAAACGCCTTATCCAACTCAAAACATAAAAAACTAAATAATGGAAGGAAATAGCCTTACACCACAACAACAAAAACTACAAGCACTCAAAGAAATACTACCAGAAGCCTTTGCAGAAGGCAAAATTGATTGGGAAAAACTAAAAGCAACACTCGGGGAAGACATCAACTTTTCTAATGAACGCTATGTACTTAATTGGGCAGGCAAAAGTGATGCCTTCAAAATACTACAAACACCAAGCACGCAAACACTTATACCGCAAATAACCGAAAGTACTAATTTTGACCAAACACAAAACATTTTTATTGAAGGGGAAAACCTTGAAGTGCTTAAAATACTGCAAAAAAGCTATTTTGGTAAAATAAAAATGATTTATATTGACCCGCCCTACAACACAGGAAATGATAGCTTTATTTACCCAGACAAATTTGCAGAAACAAAAGCAGAATACCAAGAAAGAGTAGGCGACAAAGACGCAGAAGGATATATGACCACAGACGGCTTTTTTAAGAAAAATAGCAAGGAAAACGGACAATACCACTCCAACTGGCTTAATATGATGATGCCAAGACTTTACCTTGCCAAAAATCTACTCAAACAAGACGGTGTTATCTTTGTCAGCATAGACGACAACGAAGTACATAATTTACGCCTATTGATGAATGAAATCTTTGGAGAAGAAAATTTTGTGGGAGAAACAATTAAAGTAAGTAATTCAGCAAAAAATAATGTCAATCAAATTTCAATAACTCACGAATATTGTTTGGTTTTTTCAAAAAATAAATTCTCGGTATCAAAAGAATGGTCTGTACCAAAAAACAATTACAGAGAATTTGAAAGTTATGCGAATAGATTGTTAAAACAAGGTATGGCGTTAAGTGAAATTGAAAATGAAATGAAAGCATTGACAAAATACCCAAGATTTTATGAATTTGACCACTTTTACTATTGTGATGATAATGGAGTGTACCAAACTGACAATCCAGGCGGTGTTACAAGTGGTAATTTTGACTCTGAAATTATTCATCCAATTACAAAAATTAAATGCAAAAAACCGCAAGGAGGTTGGAGATATAAAGAGGGTACAATACGTCAATATGAAATTGAAAATAAATGGCATTTTGGTGAAGACGAAAATACAATACCAAGAATCAAAAGATATTTAAGAGAGTGTTTGCATTCTAAACCAACAGGTGTTCATTTTTTTGATTCTCAATCTGATGCAAAAAACTTAAAATCAGAAAATTTACCATTTGATTTTCCAAAACCAGTTGAATATATAAAGTACCTATTGACTATGGAGGGCAGTAAGGAGGGAATTATTCTTGATTTTTTTGCAGGTTCTGGCACTACTGCCCACGCAGTGATGGAGCTAAACGCAGAAGATGGTGGCAACCGCAAGTATATATGCGTGCAGATGCCCGAGCTTTGTGATGTAAAAAGTGAGGCATACAAGGCGGGTTATGAAAATATTGCAGCAATAAGCAAAGAGCGTATCCGCAGGGCAGGCAACAAAATCAGTGAAAAAATTGCCCTTGAAAATCAGCAAGCAAAAAGCAAAATAGCCTTTGAGAAAGTAGAAGAAAAAGTCGTTGATTTGGGTTTTAAGGCATTTAAGTTGGCGGATAGCAATTTTAAGCAATGGCAACAACCAAAAACCAAAGATGAAGAAGCTTTGCTTTTGCAAATGCAACTTTCGCTAGACCCCATAGCAGAAAATGCCACTATTGAAGGTATGGTCATAGAGTTTTTGCTCAAAAGTGGCAAAGATTTGAACAGCAAAATAGAAAAAAGAAACGGTTATTATGTGATTAGTGAGGGAGAAATGATTTTGATGTTGGAAGATATTACCCAAGAAACCATTAAAAAAGCCATTGCAGAAAATCCTGCCAAAATAATTGCTTTAGATAATCTTTTTGAAAACAACGACCAACTCAAAACAAATACGGTTTTGCAAATGAAAGATGCAGAAATTGCCTTTAAAACGGTTTAAATAATTGTGAGTTGTGAGTTGTGAATGAATACAAATAATAACAAAAATATATGAAATTAGCTTTTGAGGCAAATCTTGGTTTTCAGCTAGATGCCATAAAATCCGTGACGGATTTGTTTGAAGGGCAGCCTTTGGCAAGTGCCAATGATTTTCAGCTACAAGAAATAGGAAAAGTAAATATGCAATTGAATACTATCAATGGTATTGGTAATCAGCTTATTTTGTCAGAAAATCAGATTTTTGAGAACCTAAAAACCGTACAAGAACGCAACGGAATTGCCTCTGCTATGCTATTAGAAGCCTTAGATTTTGCGGTAGAAATGGAAACAGGCACAGGGAAAACGTATGTTTATTTGCGCACTATTTATGAGCTAAATAAGTTGTATGGTTTCAAAAAATTTGTGATTGTAGTGCCGTCTGTGGCTATACGTGAGGGAGTTTTGAAAACTTTGGAAATCACAAACACGCATTTCCAGGGTTTATATGAAAATGTTTCTATCAATTTTATGGTGTATAATAGTAGCAAAGTTTCTACTTTACGAGGTTTTGCCACCAGCAATAACATTGAAATTTTGGTTATCAATGTGGATTCTTTTGCCAAAGATGACAACATTATCAATAAACCCAACGACAAACTAAACGGACAAACGCCTATTACGTTTTTGCAGGCAACTCGCCCCATTGTGATTGTGGACGAGCCGCAAAATATGGAATCAGAAAAACGCCAGAAAGGAATCAGTGATTTAAGTCCGCTTTGTGTTTTTCGTTATTCTGCTACGCACAAAACAAAAAACAATGTTACTTATAGCCTAAATCCCATTAAGGCGTATGAATTGGGTTTGGTGAAAAAAATTGAAGTAGATAGCGTTTTATCAGAAAAAGATTTTAATGATGCTTTTATTTGTTTAGAGTCTATTACGGCTATGAAAACTAAAGTTACGGCAAAAATAACTATTCTTTGTAATGAAAAAAATGAAGTAAAAAAGAAAACTATTACAGTAAAATCAGATGATAATTTATACAAACTTTCAGGAGAAAGAGAGATTTACAAAGAAGGTTATATCATCAATGAAATAGACCTTAAAAACAATTTCATTTCGTTTTCTAATGGAAAACGCCTAAATAAAGGAGCAACACAAGGCGGAATGACTGATGAAATAATGAAAATTCAAATCAGAAATACCATTCAGGAACATTTGGACAAAGAAAAAAAACTCAATAAATTGGGTATCAAGGTTTTATCTTTATTTTTTATTGATAGGGTTGCTAATTATAGAAGTTATGATTTGGCTGGGAATGCTATAAAAGGCAAGTTTGCCCTTTGGTTTGAAGAGATTTATCAAGAATTTATTTCAAAAGATAGTTATAAAGAACTGAATAGATTTAGCATTGAAGAAACGCATAATGGGTATTTTTCGCAAGATAAAGGCAAATTTAAAGATACGTCTGGTGTTACGAAAGCAGATGATGACACCTATAATTTGATAATGAAAGACAAAGAAAAGTTATTGAATTTGGATAATTCTTTGCGTTTTATTTTCTCACATTCTGCCCTGCGTGAAGGCTGGGACAATCCTAATGTGTTTCAAATTTGTACTTTGAATGAATCAAAATCAGAAATAAAAAAACGCCAAGAGATTGGGCGAGGCTTGCGCTTATGTGTGGATAGCACAGGAAAGCGGATTTATGACCAAAATATCAACTGCCTAACAGTCATTGCTAATGAAAGTTATGATGATTTTGCAAAAGCTCTTCAACAAGAAATGAAAGATGATTTTGGGGTTATATTCAACAATTTGACTGTCAATAAAGCTGACAAACAAACAATAAGGTATAGGAAAGGTTTTTTAGCAGACCCCTATTTTTTGGAGATTTGGGAAAAACTCAAAACAAAAACTACTTATAGCGTTGCTTATGATACAAATAGACTTATTGAGCTAGCAGGGCAAGCCGTAAAAGAAATGCCTGAAGTAAAAACAGTGTCCATACGTTCTACAAAAACGGCTATTGAGATGAAACAAGAGGGCATTAGTAGCAATTATTTAGGAGAAAAAGTAGTTTCTTTTGAGGGTTTTAGTTGGAAAATGCCTGATATTTTGGGTTATATTCAAAATAAAACAGAACTCACACGCAAAACTATTTATGATATTTTGGAGAAGTCTGGAAGGCTGAAAGATGCTTTACTAAACCCTCAATTATTTTTAGATTTGTCTTCACACGCCATCAAACAAACGCTTAATCATTTGCTTATTGACGGCATCAAATACCAAAAAATAGAGGGTTTTGAGTACGAAATGGCATTATTTGAAAGTGAAGATTTGAATATTTATAAGAATGATTTTTTTTCTATTGTGATAGATAAATCAAAAACCATTTATGATAATTTCATTCCTTTGGATTCTAACGTAGAAAGAAATTTTGCACAAAACTGTGAAACAAGTGAGCAAGTAAAGTTTTATTTTAAGTTGCCAAATTGGTTTAAAATCCCCACACCTATAGGCAATTATAACCCAGATTGGGCTATAGTTTTTGAGAATGATAAGAAAGTTTATTTTGTGGTAGAAACCAAAGATACAGGTACAAAAGAGGTAGATTTATCAAAATTAAGGGAAGAGGAGCAAATCAAAATAAAGTGCGGTAAAGCACACTTCAATGAGTTTGAAGGCTTGGAATATAGCGTAATTAACAGAGTAGGTCAATTAGTCAATTAGCTTTAATTATTTCACTCAAAATAAAACTCTCTGATTTTTTCAGAGAGTTTTATTTTTTTGTATTATTCCTCCTTTGGGGGTTAGTGGCTATTATTTCGTCACAATCTTAAACTTAGTCCAAGTTTTTCGTTTGTCCGTACTCAAAAAACTTTGCCCGCCTTTGATAGGGATTGTTATTTCTACGTCTCTGCTGGTTGCTTTTAGGTAATAAAATTCCTTGTCTATTTGCGTTTCTGCAAAATCATTTTCACCATTATTATTGATTTCTTTCCAAGTAAATTTATTTCTTTTTGCGTTATTGTACCTCACAAATGTCCCAGTGGCATATTTATAAGTAGCAACTACTTTGTTGTCTGCGGCAATATTTATGCCTTTATCATCAAAAAAGAAAGCACTATTTGAAAGGTTTTCTTTGTCTTGTGGCGTGAGATAACATATATCTGGGTATTTACCCTCATAAATACCTGACCACATGATGGCATCATTGTCTTTTTTGGTGTCGTCTGGGTGAGGCAAACCAAAAGCGTGTCCTCCTTCGTGTCCTAGTCCGCCTATCCAACGCTTGATGTCAGGTTGTTTTACGTGTTTGCCTGTAAGCCCAAGCAAATCATCTTCAGGCATAATACAAACGCCACTTCCGCCCATTCCTCTATCCCCAGGACCATCAGAATAAATCACCCAAATAAAATTTTTATCCCCTTTTTTCGCACCTATTACTTTTTGAGCTTCTACATAAGTGTTGTTGTACCCCCAAGCCTTTTTATCTTCTCCGTTTGGATTGCTATAAAAGTAGTCAGCATTTTTTTCTGAATAGGCAATCTCTACTATTGGCTCGTTTAGCTTGAAAGTGAAGCCACCCAGTTGTTTTTTGTACCAACCTTGAATGTCTTTTGCAGCCATTGCAATAGCTTTTTCATAAGCTGGATTGTGTTTGCGGTCTTTTGAGATAAGATAAACAAACCTCACGCTTTTGTCAATCAAGGGTTTTTTAACCTGCGTAGGTGCTTTTTTCTGTGCGTTGATGCTTTGAATTGCTATTAGCAAGACAAAACAGAATAATAATGTTTTTTTCATAGGATTATTAGTTTGGTTTTTGATTTTGAATTTCAAATGTAATGCTATAAACTCCCGAGAAGTCTAGTATATTTTAAAAAATAGCGTATTTTTGTATTTTGATGGTCATTTACTCCAAACTATATTATGAATATTGAAGCA
>JAYVGJ010000200.1:0-11569 GCA_043772375.1 Raineyaceae bacterium | reverse complement strand
GCAAATGTTTCATTATCCGTAACAATCATTCCGCCACCACCAGTAGTCATTATCTTATTCCCATTAAAGCTAAAACAACCAAAATCACCAAACGTACCAGCGTGTTTATCATTTTGGTATGAGCCAAGAGCTTCCGTAGCATCTTCCACAACAGAAAGATGATACTTTTGTGCTATTTCTTGTAATTTTTTCATTTCGCACATATTCCCAAGCACGTGTACGGGCATAATTGCTTTAATTCTGCGGTGATTTTCTTTCAAAAAACATTCCTTATCTTTTGTATAAGTGTGTTCACCTAAAAATTTCTCTAATAAAACAACATCTAACTGCCAAGTGTCAGTAAAAACATCTACCAAAAGAGGATTTGCATTACAATAACGAATAGAATTTGCGCTTGCAATAAATGTAATGTTAGGTAAAATTACATAATCATTGGCTTTTACACCTGCTATTTGAAGAGAAATATGTAGTGCAGATGTCCCATTAACAACGGAAACTGCATATTTACTTCCTACATACGCTGCAAATACTTTTTCAAAGCCATCTACAAACGCTCCGACAGAAGAAACCCAACTTGTATCAAGACATTCTTTTATATATTTCCATTCATTGCCCGCTAAATTAGGTACAGAAAGAGGTATCATATAATTTTATTATGTTATTTGTGAAATTGTATTTGTCATTTGTAGAATAATAAATGTTATTTGTAGAATAATTAAAATAAATAAGGTACTAATTAAAGTTATTTGGGTAATAATTAAAATAAATAGGGGGTAAATTAAAATTATTTGGGTATTTATTTTAATTATTTGTGGAATTACATTAATTATTTGGGTATTTATTTTAATTATACTACAAATTACATTTAAACATTGTAGATTTCATGTTTATATTTCTTAAGATTTTCTGGTAATCTGAACCATTCTATTGTTTGGGTTAAACCTTCTTCTAAAGAATACTGCTGCGACCAATCTGTAAGCTGCTTTATCTTTTGATTACTGCCAAAAAGTCTAAATACTTCACTCTTTTCTGGTCTGATACGCTCATTATCTTGTACAATCTTTGCGTCTGGATTAATAATATTGATAATATTTTGTGCTAAATCTCCCACGGATATTTCACTTTGAGTGGCTATATTTATTTCTTCTCCAATAGTTTTTTCACTTCTGGCAATAGCTTCAAATCCAGCTACAGTATCTTTTACAAAAAGCAAGTCACGCGTTGGGATAGTGTCACCTAATTTTATTTGCGTTTCACCGTTAAGAAGTTGGGTGATAATTGTGGGGATAACTGCCCTAGCAGATTGTCGCATACCGAAAGTATTGAAAGGGCGGACTATGCTTATAGGCATATTGAAGGACTTATGAAAGGCTTCAGCCATACGGTCTGCACCAATTTTGGTAGCACTATATGGAGATTGCCCCTGAAACGGATGTTTTTCGTCAATAGGCACATATTGGGCAGTGCCGTAAACTTCTGATGTGGAAGTGATAAGAATTTTTTTGGTATTAAGAAGTTTTGCAGCCTGCAATACGTTTAAAGTACCTTTGATATTAGTATCTACATAGCTATCAGGCGAGTGATAGCTATAAGGAATGGCTATAAGTGCCGCCAAATGATAAACAATATCTATGCCTTCCATTGCTACACGCACACCATTTGGGTCTCTGATGTCGCCAGAAAAGATTTCAATTTCCTTTAATTTTTCTTTGGGCAGGGTATCCAACCAACCGTAAGAGTTAAACGAATTATAGAACACGAATGCTCTTATCTTATAGCCTTTTTCTAAGAGATATTCCACCAAATGACTTCCTATAAAGCCATCAGCCCCTGTTATTAACACCTTTTGATTATTCATATTGAGGTTTTACGTAAATTATTCGTACTTAAAATACTGTTTTTCTATTAAAAATTCTGCATAAGCCCAATCCAACAATGTATCCAAATCAACAGAACTAATGTTATCCATCTCATACTTAATAACTTTTTCAAATGCGCTTAGTTTTTTATACTTTAAGAAAGATTTTACATTGATAATATATACTGCACCATTATATTGATAAACTTTTGGGGCATCTTGCCTACGTATGATGTCAATATCTTTTACAAATTTCTCCAAAAAACCTTGTTTATTCTCATTACAAAGCAAATAATAAGGGTTTACTTCTGTTTCTTTGACAGAAATAACCATATCTATCTGATTATTATAATTATTATCTAAAACCACCCCTTGCCCCTCCTTAGTAAGGTGGGGAATTTGTCCCCCTCCTTCAAAGGAGGGGTTAGGGGTGGTTTTAAATATGTTTTGTTCATACAAATTTATTGCATTTTCTATGTGTATAGTCTTCCGAAAAGGAGATGTAGGTTGCAATAACACTATTTTTTCTATGTTGATGCTTTGTTTTTGATAGAATTCTAAAGCGTGCATTATCATTTCGTCACTACCTGCGGTGTCTGTTGCTAGTTGGGCAGGGCGCAAAAAAGGAACATTTAAGCCATAATTTTCACAAACGCTTTTTATCTCCAAATCATCAGTAGAAACACAAATAAAAGCATCATCTACAAAATGTTTTGCTATATCAATACTATGGCAAATGAGCGGTTTCTTACCTAACACCTTAATATTTTTTCTTGGAATGCCTTTTGAGCCTCCACGTGCGGGAATGAGAAACAAAGTTTTATCAAAAAGTGTGTTCATTTGCTCTATTATTTAGAATTTTATATGCTTTACATCTTCTTGTGCCTTAGCAAAATCTTCGTGTTTGCCAATATCCAGCCAATAACTTAGGATAGGATAATAACTTACCTTTTCTTTTTGATCAATAAGTGCTTGAATAAGGTCTGGTGCATCAAAAAACTGATTTTTTGGAATAATATCTAAAAATTTGCGTTGAAAAAGATACATTCCAGCGTTTGCCTGAAAGGTATAAGTGGGTTTTTCTTTTATCTCCACTATTTCATTATCAACAGTTTCCAAAATGGCGTAAGGTACACTCACATGATATGGCACAGTAGCAACACATAGGGCTGCTTTTGTCTGCAAAAAAGTCTTATAAAAGTCCTCAAAATCTATATTTGTGAGCAAATCAGAGTTCATAAGAAGGATTGTGTCGTGTTCAAAATCTTCTATTAAAGCTAATGCCCCTGCTGTTCCTAGTGGATTTACCTCGTGTATATAGCTGATTTTAAGATTTTTATCAGCACCATTTCCCAAATGATCTGTTATTTTTTCTGCAAGATAACGCACAGAAACCCAAATATTTTCCACTCCGTAACTTTCCAAACTATCCAAATTGTATTCAATAATAGGTTTTTTGCCTATTTTAAGGAGAGGTTTTGGCATGTCGTTGGTGAGAGGTTTTAGGCGTTCACCTCTTCCACCCGCCATCAAAACGGCATCTATTGGTAAAAAAGAATGTTTTTCGTCAAGATTGATGATTTTTACAATTCTTTTTTCTTTGTCTAAAACAGGTACAAGACTAATTTCATTTTGTCTGAAAAATTGTACTTTTTCAATATCAATATTTTCTTTTTCCAAAAATCTAAATTCTCTAAACATTACCTCAATAATAGGCGTTTCCAGCGTTTTCCCACCTAAAAGTCCTCTACGAATATCACCATCTGTTATTGTTCCAACTAATTGATTATCAACATTTACAACAAATAAAGTAAGATCTTCTTTGCTAGAAAAGGTATTCAAACATTCTAAGGTTTGTTTGATATTATTTGTATCTGATATAGTATTCTTCTCGTATAACATTTGATTTTTTTAATATTTTTTTATAACTTTTATTTTCATCAACTACATTTCTTTCAATATCTCACAAATTCTATTAGTTGTATTTCCATCACCATAAATATTTTGTTTTTTTAAATCAGGTAATTCACTGATTTTCAAAGCATTATTTATAATTTCTTTTTGTTCTATGATAGAATGAATAACATTATTTCCTGCTTCACGCCCTTTTTGTCTATCTCCCAAATTAATCACATATTTTCCAAAAGAAGCTGCCTCTACAATGCCACTAGACGAGTTTCCTATCAGAAAACAAGCATTTTCAAGGCACGAATAATACCCCACAGACCCCAAAGATTCTAGGGTATGAATAATATGTTTTTTTGAATTGATTGTTGCAAAAACTTCTCTAATAATATTGCTCATTGTGTCGGCATTGGGCATTGTGATAATTATCTGAAAATCTTTGCTTAATTCCTCTAAACTTTGCACTATTTGCTTGGCATAGTATTCATTTTTCTCTATATTTACTGTTTCAGGGTGAAAAGATACCAAAATAGTAGGAATAGACAAATCAATATTATTTTTTTCTTTAAATTCCTCAATAGATAACAGTTTAGTAGAATGAATATTATCTATTGCCAAAGAACCTACAAAAAATACATTTTTATCATCTCCTTTAATTTCTTTCACCCTTTGCGCATTTGCTTGCGTATTCGTAAAATGAATACTTGACATTATAGTCAAAGAATTTCTAAAGGCATCATCTATTGCGCCTAGTGTGGTTTCTCCGCCACTCAAGTGCGCTATTGGAATATTAAAAGGCAAAGAAGCAGCAATAGCTGCAAACATTTCATATCTATCTCCTAAGCAGAGAATTAAATCAATCTTATCTTCTTTATTTTTGCTCAAATCAGCCCAAATACTTGCAAATTTTATGGTAGTAAGTCCCATAGAAGTTGCTATAGCTTCTGGTGTATGGTTGATAAGAATAGAATCCACATTTTTTGTAGAAGAAAAACCATCATTTTCTATATGTTGATAGGTATTTCCATAAAATGCTGACTGGTGTGTTCCAAATGTAATAATTTGTGGCTGGAAAAAAGCATCTTTATACATTTGTGTTAGTAATGGTTTCAGAAAACCATAATCAGCCCTAGAGCTAGTAAGAACTGCAATTTTCATAGAAATATCTGCTAGTTATTCAAAAAACATTAAAACAGTATCAAAGAATTATTCAAAAATCAAATCAGAAAAACTAATCATTTCATCTGCATTTTTTATTTTATTCAGTTTTTTTCCAATAATAACATCAAGCATCATAGGCGAAATCCCACCCGCAGGGCGTTTCATCACAAGATCAATTTCCTGAATAATATGCCCTATTGGCAAATTTGCGACAATATGTATGCTCCTACGTGCTATTTCAGTATTTTTCTTTTCTGATGCGCTTGGTGTTTTAATACCATTTCCTAATGCTTTTTCAATATTTCTTATTGATTTGACCATTAGATTTAGCTCATCAGGCGAAAGAGATGCCTTATGGTCTGGTCCTTGCATTGCTTTATCCAATGTAAAGTGTTTTTCTATAATATCTGCACCCAATGCTACTGCTGCAATAGGAACTTCAATACCTTCTGTATGGTCAGAATAGCCTATTTTTACACCAAATGCCTGCCTAATAGTTTGCATAGCTTTGAGATTTACATCTTCAAAAGGTGTTGGATATTCTGTATTACAATGCAAAATACTAATTTTATTTTTTGGTGTTCCTGCTTCCAAAAGTACATTCATTGCGGCTTCTATTTCGCCCATATTAGCCATTCCTGTTGAAATAATGACTTCAATAGCATATTTTCCCACTTGTTTTAGATAAGGAAGGTTTGTTATTTCACCCGAAGGGATTTTCAAAACAGGGATTTTTAAATCTTCTACCAAAAAATGCAAACTTTGCATATCAAAAGCAGTAGAAAGAAATAAAATTTGTTTTTGAGTGCAATACGCTTGTAATTCTTTAAATTCTTGATAAGAAAGTTGTAATTTCCTTATCATATCCAACTGATTTTCCTCTTTTCCTGTCGTATTTTTCTGATAATCAGCTTTTTGTGCATTTTGAGAAACTACAAGCTCTGGAATAAAAGTCTGAAATTTCACAGCATCTGCTTGTGCTAAAACAGCTACATCAACAAGTTTTTTAGCAAGACTAATATCTCCGTTGTGGTTTACGCCTGCTTCTGCAATGATAAATACTTTTTTATAATCCATTATCATACAATATTTTATATGCTTTTTTGAAGTTTTATGAGATTTTTTTAATAATTTTTGCAGGAGTTCCTGCAACTATACAATAATCTGGTACATCATTTTTTACGAGAGAATTAGCCCCAACGACCACATTCTTTCCAATAGTAACACCTGGCAAAATAACACTGTTGATGCCAATCCAACTTCCACGCCCAATAACAGTGGTTTTATTTCTCAATGGTTGGTCTTTTATAGGCAAGCTAATATCTGAATAAGTATGTGTGGTGCAATAAATAGCCACATTTGGCGCAAATAAAACATCATCTTCAATAACTATAAAAGCTGTTTTGTCGCTTGCATCAGCAACAAGCCTTGTACCTTCTGGTATGATAACATTTTTTCCAATTATTACGTTTTTTGTACCATCTATCACACAAAAAGGGCGTATTTCCGAGCCTTGCCCAATAGCTTTAAGTTTTTTTTTCTGAAACCAAAGGCGTATTGGCTTGAAAAAAAGTAGCCAATGTGTCAAATACATATCAGCTCCAATTTTTGGAAAAAACAAGATATATTTCAAATGCTTAATCATTTTTCAACTTTAATCCTTTTAATTTTGTCCCATCAAGAAAAAATTTACTTGTATTGGTTGCCGTTTTTTCTATAAAACTAACTTTACTGTTACTATTACCATATTTTTGGACTATTTCCTCTGCCAAATTTTTCATAGAGATTTGCCTTTCTATAACATTAAATACCTCAGTATTGAATGTATCTAGTTGTTGTTTTTGTATAAAAAAATCAATAATTTCATACAAATAATCCAAGCTAATTAGGTTCAAAACACGCTCACCAGTTCCCCAAACAGTAATAATATTTGTTTCCATTAACTCTTTTTGCATCATTGGAATAATCCTGTTTTTAGGCATATTTTCACCATAAATCATAGCTATACGCAAGTGAATGACATTCATAAGCGTACTTCTTAAAAAGAAATCTAGCAAATATTCACT
Organism: Raineyaceae bacterium; assembly: GCA_043772375.1. Taxonomy (GTDB): domain Bacteria; phylum Bacteroidota; class Bacteroidia; order Cytophagales; family Thermonemataceae; genus JANYGM01. The sequence goes on along the minus strand of JAYVGJ010000200.1, from coordinate 4,579 downwards.
ATTTAACTTTGATATACCATAAATAGCATCTGTATTTAATACTGGATTTGGTAAAGTTTTTTCGTCAAAAACACCATCTACGTATGCGTACACAGACATACTAGAAAAGTTAATAACTTTTTTTACTTTTAATTTTGATGCTAATTTAGCAATATTTAAACTAATCTGGTTATTTTCATGCAAAACAGAAATGTCTTCTATATTTTGAGAAGATGCGGTACGAGTCGCCAAATGTATAATAACATCAATTTTAATGTTATTTTTACTTATTTCTTCTACAATTTCCCCTACTGAATCTTCATCAGCCAAATCAGCCCAAATTACATTATTCTGCTTATCTTTTTCTGTTCTTTTTATATTCATAATCAAATGTTTATGAGATAATTTTTCAGCTAAAAACCTACCTACAAACCCAGCTGCACCCGTAATTACCACATTCATAAATTTTGTATTAGTTTTTCCTCATAAAAACGGATAACTTGCCCTTCATGTGCATCTAAGGCACTTAAAGGCAGACCAAGATGATACCTAATAAGATAATCAACTTCATTATAACCCAGTAAAGCACGCATATAAGTAGTACCAGAATGCCTAGAATTTATTTCAAATAATTTGGGAATACCAGCCTTATCTATCCTAATTTGAAGATTTACAACGCCATTTGGCTTTAATTTCTCTGCAATTTTTTCTATATATTCCAATAAAATAGCAGGCGTTTGCGCTTTAATGAAAGATGCTTTTGCAGTATTGCCTTCTTTTAGCGTTCTTTTCAAGGCTATTTTCCCTCTCAAAACGTCATTTGAGCATAAAACACCACAAGTAAATTCAGTATCATTGTTGCCAACCAGTTCCTGTATGATAAATTCTTCTTTATTGATATTTTTAGTTTTCTCATAAAAATCATTGATGTTTTTCAACATACTCACACCCACACTTCTAGCACCTACACGAGGCTTTATAATAAATGGAAAAAGGTTATTTATTTCTTTTTCCTCAATAATTTCATTTACTTTATCTTCAAATTCTGCGAATAAATATGTTTCAGGATAGTATAAATCATTATTTTTGAGAAATTGATATGTTAGGTACTTGTCATTTCCAATTTTTATTACTTCATTATTACTTACAATAACTGCACAATTAGTTTTTTCAAAAATTTCCTGCTGAGATTTTGCCAATAAAGGCAATTCAAAATCAACCCCAATAAACAAAATTTCTAAATTTTCGTCTTTGATATGTTGCACAAGACTGTCTAACCAAATTTTTTCAGTAACTTTTTTCTTATAAAAATCTGGCAAAATGTAATTTTTATGACACCAATATGAGCCAATAGTATCTATAAAATAATCAAAACCAACAAGATACATCTGTGGTAATAATTCTGACAAACGAATGCATTTCAAAATAGCTTGTCCAATAAGGCTACCTGTGCCCGTAATACCTATACGCATATTAAATAATTGTGTTTTATTAATTATTTTTGATTATTATTTTACGCTTGTACTGAAAATAGTTTCTGACAATTCCCTATGTGCATAAGTCTGTGAGCATCAGAACCTATTGAAATAAGCGGATTATGTTTTTTGAATAATTCTTTGAGAATATCCTTAGAATTTTCGTGATAAGAACTATTAAAATCAAAAGCAATACCACTTTTTACACATTCTTCTATGATTTCCTCAAAAAACTCAGCCCTAAACTCCTTATGTAGGCGCAAACTCATACCGCCAGGGTGTCCAAGCACACTAAAGCCGCCTCTCCGCAGTGCGGATATAGAAAGTTCCAGTTCTATGGTTTGTGATACTTCAGAAGAAAAATCTTTTGCTGTTATCAATTTTCGCCCTAAAGGAAACCTATGTACGCTTACAATGCTCAAATCAGCCTTTTCCAACACTTCTCGTGTTACATCTATTTCACCATCAAAATTATTCACTTTTGCCTCAAAACCTACCCAAACATTAAAATTATGCTTATCTCTTAAATTCAAAATCTCCTTATGATAATCTTCAAAATAAGTAGATGCTTTGCGTATATGGTCTGTAATGGCTATTTCTGTTAGTCCCACATTTTTTGCCTGCAAAATAATTTCCTCTACCGTCCCCTCGCCATCAGTCCAAGTAGAGTGCATATGCAAGTCACACAAAGGCGTATTTTGCAAGATATCTTCGTAATTTTGTATAGATACTCTGTTATTAAACATTATTATTTTTTTCTTATATATTTCCAACCATTTCTAAAAGTTCATTTTGGCTAATCCAATGTGTATTTTGGTTAGAAACCAGGCTAAAATTTGCCTGTATTTCTTTTCCATTATAACGTTTTTTGCAGCTTTCTAAAAGTTGCTTTTTAGGCGCAATAATATAATATTTTTCAGTTTCAAAAGCATAATCTGCTTCTGTTTGATTAAGCATCTCCTCGTGAATTTTCTCTCCTTGGCGCAACCCAATAACATTCAAAGTTGCTTTTGGCGCAATAGTTACAGCCAAATCCGTAATTTTATAGGAGGAGAGTTTTGGTACAAAAATCTCTCCCCCAAACGTATTTTTTTCTGTTTTTTCTGTTAAATTTTGTAAATTTTCCAAAGATTTTTCCAAAATATCTAATGCAATAGCTGTTGCTTCGTGCATTGTAAGAGAAAAACGTGTAGTTTCAAGGTGCGTGATTGGCAAAATATTTTTCTCTTTTTCTTTCTGAAAAAAAGGCACTACAGACCCCGCAGACCCAAAAAAATTAGCATAACGAATAATACTAAAATTAGTGTTATCATTATTATTAGCATTCACAAAGAGTTTATCAGCGCAAAGTTTACTTGCACCATACACGCTCGTAGGAGAGCAGGCTTTATCAGTAGAAATAGCTATAACAGTCTGAATATTAAGTTCTTGTGCTACCTCAATGATATTTTCTGCACCACCTATATTAGTTTTTATACATTCTAACGGATTTTGTTCTGCCAAATCAATGTGTTTGAGTGCAGCAGCGTGAATAATAATATCAATATTCTGACCTTTATTTTTACAGGTATTTTTTAGTTGTTTTATATCTCTTATATCTCCAATTACAAACTTAGTTTTAGCATTAAAGCCCCAATTTAGGACTTCTTGTGCCATTTCATATTGTTTTTGTTCGTTTCTTGAATAGATAATTATTTGTTTTATTTTTGGGTATTTTGTTAGCATTTCTTTGGCTAATGCCTTGCCAAACGAGCCTGTTCCGCCCGTAATTAAAATTGATTTGTTTGCTAACACTTTTTATGGTAATTTTTGAGTAATTTTATTGTATGTAATGTAATACATTTTATTAAAAATTTAGTGCTAATTCTAGCAGTTTTTCCTTAATTATTTCATCTGAAACAGGTGCAACTATCCAAACTATTGGTTCTGAATAATCTATTCCTTCAAAATAGCAAATTTGTTGCCTAAATAATTTCTCTGAATATCCTTCTTTATATATTTCTAACGCTTTTTTGCTTACCATTTCAATAGAAAAAAAGTCTTTTAACAAGAAATAAATATCTACATAATCTTTCCATTTGGCACGCCTACCCATTGCATAAAATTTCATAGCTGCAAGCGTAAGCAAGTCAGGCATTTTGATATATTTTTGAAGCTCTGCACCTGCCTCCAAATGAAAAGGATAATAAAAAAACGTAAACTTCACTTCATTGATAAGGTAGTGTATGCCATCAAAATCCTCAAAAATAAACCTTCTTTTAGCATCTAAATCATTGATTTTCTTTTTGATACTATTTTTATTGAGTGGTTTTTCTTTGAATAAATCAAAGTCTATACTTTCTCTATGCCCAATCTGCAAAGCAATAGCAGTCCAGCCAACCAGCAAAAACTCTTTTTTGAATTTTTGCAGGAATGGTAAAAGCTCTTTTTGTGTATCAGAAAGGATATTTAGGTACATTTCTTCTAAAATATAGGTCAAAAAAATTTCTTACAAGTGGAAAATAATTATTTCTTTCATTCTTGATTTTATTACCAAACTCTTGTGCTACATTCTCTTTGCCTAATACTTCAAAAAGTGCCTTAACATCTTGTATAGTGCCATAATTCAAAATAAATTCTATCAAAACACTATCACTCATAGTATTTAACTGCGTTTTGTCAAAATACCAAAAAAGTGATTTATTCTCTTCAATAAGGCTATTTCTGGTCATTTTTAGATATTTTTTTAAATTTATTGCACTCCTACTTTATTTATTTTTTCGCATCAGAAATAATCTGCACCACTTTCATAGCCACGCCCATATCTCCTTTGATTTTGAGCTTGCCCATCATAAAAGCATTCATAGCATTTAACTCGCCATCTAGCAACTTATTGGCGTTTTCAAGTGTAAGAATAGCCACACAATCCGCCTCAATGTCGTCATTAGTAACCACATTTGGTACTTGTTTGGCATCAACGAAAACTGCGCCCTCGTCAAAAGAAAATTTTACGGTAGCATTTAGTTTGCTATCCTCACCCACAACGGTTTTTACTCTGTCTGTAAATAATGAAAGGCTCATTTTGAATTATGAATTATGAATTGTGAATTATGAATGAATACAAAATACTTTTAATATATTAAGAC
>JAYVGJ010000199.1:0-10570 GCA_043772375.1 Raineyaceae bacterium | reverse complement strand
ATAAAAACACATTTATTTTGATAATTACGGTACTTTTGTTATCTTGGTACTGAGGTTAATAAATTAGCTAAAAATAATGGTATGTTGCGTAACTTCAGTGATAAGTTAAAATCCATACTTACCGTAACTTGTTTTTCAAAATAGTGTATCTCACAAAAATCCTTGTAAACATCTTTCTCCCCTTTCACAATAATTTTTAGTACATCTTCTGGCTTTATTTCTTCATAATAGAATACCCCAGCATCAATATTAACTAAAATATTTTCAGATGATTTATTATATATATTTATTACTGACTTAGTTTCTATTTCCATAATTCCATTATTTTATTTACGCTTTCTAGTCTAGTGGAAAAACCTGACATCACAAGAATCTATTTATAAGTTATTCTATTCCACAAACTACGTTTGTCTGTATGTATTGTGTCAATGTTACGATGCTTTAGCTTTAGTCTTATTTTCCCACAAATTCTATCTTCTGTATTAAATTTTACGTTTTTAAAGTATATACCAACATCAAGTATTTCTGGTATCGTATCTTTCAAATTTACTGTTTCCAAAGCGTGAGAGGAGGTATTACTAGATAACTTAGCATATTTATCATCAATATCTCCATAGAGACCAAAATCAGGATATTCACCTTGAATTATTTTCATTGAAATTGTACTATCTATTCTCTGAAGTAATTTTCTTGGATTAACACAAACTAGATAATTTTCAGATTTATATTCTATTTTATTGAAATAAAGATATGATCTTTTGTAGGCATACTCTTTCTCTACCCATATGTCCATTGCATCTATAATGGTCAATAATTTTAACTCCTCTAAAATTCTTTTTACAGAATCTGGAATACTTTGGATTTTATATTCTCCAACAAAGCTATTAGCATATTTAGCTTCGTTAATTGATTGAGAAACACTAAACGAATCCCATCTTTTTTGTCCACTAATCCGCTCCATAATAATGACAAATAATGAATATAAGACGCAGGTTATAACCAATAATACTTTAATAAAATTCTTCATGTTTACAATTGTTTAGGTAGCGCAATGTATTTATTCCACATTCTGACCTTTTTACCATGCAATAAACTCAAAATTATTTTTATTTCCAAATTATAAATCAATAATGCTAAAATACTAACAACGGCGGGCAATACACGTAGTAAAACAAACAAAACAAAAATAAACGCCTAACAAATTTGTTTTTAACATATTTAATGGTAGTTTGCTAAATCTTTACTAAATAATTACGGAATATTTACAAGGTTTGTAATAAATTTATAAAATCTAACTTTAAAATATATCCTAAAAATTTATCTCTAAACTCCCCAAACAAGTTTTTCACTATGAAAATACTAAGCGTACAAGCACTACGAGGACCCAATATCTGGAGCGTAAACCGCAAAAAACTCATTCAAATGCGCCTAGATTTGGGCGAATATGAACAAAAACCCACCAACAAAATCAAAGGTTTTGATAAAAGATTAGAAAAACTTTTCCCTTCAATGTACGAACACAGATGCTCTGAAGGCGTACAAGGTGGATTTTTTATGAGAGTTACGCAAGGAACGTGGTTAGGACACGTTATTGAGCATATTGCGCTAGAAACACAAAGCCTTGCAGGTATGGAAACGGGCTTTGGGCGCACTCGTGAAACAAAAACACCAGGAATTTATAATGTCGTTTTTTCTTATGTAGAAGAAAAAGTAGGGCTTTTTGCTGCAGAATCTGCCGTAAATATTGTCCTTGCGCTTGCCAAAGGAGAAAAATATGACCTTGAAGCAGACATTCAAAAAATGCGTGAAATCAGAGAAGAAGTGCGTTTAGGACCTAGTACGGGTTCTATTGTGGAAGAAGCAGTTGCTCGTGATATTCCTTGGATAAGACTTGGCTCAAATTCTCTTATTCAACTTGGCTACGGTATCAACCAGATGCGTTTTCAAGCAACAATTACCTGCAAAACAAGCAATATTGCCGTTGATATTGCAGGAAATAAAGAAGAAACTAAACGGCATTTGGCTAATAACTCTATTCCTGTGGCAGGTGGTGGTATTGCTGTTGATGAAGAGGATTTAATTACTATTATCAATAAAATTGACTATCCAATTGTTATCAAACCACTTGATGGAAACCACGGAAAAGGGGCATCTATCAATGTCAAAACATGGGAAGAAGCCGTTGCAGGGCTTGCTCACGCAAAGACTTACTCTCGCAGGGTGATTGTAGAAAAATTCATTACTGGACATGATTTTAGGGTGCTTGTCATTGATAATAAGGTCATTGCAGCCGCTCAACGTGTGCCTGCTCACGTAAAAGGAAATGGTAAAAGTACGGTTCAGCAACTCATAGACAAAGAAAATGAAGACCCAAGACGTGGCTACGGACACGAAAATGTCCTCACAGAGATTACAGTAGATAGAGATACGCTGGATTTGCTAGAAAAAATGAACTACACGCTTGCGAGCATTCCTAAGAAAAATGAATTAGTTTATCTCAAATCAACAGCAAATCTAAGCACAGGAGGCACATCTATTGATGTTACGGATATGATGCACCCAGAAAACGTGTTTTTGTCTGAACGTATTGCCCGTGTGATTGGGCTTGATGTTTGTGGTATTGATATTATGGCTTCCAACCTTACAGAACCCCTAAAAGAAAGCGGTGGCGTAGTTTTGGAAGTAAATGCTGCACCAGGTTTTAGAATGCACCTTGCTCCAGCGGAAGGCTTGCCACGCAATGTGGCTGCTCCTGTTATTGATATGCTTTTCCCACTAGGAAAACCCTCACGCATACCCATTATAGCCGTTACAGGCACAAATGGAAAGACAACTACCACAAGGCTGATAGCACATATTGTCAAAAATATGGGTTATAGAGTTGGTTTTACAACTTCTGATGGTATTTATGTACAAAATCATCTTTTGGAAAAAGGAGATACCACAGGACCTTATAGCACAGAATTTGTGTTGAAAGACCCTACCGTTGAGTTTGCAGTGTTAGAATGTGCCAGAGGAGGCATTTTGAGGGCTGGTTTGGGCTTTAGTAGATGTGATATTGGTATTATTACTAATTTGCAAGGTGACCATTTGGGCATTAGCGACATAGAAACTTTGGAAGATTTGGCACGAGTGAAAGGCGTTGTGGTGAAAGCTGTTAAAAAAGATGGTTGGGCTATCTTAAATGCAGAAGACGTAAATTGTGTCAAAATAGCACAAGAATTGGATTGTAAAGTAGCTTATTTTAGCTTAGATGAAGATAATCCTGTTATCAAAAAACATTGTAAAGCAGGCGGAATAGCAGCTATCTATGAAAATGGCTTTATCACTATCAAAAAGGGAGATTGGAAAATGCGTGTGGAGCGTGCTTCTCACGTACCGCTCACAATAGGAGGGAAGGCTAAATTTATGATTGCTAACGTACTTGCAGCCACACTTGCAGGCTATTTGTATGGCTTCAAAACAGAAGATATAAAACTTTCTTTGGAAACTTTTATCCCTTCAGCAGCGCAAACGCCAGGACGTATGAATATTTTTAATTTCAAAGAATTTAAGGTAATGATTGATTTTGCGCATAATCAGGCTGGATATTCTGGTATTTCAGAATTTTTGTCAAATATTGATTCTCCACACAAAATAGGCATTATTGCAGGTGTAGGCGACAGACGTGACCAAGACATTAGAGAATGTGCTACTATTGCCGCTCAAATGTTTGACCATATCATTATTAGGCGTGAGAGGCATTTGAGAGGCAGAACAGAGGAAGAAATCACGGCACTTTTGTTGGAAGGCATCAACCTTGCCAAAAGAAAAGTAACGTATGAAATTGTGCCAAAAGAAGTAGATGCTATCAAACACGCCATTAGTCTTGCCAAAAAAGGCACTTTTATTACCGCTTTGAGTGATGTTATCAGCAACGCTATTGAAGTGGTGCAGGAGTATTTGGATAAAGAAAATGAAGCATAGGTTTTTTTAGTGAAATAGTGAGAAGTGTTGAGTGATATTGTATTTAGTCCCAGTAGGACGGTATATTTATAGAAACCCACGCAAAAAAGTGTATTCAGTCCCAGCGGGACGACATATTTATAAAAAACCGTGAAAATGTATTCAGTTTTAACAAAATGGCTTATATAAATATGTCACTCCTCTGAAGCTTTAATACAAATACAATTATCTTACTATAAATATGCCGTTCCGCTGGAACTAATACAAAAGTTGTTTTCCAAAATTCTCCCTTTTCTGGTCTGATACTAAAAAAAAGCGTTCAAAATATCATTTTGAACGCTTTTTTATTGAAATAGGAAATAAAATACCAAACTTAAATTTTCAAATCTGCTACCCCAAATTTACTGCCTTTCTTCACAACCGCTGATGTAGTGCCATCAATAAGTGTTATATCATCAAATTCTGTAGGTACAATCACTTTCCCAGCTGCATTGATAACACCTTTTTTGTTTTTAAGTGTAACCACAAAGTAACTATCCACGCCTTCTTGTATGTCGTCATAAACACCCAAATGAACCGCAAAACCACCCGTAGGCTTAATAAGCCCTTTTTTATCTGCTTTTGTAACAACGGCTAAACCGCTTTTCTTTCCAAAACTACCAAAAGTTTCGTATTGTGGAGCTGCTGTATATTCTCCTTTTGTTGCCATAATGCCAAATTTACCACCTGCATTAACCACAGACGCATTTTTTAGGAATGGAGGAGGAATTTGAGCAGATTCTATTTTGCAAGGCATAACAAGTTTTCCTGTTGCATCAATAATTCCCCATTTGCCACCTTTTTGTACCCACGCAACACCCTCACTAAACTCACGCACATCATCATAAGTACCAACCGCCACAATAATACCCAATTCTTTGTTCAAAACGCCTTTTTTGTTGCCTTTGGTGACAATAGTTGTACCATCTGTTTGTGGACTAACGGCATCAAAAAGTGGTTCTAAGATAACTTTCCCAAGTGTGTCTGTGATACCAAATTTATTTCCTTTCTGCACATAATAACGGTCTTTTGAGTGATAAGCGTACTGAAAAGGTAATTTGAAACGTACTTTTTGAATAAAGGCAGCATCATAAAAACCTATCAAACCTTTTTTAGAAACCGCAATAAGTGGCTCTGTGAAGGCATTAGCCTGAATCCAGTCAAATTCTGGCTCTAAAACAACTGTGCCACCGCTTGTACTCACCACGCCTGCTTTTCCATTTATTTTGGTAATAATAAAATTCCTGCTCCAATTAGCAGCTTTCATTGTTTCTGCGCTAGTGTAGATACTGCCATCAAAATCTTTATCAAATTCTCTGTAAACCACTTTTGCCTGTGAATTGAGGTAATAAGCAGTATCCATTTTTTTCATTTTGATAATGCCTTCTTTGTACATTGGCGTATTTTTCAAAACGTCATATTCTGGTTTTAGGATAAGTTGAGCATTTTTATTCATAAAACCAACTTTGGTATCTCGCACAAAAACCATAATATTTTTGTCGGCAAAACCCAAAAGGTCTTCTCTTTTTGTGCCTTTCAAGACAATAGGACGATTACGTCCATCAATAAAACCAAAAACATCTTTATCTCTGAAAGAACAAACCTTGTCCTTGTCGTTTCCTATCATTTCTAAAGCATCATATTTTGCCTCCAAAATCTCTTCATCTTTTGCATTTAAGATACCAAACTTATCTTTTTTCTGAAAAATATAGTTAGGTGTACCAATAATAGGTGCAATTGATTTGTGTGAAGGCTCAATTTTGTAAACTGTTTTTTGTGCGTTTGCTTCAAAATTAGCCACAAAAAGCGGTGCAACAAGCAAGGCTAAAAGTAATTTTTTTGATGCGTTTGTTGTATTCTTCATCATTGATTAAGTTATTTTATGAATTATTTTTTGAGATTTTGTTATGAATGACTTCCCAAAAGTTGGAAACTTTCGGGAAGTTTAGCTGATTACTAACTATACAAATTCGTTGCCAAAATTGCAGTTTTTTTAGGATATTTCAAAGTTTTTTTTGATATTTTGGATAACTAAACACAAATATAGCGGTAGCATTTACGCCACCGCTATATAAATTTTAAATATCTGACTTACAATTATTTAGTTCTTTTGATATGCCGACAACATCCAAACCATTTTTTCGTGTACTTCTAAGACTTTAGTAAGAAAATCACAAGTACCTGCATCTTCATTTTCAGCAGTTATTTTGATGTCTTTGCGCAGGTGCGTGATGATATGCTCGTGGTCGTGCAACAGGCTTTCTATCATTTCTGATGTTTCTGTTACGGTTTCTTCTTTGAGATGTGAGAGTTTTAGAAAATCTTTTAATCTTGCGACAGGCGTTTCTCCTAGCATACGCACACGCTCCGCAATTTCGTCTATTTGCTCATCTAAAATGGCATATTGGTCATCAAAAAACTTATGCAATTCCTGAAAATTGCCTCTTGCTACGTTCCAATGATAATTGCGTGTTTTGGTAAAAAGTACATATTCATCTGCAATAAGCACATTAAGCAAATCTGTATTTTCTTTTACTGTTTTTTCAGAAAGTCCAATTCTATTTTTCATTTGAAAGTTTTTTTTAAGATGTTTTTTAAGGTCTTTTTTTGATAATTAAGTTTATGAATAATTGCATTTTGAACCAGCCCTAATCCCTCCTTAGGAAGTAGGGGGGACTTTTTTTAAATTGATTAAAAAAAATGATTGGTTAAATTCCCATTAAGACAAAAAGAATTTAACCAATCATTAAAAAAATTACAAAAAACTATGATTTGAAGCCCGACTTAGCTTGTTCAACCTTACCATCTAATTTGGTAACCAAATTTTTTGCTTCAGTAGAAAGCAACTCTTTTGCATCACTCATAACACTTTCGTATTTGTTATTAGCGGTTTCGTACATACTGTTGTACTTGTTTTTTAGGTCATCTGTATAGCCTTTTCCTTTGGCTAAGATGTTTTTTCTAGTTTGGCTTCCTTTTTCAGGTGCAAACAAAATACCTAGAGCTGCGCCAGTAGCAACGCCTGCCAAAATGCCCAAAATTCCTTTTAATGAACTCATAATGATTTTTTATTTAAATGGTTAAGCTCCGACCCAAGGGAGCAATGTAGTTTTTTATTGTATTATAGCCCCCTCTGGGGGGTTGGGGGCTATTTTTTATTTTATGATTCTTTCTCCTTGGATTACTCGCAACAGAACGGCAACAACCGCAATAACGAGCAAAATATGAATGATTGAACCTGCACTATATGCAAAAAAACCTATTGCCCAAAATACTATCAGCACTACGGCAATGATATACAGAAGATTTCCCATTGTTTTATTTGTTTAAGGTTAATATTAGATGAATATTGTTTGAATTATATTTGAATTATCAAAACTGTTTCTACTTAATTAAGAGAAAAAGACGCATAGAGGCTCAAAACACTGTTTTTGCCATCTGGGAAAGTATAATTTGTGCCTAAAAAAGTGCGTTCTTTGCCCACAGTTGTTAGCCCATAATTATAGCGTACTCCAAAACCTACACCGCCCAAATCTGCGCCAATACCTGCTGCAAGCCCAAAATCAAGTTTGTTGAAATCATTGGTATCAAGATTATTTTCAAAATTAAAAAGTGTTACATTTGATTTGTTTGTCGCTTTTCCACTAAGCAAAAAAGCAGCATACGGACCAGCGTGAACATTGAAATACTTGCCAATATTCACCACCACAAGCACAGGAAGCTCAATATAATTGACATTAAAACGTGCTGTACCTTTCACAAAAGCATTATTATAGGTTGATTCTCCGCCTTTTGTCGTAAAATATAACTCTGGTTGGATAGCCAAAAAGTTAGTAACAGGGAGTTTTGCAAACACACCAAGATTAAAGCCTGTGAGCATATTATTTTGGTCTACGTCTTTCGTATAAAGATTAGAGAAATTTACGCCTCCTCTAACACCAAACCTTGGTTTTAGCTCGTCACCTTGTGCCTGCGCTTGTGTGAGTGTCGTACACATAAGCACAACCGCAGTCGTGAGGGTAATAAATAATTTTTTCATTGTGTTCACTTATTTTTGGGTGAATAATTTATTTTTTTTGTTTATCTGGAAAGAGTTTCTAATAAAAAATAATAAAAGATTGCCAAACTAAAGGCTTGCGCAATCTTTTATTTTGAAAAAGAACGCTCTTGCTGCTTACAATAGCTCTAAAAAATTATAAGGCAGCAACAATTTTAGCTAGTTCTTCTTTGGTTTTTCCAAGTTTAGCCTGGACTTTCTTCATCATTTCCTCTTTTTTGCTTTCTTCAAAATTGAGGTCTGCATCTGTGAGCGTAGAAAATTTTGCTTTTAGCTTTTTTTTCTGGTCATCCCAACTTGCATGTTCTGGTGAGGCTACTTTGGCAGCCGTTTTGCTAGCATCTTTGCTGGTAGCGTTGTCAGTTTTGGTAGCATTTTTGCTATTTTTGACTTCTTTCATAGTGAATAATTATTTAGGTGTAATGGTGTTATTACTATGCAAAGGTGCGACATTTTTCTTACTGATATGTTACAAAAAACTATTAAAAAATTGTATTATTCCCATATTTGAAAGTTTTATAAAAAAGATTAGGAATAAAAATTAAACAACTTGATTTTTTAGTTTTTATAATAGCTCAATAATCAAAGTTTTACATTCGTACTTCGTACCTCTTCCTTATCTCGTCTTTCCTCGTGCCTCAAATCTGGCAATTATTCAATTATCTTTTTGAACTGTTTTAAGTTCTTGGAACTGTGCGAGTTGTATTTTGATAGACTCCAAATACTCACGCAAACTATTATTACTAACATTTTCTTGTCTGTAAGAACTAGCAAGCGGTGTTTCCATCAGGATTTTGTAAAGTTCTGGAAATTCTTTCTGGATTTTTGTAGTAATATCAAAAATCTGGTCGCTAATTTTTTTTTCCGTATTTTCCATTTTGATAAAGGTTTAAATAATTAGGAATTAGAAATTGAATTGATTATCAACAACTTGTATTTAATTACTCATTCGCAATTCCTAATTCCTAATTAAAAATTATTTCTTATTATTGACAGTAAAATCTTTCAAAGCTTGTCCCAACTCGTCCATGTCGTGGTTGTACTCACGTTTGAAAGATTCCCAATCACTTTTCATTTTCTCTTGGTTGTTCATACGCTCACGCATAGCTTTGTTTTTTGCTTCAACTGCCTCCATACGGGCTTTGTAGGCTTGGTCGTTGGCTTTTTCAGAAGCTTTCAATTCTGCTTTTAGCTGTGTTATTCTAGCATCATTGTCTTTGATTTTTTGCTCTGTAGTTTCTCTAAAAGCCTTCCACTCATCTGCGTTGGCTTCTTTTTGTTGTTCTACTACTACTTCTTTTTTCGCTTCTTTGAGGTCTTCTTCAGCTTTTTCTACTTTTTTCTCTGCATTTTCTTCTTTTTTTGTTGCTGATTGGCAACTTGTGAAGATACTTGTGAAGATTGAGGTTGCCATAAGCATTATGAATGCAATAGTTGGGGCGAAATTAAAACTTGTCTTTTTCATTTTGTTTGGGTTTATTTGGTATTATTGTTAATTGATTTTACTTGGTTTTCTTTAAATTTTTATTTGTACTATTCTAAGATTGTGATTATTAATTGTAATTTTGTATTTCATTCACAATTCCTAATTCACAATTCCTAATTCATGACATTTTACTTATTTTCTCACATTCAATAGCACATTCACGGCAGGCTTCTGCGCATTTTTGGCAATGGTCGTGGGCGTGTTTTTCACATTCTTCTGCACAAGCATTACAAGCGTAGGCACAGAGTTGAGCAATTTGTGCGACAAATTGATTTTCATAAGTCATTGCCTCCATTGTAAAAAAGCAAGTCTGAACACAGCTATCATCAAGTCTGATACAATGTTCCAGCATTTTTCTTTGTGGCTCGTCCCTACATTCTGTTGCGCAATTTTTTGCGGCTAAAACTGCTGCTAAACAGGCATCAATACAAGTTTTAAAATTAAGATGATTCATTTATGTAGGTTTTAAAGGTTAAGAAAATTTACTGTTGCTTACTAGTAAGCAACAGTAAAAATTATCATTCAACTAATTTCCAATAATTTTGTGCAATTCTTCTTTTGTTTTGCCTAATTTCTTTTGAAGATTGCCAAACATTTCATCTTTTTTTCCTTCTTCATACATCAAATCATCATCAGTCAGTTCTGCAAATGCTTTTTTGAGTTTGCCTTTTTGTTCGTTCCAATTGCCTTTTAATTCGGTAAGATTCATCTTGTGTAGGTATTTAGTTGGTGAAACCATTTTCACTGATGCAAAGGTTGCCTAAAAAAAGCTGAAAAGTGTTATAAAAATTTCCTAAAAAATTGCATTATTCCCACATCTTAAAAAATATTTAATCTCCAATAAGAATAAATAGAACAAAAAAATCCACCGTAAAACGGTGGAGCTTTCAAAATTAGTAACTATTATCTCTATCTAAAATCTAATCCAAAATCTTTCAATGCAATATTAGAGTTTATGAATAACTCAAAAATGTCTTTGAAAAGTCCCCCTACTTCCTAAGGAGGGGTTAGGGGTGGTTAAAAATGGAATTATTCATAAACTC
>JAYVGJ010000198.1:0-28916 GCA_043772375.1 Raineyaceae bacterium | reverse complement strand
GAGTTTATGAATAATTCTATTTTTAACCACCCCTAACCCCTCCTTAGGAAGTAGGGGGACTTTTCAAAGACATTTTTGAGTTATTCATAAACTCTAATAAGTCAAAAAATCCTACAAATTAAGTTTTGTAGGATTTTTTTTTGTTTTTATCTTTTTTCTTTATACTTTTGCACCGTAAAATAAATACTTAATCATTCTAAAATAAACACAATGAAAAAAAATATCTACTTCTTATTTTTTATTGCTTTTTTTGGTATCCAACTGCCTGCAAAAGCTATTTTAGTGAATATTCCTGATGCTAATCTTAGAACAAGATTACAAACGCTTTATCCAACGTGCTTTACAGGGGCACAAATGGAAACCACTTGTACAAATATTACAACTGCTGGGTTTTTAGATGTTTCTGCTTTGAGTATTGCTAGTTTGAGCGGTGTTGAGCATTTTACGGCTCTAACAACATTGCGTTGCAATAATAATTTGCTTACGAGTTTGCCAACTTTGTCACCTATTTTAGTTACTTTGTATTGCCACGATAACCAACTAACGAGTTTGCCCGCATTGCCAAACACTATGAATGATTTGAGATGTCAATTTAATGCGCTTACGACTTTTCCTGCAATAAGTGCGACTAATATTCAGCTACTTCGTTGTAATAATAATGCCTTAACGACTTTGCCCGCATTGCCTGCTGGCTTGCTAGTTTTATACTGCCAATTCAATCAACTCACAAGTTTACCAACAGTACCAAATTCAGTATTTTTTCTGTACTGTAATAATAATCAGTTAGTTACGTTACCTACATTACCCACAAGTTTGGGAATATTGATTTGTAATAATAATTTAATGACAAGTTTTCCCGCTGTTCTTCCAAATGGTGTTTCTGAACTGAATTGTAGTAATAATTTAATACCAAGTTTACCAACTTTATCTAGCACTAATTTACAAATAGTTGATTGTTCTAATAATAGAATAACTTTATTGGCTGTTTTGCCTGCTGCTGTTTTGCAATTTAATTGTAGTAATAATCTTTTGACAAGTTTGCCAACTCCTTTTGGAAATTTTGTATCAACTTTTAATTGCAGTGGAAACTTGTTAGACTTTGCTGATTTAGAAGCTATTACGCCAAGACCAGCTACTTATAATGCTAATCCGCAAGCATATAATCTGCTGCCTGCTACGCAAGCAGCCAATTTGGGTGCCACGTTCACACTAAATGGCACTATTGCTGGTACACTCAACCAATATCAATGGTATAAAGATAATACTTCTATTTTAGGTGCTACAAATGCTAACTTTTCAAAAACAAATATCACAGCTGCAGATGCGGGCGTGTATAAGTGTGTGGTAACGAGTACGTTTGTGGGTGTAGGTACAACTACTGGCGTTGTCATTACAAGTACAAATGTTACGCTTGCAATAAAGGCAGACCAAACAATTACTTTTGGCGCATTAGCTAATAAAACAGTTGGAAATGCTCCTTTTAACCTAACAGCAACGGCAAGTTCTAGTTTGGTCGTAAGTTATGCAAGTTCTAATACAGCGGTTGCAACTGTTCTAGGAAATCTTGTAACCATTGTAGGTGCAGGAACAACTAATATAACGGCATCACAAGCAGGAAATACGGCTTTTAATCCTGCGCCAAATGTGGTACAATCTCTTGTAGTTGTGGCTGCTATTGACCCTGCAACCTCACTTGACAACAATAACCAAAAAGTTACTATTTCTCCTAATCCAACAGAAAACAGCTTTGAAATAGATTTTAATAATGTTTCTAGTAATATTTTTTCCTCTTTGGAGATAAAAATGATGAATGTTTCTGGCAAAACTATCTTTCAAAATAAAATAGAAAATTCGTCAGAAAAAATAAAAATTGATATTTCTTACCTGCCTGCTGGTATGTATTTTGTACAATGGAACAATGGAAAAGAAATTGGAATGAGAAAAATTATTAAAAAATAATTCTTAGAAAAATTATCAAAATAAATTTCCAATCAAAAAAATCCTACAAATTAAGTTTTGTAGGATTTTTTTTTGTTTGTTGATATTTTCTTCGTTTCAAAAAATGTGAATAATGTAACTTTTCTGCAAAATTTGGTAATCTTATTCTTTGTTTTATGAGTAGATTTACTTTTTACATTGATGTTTTTCGGTGTATTTTTTTCTATTTCCACTAACTTTTTCAACCACTCAAATCCTATGGAAATTATTGATTATTATAAGGTTTTAGGACTTGATAAAACCGCCTCTGAAGAAGATATAAAGAAAACTTACCGCAAACTTGCACGCAAAATGCACCCAGACATCAACCCAAATGATAAAGATGCACAAAAGAAATTCCAACAAATAAATGAAGCTAATCAGGTTTTGAGCGACCCAGATAAACGCAAAAAATACGACAGATACGGCAAAGATTGGGAACATTCGGAGCAATTTGAGGCGCAAAAAGCACAGCAACAAGCACAACAACAAGCATACCAAAAAGCACGACAACAAAATCAATACAGCAATCAAAACAATAATAATCAGCCTTTTGGAGGTGAGGAAAGTGATTTTTCTAGCTTTTTTGAGTCTATGTTTGCCAACGAAAACCGCACCAGACAAACACAACAAAAAGGACAAGATTATAATGCAGAGATAAAACTTAATTTGGTTGATGCATTACAAACGCACAAGCAGACTATCACAGTCAATGGTAAAAATATCCGCATTACAATACCTGCAGGCATAGAAAATGAGCAAAAAATAAAACTGACAGGACACGGTGGCGCAGGTGCAAATAATGCTCCTGCAGGAGATTTATATATTACTTTTTCTATTGCAAATCACCCAGATTTTAAACGTGTGGGAAATGATTTGTTTGCGGTCATTGTCATTGATTTATATACGGCTATGCTTGGTGGTGAAACTATCTTAGAAACCCTAACAGGAAAAATAAAACTCAAAGTTGCGCCAGAAACACAACCAAATACCAAAATAAGGCTAAAAGGAAAAGGATTTCCTATTTATAAAAAAGACAATGAAAACGGAGATTTGTATGTAACTTACGAGGTAAAACTACCCACCAACCTCACAGAAGCACAAAAAACGCTTTTTACAGAACTCGCCAAACTAAAATAAGTAACGGAATTGGGAAAATAAAAAATAGGTGGTAATCACTTTTTATGTTGATGACATTTTATTTTAAAATAAATTGGTTTATATTTACAATTTATTTGCTTATAATCTGCTTTTTGAGGATTTAAGCCTACTATTTTCAAACACATTCCCAATGAATTCTACTTTAGTTTTTTCTGTTTTGGTGGCTTATTTTGGTATTTTGATACTAATTAGTTATTATACCTCTCGCAATGCTTCTACAGCATCTTTTTTTAATGGAAATAGGCAATCTCCTTGGTTTTTGGTAGCTTTTGGAATGATTGGTGCGTCTTTGTCTGGCGTTACTTTTATCTCTGTTCCTGGCAATGTTGCTAAAACACAGTTCTCTTATTTTCAGTTAGTTATGGGTTATATGGTGGGTTATTTTGTGATAGCTACTATTCTTATGCCACTTTATTACCGACTAAATCTCATTTCCATTTATACGTATCTCAAAGAGCGTTTTGGCTTTTGGACTTACAAAACGGGTGCAGGATTTTTTCTTCTCTCCCGCACAATAGGCACAGCTTTTAGGCTTTTTTTGGCAGTTATTGCGCTCCAAATTGGGCTTTTTGATGCGTGGGGGTTTCCGTTTTGGCTCACCACAGCCGTAAGTATTGCCCTTATTTGGGTTTATACCTTTCGTGGTGGCATAAAAACCATTGTTTGGACAGACACTTTCCAAACAACTTTCTTGCTACTTGCTTTGTTATCAAGTATTTATCTAATAAAAACAGAACTTAATTTAGGCTTTTTAGAAATATCTTCTACCATTTCAAATAGCAAATTTGGGCAAGTTTTCTTTTGGGACGACTGGCGTGGCGTGGACTTTTTTCCTAAGCAATTTTTGTCAGGAATGTTCATTGCAATAGCTATGACGGGACTTGACCAAGATATGATGCAAAAAAACCTTACTTGTAAGTCTTTGCCCGAAGCACAAAAAAATATGTTTTGGTTTAGCCTTACTTTGCTTGTTGTAAACTGGATTTTTTTGTCTTTGGGCGCACTCTTGTATATATATGCGGAGCAAAAAGGCATCATTTTGCCAAAAGCAAGCGACAATGTTTACCCACAACTTGCCTTCAATAACTTTGGTGTTGTTGCGGGAATAGCGTTTCTGCTAGGAATTACGGCGGCAACTTATGCTAGTTCTGATTCTGCGCTTACTTCTCTCACTACCTCTTTTTCTATTGATTTTTTAGATGTTTCTGATAAAAACGAAGAAGATAGCAAAAAGACTATACGCTGGGTGCATTTGGGCTTTTCTGTGTTGCTTTTGATTATTATTGTGATTTTTAAAATTGCGAGAGATGCTTTTCCTGATACAAATGTAATTACTTTGCTTTTCAAAGTAACGGGTTACACGTATGGTCCGCTTTTAGGGCTTTATGCCTTTGGTTTAGCTACAAAAAGGCGTGTGAATGATGTTTTGGTGCCGTTTTTGTGTCTGTTTTGTGTACTTTTGAGTTGGGGAATAGATTTTTATTCTGGTGAGATAATCAAAGATTTCAAATTTGGCTCTACTATCCTTATTGTCAATGGTTTACTGAATTTTTCTGGTTTGTTTTTAATTTCTGAAAATACAGAATTGAAAGAAACGCTAGAAAAATAAAGAAAATAAATATTTCTTATTTTTTTGAATTACGAATAATAAAAACTTTTCAAAATGATTGTGCAATGTCGTCATCATATTTTTCGTGAATTCACATAAAAAATCAATATATTTGTAACAAACTTTATAGCAACAAATAGTTTTATTTCAAAAATATTTACCAAAAAATACCAAATGGAACAACATATAGTAGCCGTAGGAACAACATTAGACCGTTTCATTATGCGAAAACAAGAACAGTTTTCGTATGCAAGTGGCGAACTTTCACAGCTTTTGAGAGATATTGCGCTTGCAGGCAAAATAATTAACAGAGAAATCAATAGAGCAGGGCTTATTGACATTACAGGGGCTATTGGCTCACAAAATGTGCAAGGAGAAGAACAACAAAAGCTAGATGTCATTGCTGATGTGCGTTTTATACGTGCTTTGCGCAATGGAGGAGAGGTTTGTGGTATTATTTCGGAAGAAAATGAACAAATAATTGACACAGGCAACCATAATGGCAAATATGTTGTAGCTATTGACCCGCTTGATGGCTCGTCTAATATTGATGTAAATGTGTCTATTGGTACTATTTTTTCTATTTATAGACGTGTTACCCCTGTGGGAACGCCTCCAGTTTTGGAAGATTTTTTGCAAAAAGGCACAGAACAAGTAGCAGCAGGCTATATTTTGTATGGTTCTTCTACAATGCTTGTTTATACGACTGGTCACGGAGTAAATGCTTTCACTTATGAGAGTTCGTTGGGGGAATTTATTTTGTCGCATTCTGAAATGAGAATGAACCCAAAAGGCAAAATCTATTCTTGTAATGAAGGAAATTCATTAGAATTCCCTGTTGGTGTAAATAATTATATTCGTTTTTGCAAAGATAATGATTATTCTGCTCGTTATATTGGTTCTTTGGTAGCTGATTTTCATAGAAATTTGTTAAAAGGCGGAATTTTTATTTATCCTGCTACACAAAAAGCTCCCACAGGCAAGTTAAGGCTACTTTATGAATGTAATTCTTTGGCGTTTATTGCAGAACAAGCGGGCGGAAAAGCCACTAATGGAGAAATCCGTATTTTGGAGATTCAACCAGAAAAACTGCATCAAAGATGCCCATTATTCATTGGTTCTACGGAAATGGTGGATAAATTAGAAAGCTTTTTATGATAATTGTGAATGAATACAAAATTTTGATAATCAATTAGTTATACTTCACGCTTGATATATTAAAAACATAAACTAATTAGTAAGAGTTATATACAAGAGTTAGATAACGACATTGATAAATTGTATTTTGAAATTCGTAGCCACTTGATTTATCAAGTGGTGTTTTGGCACAAAACAAATGAGGTAGCGCAAATTGCGTGAAATTTATTCGTCAAAAAAATATTTGCAACGCAGTTTGTTCTCTACCATTTGTTTTGTCCCAAAACAGCGTTTTGATAAATCAAACGCCTACGTAAAAACTCGCAAATTAACAATGTCGTTATCTAAGTAGTGTTTTGTAGTCATTCACAATTCACACTAGTAACTGCTAGTTTACCATTCACAATTAAAAGAATATGCCAAATTTTGATATTTTGCCACTTTCTTCGTGGCTTACTTTGCCTTCAACCACACACAAACCCGCCATTATTGCTGGACCTTGCAGCGCAGAAACAGAAGAGCAACTCCTCACAACTTGCCTTGCGCTGGCTGATTTGGGCATTGATGCCTTTCGTGCTGGTGTGTGGAAACCTCGCACACGTCCAGGAATGTTTGAAGGAAACGGTGAAATAGCACTTTCTTGGATACAAACCGTTAGGAAACATACAAAAATCCCTTTTTCTGTGGAAGTTGCTACACCACAACACGTAGAACTTGCCCTAAAATATGGCGTTGAGATTTTGTGGATAGGTGCAAGAACAACTGTAAACCCGTTCAACGTGCAAGATTTGGCAGATTGTTTGCGTGGCGTTGATGTGCCTGTGATGATAAAAAATCCCGTAAACCCAGATTTGAGCCTTTGGATAGGCGCAATAGAACGCATCTACAACGCAGGAATACGCAAAATAGCAGCCATACACAGAGGTTTTTCTGGTATGAACCAAGACAAATACAGAAATGCGCCAACGTGGCAAATTCCGCTAGAACTTAGAAGATTATTCCCTGAAATACCGCTTATTTGCGACCCAAGCCACATTACGGGGCGTAGAGATTTAATAGAAACTGTAAGCCAAAAAGCATTAGACCTTAATTATGATGGTTTGATGATAGAATCTCATACAAATCCTGATGAGGCTTGGAGTGATGCCAAACAACAAGTCACGCCTTTGCGCCTAAAAGAAATCCTTGCAAACCTCAAAATAAAACAAGAAAAAATAGATAATGAGTTTGTTATCAACCAATTAGAAGAGATAAGAAGTAAAATTGATGCTGTTGATAGAGAACTTTTAGAAGTTTTGATGACACGTATGCAACTTGTGGAGCAAGTTGGGATATACAAAAAAGAGCATAATATGACTGTTTTTCAGAGAGAACGCTGGAACGAAATCTTTAACTCTCGTGCAGAATGGGCAACACAAATGCAACTTAACCCGACATTTATTCAGAAGATTTTTGATTTTATTCACTTAGAATCTATCAAAAAACAAACGGAAATAGCTAAAAATTTGATAAACTAAAAAATAGATTTTCCAAATCTTCAAGATTTGGAAAATCTAAAACTAAATTATCCAACTATTATTCAACTATTTTTACAAGTTTTTTATCTTCTCAAAGACATCAACAATATCAATATTATCAATATCTGTATTATTATTGCAGATATTTAATAAAAAATCATTTTGCAAATTTCCTTTTCTTTTAGCTTCAGAATAGGAGATTTCTGGGTGAAACGTAACCATAGAGTATTTTGAGTGATACTGTGGGAAAGCATTTTCTAATTTATGCTCTAATTTGCGCATTTGCTGAAAACTAGGCTCTGCCACTTTATCTCGCATCTCATAAAAATTCTCAATAGCGAGTTCACCAATGGCGTCTGTATCTTTTTTGCGTGTTGCTGCGTATTCATTAAAGATTTCTCCCCAATTATTAGCATTTACACCAGTATTTCCGTTATTATTTCCGTCAACCTTATATTTCTCCAAAATATCATTCAAAACAATACAATCTTCAAAAGAGGCATTCATACCTTGTCCGTAAAACGGCACAATGGCGTGAGCGGCATCTCCCAAAAGCAGCACTTTCCCTTCCACATTCCAACGAGTGCAATATAGCGTAGCAAGTCCACCAGTAGGATTATTAAAAAAATCTTCCGCCAAATCAGGCATAATATCTAGCGCATCTTTGAAGTGCAAAGAAAAGAAATCTTGTACTTTTTCTTTTGTATTTAGGCTTTCAAAGCTGTTTTCTCCCTTATTTGGAAAAAAAAGCGTGATAGTAAAACTTCCGTCAAGATTAGGCAAACCAATCATCATATAAGTACCACGAGGCCAAATATGCAAGGCATTTTTTTCTATCTGAAAGGTGTTGTTTTTAGCAGGGATTTCTAGTTCTTTGTAGCCGTGCGCCAAGAAAACCGTATTTTGCGTATAACCATCTAAGCGTGAAGTCATTGCGTTGCGGATAGCAGAGCCTGCACCGTCAGTAGCAATCACGACATCAGATTTAACGCTTTGTATTTGATGTGTTTGTGTATTTTGAAAAGTAACAGTATTTGTATCAAAATCAATATCTTTACATTCTTCATCAAAAATAACTTTAATATTAGGGAGTTTTTCAGCAAGATTAAGGAGCGCAATGTTCAGACCGCCCCTAGAAATAGAGTTAATGTACTCAGAATCATCTTTCCCATAAGGAAAATACATCAAATTACCTTTTGTGTCGTGTAGCATACGCCCTTGCATAGGAATAGCCATAGGCAAAACCTCATTAAGCACGCCCAGCTCACGCAAGGCACGAATGCCTCTGTGCGAGAGCGCAAGGTTGATAGAACGTCCAGAAGTATAGCCTTCTTTGCGCATATCTGGGCGTTTTTCGTAGATAGTAACGTCAAAATTACGTTTGGCTAAATAGATAGCAAGCAAAGAACCTGCTAGTCCGCCACCTACAAGAGTTATTTTTTGTGTCATAGTTATTGAAAAAACAAGGAATTTTGAGAAACACTATTACACAACAAAACGTGGTTAAAACTGTTTAGTTTATGTTTTCCAGCAATTTATTGGGATTAATGATAGGCAAAATAAAATTTTGAAATATGGTATTCTGTAGTTTTGTAATCAAAATACCCCTTGCAGTTGAGTAGGTGATAGAAGCTATAGCATTTGCGAGTTCTTGATGCAATATAGTTTTGCCATCATCTGCATAAGATAAATCTTCTAAATTTTCTATCTTAAAAATAACCATAAACTGAAAACTTACTGTTGCTTCCTTTTCGTTATATATTTTACTTTTTGTGTTTATTTTAACACTAAAATCAGCCTTAATTAGCCTCTCTTTGATGTCAGAAGCCATTTGCAGATTATTTTCTACCATAAAACTTTCTATTTGATTACTTTCAAAACCTTCAAGCGCATATATTTGCGTTCCGCTCATTTCAAATGTTGCAATAGATAGTTTTTCAGGGTCAAAAAGGGCATTATTTAACATTTGTGCTAGTTTTTAACAAATATAGGCAACCATTTTACCGTTATATCTTGTTTAATTGGGACAATAAGAACGAAAGAATTATAGACAACTTTATTAGAAGTCTTTTCAAATACTGGTAAAGTTGTTAGGTTATTGGACAAAGGAGCAACAATTATTTTTGTTTCTAATCCTTTTTGATGAGAAAGTTGATTTTTTTCTATCATAAAATCAGCATATTCTCTCATAGATATTTTTATATCTTCTGGAGTTTCGTCTAATATTTGTTGAAATATTTTACTTTTCATTTTATTTTTTGTTAAAGGTATATTTCGTCAGTTCCGTTGTAGAGAACAAATTTGCGTTTGTTTTCTATAAAAATATCTTTTTGGTAAAGTGCCGCCAAAATGCGTTTTGCAAATGCGTTTGCTTCTGCAAAAACCATACTTGTTTTACCACCTTGCGCAGTACTACCCGTTTTTTCAGCACCATTAAATAACACAATTAATGCGTCAGAAAGGCGCAAACAATACAAACGCAACGGAAAATTCACAAAATCAATAGTAACTTCATTTACTAAACGTTTTCCCTGTGGAGGCAATGCGTGAGCGTCATTTTCAAGCCTAAAAAAGGATTCTTGTGCGCCTTTTTCTTCCATAACTACTTCTAAAAATGCTACTAATTTTTGTAGTGATATTTTGTGTGTTGTGTCATTTTGGAATTTTTGAAAAAACTTATCCGTTTCACTAATTCCTTGATTTTCCCATCTGACAGAATAAAACGTACAACAATTTCCCTCATCATTAAAAACTTCAAGCGCAAACATTTCCATTTTTAACTAAATTCTTTTTAGGTTTGTTGATGCAAATATACAAAATATTTTTAGTTATTAAACGGAATTCGTCATTGAAAATTATTTATTATCCATCAAACCACGTGCAGACTTATTGATTTCGCCTTTTTCTGTCAATTCTTCTGCAATTTTATTGAGCATTCCATTGACGAAAGTCTTACTTTTTGGTGTGCTATACGTTTTACAAAGGTCAACGTATTCATTTATAGAAACCTTAACGGGAATGCTATCACAATAACGCATCTCTGTAATTGCCATTCTGATAAAGATTTTATCCACGAGTGCAAAGCGGTCTGTGTCCCAATTTTCTGCTTTTTGGGAGATAATAGTGTCGTATTCGTCTGTATTTAGGATAGTTTTGTAGTATAAATCCCTAAAAAATTCTTTGTCAATTTCCCAATCTGGGGAAATATCCACAAGTTTAAAGTCGTTGTTTCCTTGTGGCAAAATGCTTTTAAAGGTACGTAAGACCATATTTTTAAGTACAGAATGATTTTCAGCAAAATAAATATCTCTATGCTCAAAATAATGCTGCATAAAAGCAGGTTTTGGAGGGTTTTTGGCTTCTTCTTCCGTTTGTGCGTCTGGGGTGCGTTTGAAGATAATATTACGCAAAATATGGTCAATTATCTCTTTATCTTGGTCAAAATCAGCATCAGGAAGTTTAATGTAATCTTGATAAGCGGTATCTTTTTTGAGAATATTGGTATATAAATCTTTCAAAAAGTCGGTTTCTAGCTCCCAACTGATGCCTTCACGCTTGCAAGCATCTTGAAATTCTGGGTTATTTCTTAGAAAATTAGTGATTTGGTTGGTAGCAAGTTTGTATTCTGGCATTATCTTGACAGCTTTGCTCAAAAGTACCCTATCTTTCTCTATGGCGGCTTTTTCAGAAAGTTCTATCAATAAAGATAAAATAGACAAATAAGTATCAAAAAGCGTTTCCGTTTCTGCAGTCATAGCTTTTCCCAAAAATTTTCTGTCTTTTTCTACAGACTGATGATATTGGTTGATGGCAAGCGTAACGGTTTGATAGATTTTGGGACTTGCGTGAGAGCTTTCAGAGATGCTACGGTGGTGATAACTATGCAAAAACAGGCTTAGGGCGGTGTTTTTGTCCATTTCTATTGCGCTACGGTCTTGTATTTGCATAGAATTAAGGTCTGGCACAAAAATATCTCTAATAAAATCTTGCGCAACTTGAAAATTTGCGTTTTTGGATTGCTCAAAGGCATAAAGAGTTTGCATTGCTTTAATGCGGAGAATACGGCGGTTTAGCATTTTTAAATGTTTTGAAGCAGTTTTTATTAGAATGTCAAAGGATTTTTCAATAGAAAAAAGATACTATATGAAAACTCCCGCAAGTTACAATTTTTTTGAGAAATTATGAAAAAAAACATCAATTAGCAAAAACCTCCTAAAAATATTTTAGGAGGTTTTTCTGTATTTGCCTTTATTCCCCTTGGAGGATTTAGGGGCTACTTTTGGTGGTTTATTTCAATACGCTTACTTTTTCTCCAGCTTGCCAATCTTTAAACTCACTTGCATAATACAAGTATGCAACGCTTGCAGGAGCAGTATAATTCCCAGAAACATCTGCTTTGAGGTCAAGATTAACCGTTTTTACCTCATTTGGACGGATTTCTCTGTAATAAAACACTACATAATTTTTTCTTACTTCGTAATAATCAAAAACGCCTTTTTCTTGTAATTCTTTGAGTTGCCACGCCTGCGCAGAAAGTCCCGCAGGTATGCCCACAATAGCCATAGGCGTAGGCTGAACGTCATTTGTCGTATTACGGAGCGTAGTTGTAAGGCGCAAAGTTTGATTTGTATTGATACTTTTTGCGGCAATAGTCGTGTTGATATCTAGTTTACACTTTTTACTAGAATTAGGCGTAAAGCTATTCCAAGCAACATCTACAGAATACGGAACGCCACTTTTCACACCGCTAAACATCACTCTCATATCTTGTTTGCCCTCTTGCATATATTTTTCTAACCCAGAAATAGTAATTTTACTTTTGTCTGTGGCTTGATATGCTTGTTTTCCAGCTTCTTTGCCATTGACAAAAACCGTAATAATACCATTTTCACGAGTTTTTCTAGTGAATTTTTCATAACCTACAATAGCTTTCAATGCCAAAATAGTGGCTTGGGTAGAATAAAAACCGCCTTTCTGACGCATTTGTATGATATAACTCATCAAATCATACAACTCTTTTTTATTATTTGTAACTCCTTCATTGTTAGCTTTTTGCATAGCCATAGCCAAAAGTGCCGAAATTTCCACCTGTAGTGCGCCACCGTCAGAATACGTCATAGAAGTTTGTGCCGCAAGTTTGCCTATTGCTTGTTTTGGCAGGTTTTTCCTGAAAATATTAAGTAAATTTTGTCCTTCTGTTTTTTTGTTGAGATTAAAAGCAGCATTTGCCATAAGCCCAATTTGGTAGTTATCTTCCGACTTTACGGCTTCTTTATATGCAGTCAGAAACTCCAAATCAATGTTTTTCTCTCCAATTTCTGACAACGCATAGACAATATAAGCGTTTATCATTTCTTTGTATTTTTGGTCATAACCGCTTGTCATATTTGCCGTAAAAGTGCCTTTGCTGTTCCTTTTGCTCAAAAGCCATGTTTTGTTGCGCATAAACATTTTTTCATCAACATTATTATAGACTTTTTTCATATCAGAAAATTCCATAAGTCCGTAAGCAGTAAGCCTTTCACTACCAGGGTCACCACCAAAAATCTCAAAACCACCGCTTTTGCTTTCAAAGCCAATCAGTCTTTTATAGCCTTTATCAATATAATCAAGGGCTTTTTTGGTGATTGCAGGGTTTGGGTCACCTGTTTCTTGCAAGAAATTTAAGGCTAAAATATTGGGATAAGTGCTAGACGAAGTTTGCTCAAAACAGCCGTGAGGTTCTCTAAAAATAGACTCCATTCCCTCTGTCAAATCACTCAAAACACTCAAATAAGCCGTTAATTCAGCTTTTATTGTTTTAGCAAGTGGTTCGTTTATATTGAAATTAAAAGATTTGTCTAGCGCATCACCAGAAAAAGATGCACTCACAGGAAAACCTTTGGCGCAAACCTCAATTTCTTGCGTAATAGCGTCATACGCACCATTTCCAGCGAAATTAAAACGTAATTTTTCTGTTCCTGCAAGATTTTCAACGACTACTTTCATATATTCTGTTTTCACTTCTTTTGCATTTAACGAAACTTCACGAGCATTTGCACCAATCAGCCTAAATCTTTCTGGCGTATTCATTCCTAAAATGCCTTTTACGCTATTTTCTGTGTTGTTTTTGATGACAATAGGCAAATTCAAAGTATCTCCACCAGACAAATAAGCAGGGATTTTTATATCCAAAGAAAACGGCATTTGTACGGCAAAAGTATGGTCATTTTGTCCTAAACTGCCATTTTTAGCAAAACCTTCTGCCACAACTCTAAAGGTAGTTTCTTCATCAGAATTAAAGAAGAAAAAAGTAGCTTTTCCGTTTTTGTCTGTCTGCAAAGAAGGATTAAAATACAAAGTTTCTCTGAAATCTGTACGTTCAATGCTTTGAGCATCAGCAACTTTTTGAGCATAAAATTCTCTTGTAGGCGCAACACTAGGCGTGAGATACATAGATTTGAACATTGTATAATTTGATTTTGTAACTTCATTTTTGGTTGTAATTACCAAAGATTTATCATTTGACTGATATATTTGGCTACCATACAACTTTCTTGCATTTTCTGTAGAAATAGTGTCCATAGAGGCAATATTTTCCTTAGAAAGCACTTCAAAAGGTATATTATTGACTACTTTTTTATTGATGATAATGGGCATATTATTGTATTCATCATCATAACTCATATCACTTGTAGTCTCTCTGCTAATCATTCCGCTTGCTATTCTTTTTCCTTTTTTAGCTTCATCTTTTGCGACAATCATTTTATCCCTTTCTCTTGGAGCTTCCAATATTTCTGTTTCTACATCACCAGCCACATTTTCTTCCACTTCTTCTACAACAACAGGAGAAGCATCTACTTTTGGTGCAACAGAAGACGGCAACATATTCATTGTTTTTGTGTTGTCATTTCCACCTCTCATAACGCCTGATCCTTCTTTTGTAATTTGAAGTCCAGCTATTCTCCCTTGTAAGGCTCGTGACGCATAATCCACGTTACGATTTGAAAAACCTGTATTTTCTAACTCAATTTGGTAATATTGCTGTATATTACCGTTTTTATTATGCGCAAAAAGTTGCACAGGCACATTAGCATCAATATTATCAAACTCAAAAGTACCGTTTGAAGCTACTTTTTTTCTAAAAATACGTTTTTGTCCGCTTATTTCTAAAAGGGTGATTTGAATATCCGCATCTTTAAAATCTTTGGTATTATTGCTATAATAATCTCTCAAAGTACCTTTTATTTGTGTTTTTTCAGCTAGTACGTTCCAAACAGGGTTTTTATCCAGCACTTTATCCCAAGAAAAACGTCTCCAACCTTGTGTCATCAAAAGGTAATTAAGTGCTTTTTTAGCCTTTGGCTCGTCTTTTTTGAAGTAAAACGCAGGTTCATCAATTTCTCCTTTTACATCAGAACTAAGCAACATATAAGACAACAAATTATCTTGTTTGTCATCAGCAAAGCTCACTACTTTATCATTCAAAACGCTCAAAGAAAGGTTTGCAGGAATAGCGTTACCATTTTCGTCTGTCGTTTCCACAGAAATCTCCACTCTTTCTCGTGGCATATAGGTTTTTTTATTAGAAGAAAGTTTGATATTTAGTTGGTTTGCGTTGCCGACAAACACTATTCTTTCTGCTTTTGGCGTTTTTTGAGCATCAAAAAGCGTGATTTGCGCCACACCAATAGGGAAATTTTTGGCGTTAATTTCTAGCGTGTTTTTGCCCTCACGTGCCTGTATGGTGTTTGTGTATTGCACAAGCCCACGAGTTTGGGCTACAATATGTACAGTACCACTTTTTGGGGCATTAAACGACACATTTAATTGATTTTTTTGGATATTTTCGTTGTTGATGTGTAGCGTATAATTATTTTTTTCTACCTGCGGAAGTGCGTATTCACGGTCAGAGGCGGGTTTTGTCAGCCTAACTCTATAAAAAGTACCTTCATTTGCTTTTGGTAAAGCAAAATCTCCCATTCCCTGATAAAAGCTGCTAAAACGTGCTACTTCCTTGTTTTTTTCATCTAAAACAACGCCTTCTACTTCTGCGGCTTTGCTAAATTCGTTCATAGCTTTGAAAGCAACCCTATTTTCAGCATTTTCAACGAGATTTCCGCCTTCTGGGAAAAATAACATATCAATATTATTCAAAACAATAGGCACAGAACGTGAAATACTCTCTTTAATGCCTCTATTTTCAACAATGATATTGATAAGTCCGTCTGCTTTCTCTATTTTGGTAGGAAGTTGAAAAGCAATTTTTGCGTTGCCTTCTTTGTCTGTTTTGGCGGTTTTTGCTAAGATTTGTTTGCCTTCCAGTTGAATGGTATAATTAAATTCGTTGTCTGTAATAGGCTCATTACCAATGTTTTTGGCTTTCAAAATAGCCATTACGAGGTCATTTTTTGTGTAAGATTTTTTTTCAAAATCAAGTGTCAGGAGCATTTTTGGCTTAATGAATTTTTGCACCTGAAGCGTTTTCTCAAAAAAAGTATTTTCACCAGCATTTTTTTGGAAATTGGTGTAGGCTTTTATTTTGTACAAACCGCCCACAGCGTTTGCATTTAGCTTAAAATCACCTTTTGCAACGCCATTTTCAATGGAAATATCCATTTTTTGCTCCACACTTCCACGAGGATTTAGGAGTTCTACGTGCAAAATACTGCTGATATTACTTGCGCTGTGGTCAGTAGATTTGAGGACTTTGGCAGAAAACCAAATGTCGTCATCTGGCTTATAAAATGGCTTGTCAAAGTGCAGGTACACTTTTTCTTCTGTAAAAGAAGTGTTGTAAAGGTTTAGTTTGTTTTTGAGTTCTTTGATAAAAGCATCATCAAAAAGGTTAAAATCAAACCAAAAACCGCTTCCCAAGATAGGAAACAAACACAAAGCGGAAATTTTCAGAAATTTTTTCATAGGAAATTACATAAAGATTGGTAGAGAAAATGTAGGATAAAAAATAGGATTATGTTACTGTAATACCTCGTCAAAACCGTACTAAAATTGTGCCAAAACGGATTTTTTGATAAATTGTTTTTTGTTATTGTGAATTATAAGTGGTAAATTTGTGTAGTAAGTAGCAAGTATAATCTAAAAATAATTTTATAGCATAATTTTATGGAAACAATCACTATAACAGCGCATACGGCTAATAATACGCAAATTGTGGCTATCAAAGCATTTATGAAGGCACTCAAAATTAAATTTGAGGTATCAAAAGAGATAGCAAAAAAAGCAACAGAAAATGTGGCAAAAAAGGCAACAGAAGAAACTGAAAGCCCTTACGACCCTGAATTTGTGAAAAAAATTCTGCAAGCTGATAAGGATATTGCGGAAGGCAAGGGAACAAAAATGTCAGTAGATGAATTTTTGGCACTATGCAGGTAGAAGTAACGCCAGAAGCAAAAGAAGACCTTTTGTTTTGGCAAAAAACTGGCAATAAAGCAATTCTAAAAAAGATTGAGCAGCTAACAATGGCTATTTTGGAAGATGCGTATCAAGGAATAGGCAAACCTGAAGCACTAAAACATAGTCTAAGTGGCAAATGGTCTCGTAGGATTACGCAAGAGCATAGGTACGTTTACGAGATTGCTGATGATACTTTGTTTGTTATTTCTCTAAAAGGGCATTATTGAGGTCAGAAAAAACAATGCTATGGACAGTTTTTAATAGCTGAGCCAAAAGCCGTTTTTGTCCGCAGGGTTTTATACCCTGCGGATATCAAATATTTGAGTTCACAAATTAGGTAGATTTATGGAAATTTTCCTAAACTGTTATTTTTATGAAAACACCAAGTATCCTTTTGTATATTTGCAACGGAATTTTTACAGCAACAACTAATTACAGAGACTTGCTTAAATACTATTATAGTTTGATATTTCTGATACTAATGTTTTTTGTGGTCTTCAAAAAAATCTATTAAAAAAGTGCCTAAAAAATGTATCTACGCAATGGGGCATGCCCCATTGTCTATTTTGATATAATTTTAAATTGCTGATTATCAATAATTTAATTATCAACAATTTCTACACCACAAAAAACATTAGTATCAGGATATTTTGAGTGATTTGACCCATATTTACCAAAAAATAAACAAGCAATTTAATCTAATGAAAAACTTAAATTTAGTCTTTGTAATCATATTTCTTTTTGTAAATGATATTTTTGGGCAAAACAACGAAATACAAGCAGATGCAGCTGCCTTGTTATATTCAAAAGCAATTTTGAAGACAACTCTCAAAAAGCATCTTTCCATACTAGCTTCTGACAGCTTAGAGGGAAGGCAAACAGGCGAACAAGGACAAAAAAAAGCAGCTATATATATTGCTACACAACTGCAAAAAATGAAACTAAAGCCTATTACTTTTCAAGAGCAGCAAACTTATTTTCAGTCCTACCGCATTGGAAACAACACAGTAGATGATATAAATACAGAAAATGTTATTGCTTGGATAGAAGGAACAGATAAAAAAGACGAGTATTTGGTACTTTCTGCCCATTACGACCACTTAGGCAAAGGAAATGGAAAAGTTTACAACGGTGCCAATGATAATGCCTCAGGTACTTCAGCACTTTTAGAAATTGCAAAAGCCTTTGCAATGGCTGCTAAAAATGGGCATCAAACACGTAGAAGTATTGTTTTTATCTTT
Source organism: Raineyaceae bacterium (assembly GCA_043772375.1). Taxonomy (GTDB): domain Bacteria; phylum Bacteroidota; class Bacteroidia; order Cytophagales; family Thermonemataceae; genus JANYGM01. The sequence continues at coordinate 10,881 of JAYVGJ010000198.1, read as the reverse complement.
TTTAGTGGAGAAGAGATGGGTTTGCTTGGCTCAAAAGCGTATGTTGAAAATCCTATTTTCCCATTAGATAAAACGTTTGCAAATCTAAATATGGATATGATTGGCAGACAAGAATATCCAAAAGATGATATAGGAAAGGTGTATCTGATTGGTGCAGAGTACAACAAAAATCTTAAAAAATTAAGTCAAAATGTAAGTAAAACTTACCAAAATATGCAATTAGAATACGAAGATAAAGAATCTTACTACCTTCGCTCTGACCATTATAATTTTGCTGAAAAAGGAATTCCTATACTTTTTTACCACGATGGCTCAACTAGCGACTACCACCAAACAAGTGATGATGTAGAAAAAATCATCTTTCCGAAAGTGGAAAAAATAGCCCGTTTTATATTTTTTACTGCTTGGGAACTTGCAAAGCGAGAACAAACACTAAAAAAATAAGTTTGGGTGCGTTCTTCGTAAACAAGCAAATACATACATATTTGTAAGAGAAAAAGCAACAAACCTATGCAACATAAAACATATCACAAAAAAATGACCAAAGAACTACAAAATCTCCTTTCACTTTTGGAAAGCCCTAACAAATTGTTTTTTGTTATTTTAAATTATAAATGGTAAATTTGTGTAGTAAGTAGCATCTAAAAATAATTTTATAGCATAATTTTATGGAAACAATCACTATCAAAGCGCATACGGCTAATAATACACAAATTTTAGCTATCAAGGCATTTATGAAAGCACTCAAAATTAAATTTGAGGTATCAAAAGAGATAGCAAAAGAAGTGACAGAAAATATATCAAAAGAAGCTACAGAGGAAACAGAAAGCCCTTACGACCCTGAATTTGTGAAAAAAATACTAAATGGGGACAGACAACGTGCAGAAGGAAAAAGCAGAATTGTAACTCTTGAAGAATTGGATAATTTATGGAAATAAGGTATTTAGAACAAGCAGACGAGGATTTAGCCTATTGGATAAAGACTGGTAATAAAGCAATAATCAAAAAGATAGCCCAACTAACAAGGGCTATTTTAGAAGATGCGTATCAAGGAATTGGCAAACCTGAAGCATTAAAACACGAATTATCTGGCAAATGGTCTCGTAGGATTACGCAAGAACATAGGTATGTTTATGAGATTTTTGATGATACTTTGTTTGTTATTTCTCTAAAAGGGCATTATTGAGGTTCTAAAATCAAACTTCAAAACACATTTTTTGTTATCTTTGCAACAAATAAAAAACAACCTAATCTTATGCAAATAACTGTTAATATTCCTGATTTGCAACAAGCATTGCTAGTATTGCAAATGCTTAAAGCTGTTCCAGAGGCTACAGTGGAGGTTTTAGAGCCTACTCCTAGACTTTCCAAAAGAGATGTAAGTGCTTTTTTTGGGGCAATAAAGCCACAAATGAGCGTAAACGAGATAGAAATACGTTTGCAAAACCAAAAAGATGAATGGTTATGAAGTATTTATTAGATACAAATATCCTTATTTACTACTTAAATGGTGGTTTAGGGCATAATACTAAGAGAATTTGTAACGGAGATTATGAACCAAGAAGATTGGCAATTGTCTATTATTACCAAAATAGAATTACTAGGTTTTCGTTTTGATAGTCCTGCACATTTAGAAATTGCAGAAAGGTTGTTAAGCGGAGTTGCATTTTTGCCTTTAAATGATATGGTTGTGCAACAGACAATTCATCTACGCCAAAATTATAAATTAAAAACTCCTGACGCAATTATTGCAGCAAGCGCAATGGTAAATAATATGACTTTGATTAGTCGCAATGACAAAGATTTTTCAAAAGTTCCGTTATTGATGTATCAAAATCCTTTTTAAGTTTAATCAAACTTCTAAGCATATTTTTGTCATTTTTAGAATAAAAAATATGTACAAAACTATGAAAAACGAAAACCTAAATCCAGAATTTGAAAATCTTTTATTGCTTTTGAAAAGTGCAGAGCATTATAAATTAGGGCTACAAATTGCAGTAAATTACGAAAAAGAATTTGAGGCGCATTTTAAATGTAGCATAAAGGAATATGAGGAATTGACTGATTTTTTAGTTAAAAATGATGAATACTCTTGTTTAGATAGAAAACGAGAACTAAGGTTGAATAGTAAAGGCATCTCAAAAATACCTAAGAGTATTTTTTTGCTTTCAAATCTAACGTATTTAGATTTGTCGTACAGTCAATTAACTTTTTTGCCAAAACATATTGGAAAATTAAAAAAATTAACAGTTTTAGGTTTAATAGGTAATCAATTCACATCTTTGCCTAACAGTATAGGTAAATTGCGCAAATTGTTACATTTAGATTTGAGTGAAAATCAACTTTCTTTTTTGCCTGAGAGTATTGGAAATTTTAAAAACCTACAAAAACTATATTTGAAAGATAATCAGCTTGCTTTTTTGCCTGAAAATATTGGGCAATTGAAATATTTAGAGGAATTAGATTTAAACGACAATCAACTTACCTTTTTGCCTGAAAGTATTACAGCATTGAATTACTTAAAAACATTAGACTTAAATGACAATCAACTTGCCTTTTTGCCTGAAAGTATTGGAGAATTAGAAAATCTAAAATATTTATATCTATCAAGAAACCAACTCACATATTTACCTAAAAGTATTGAAGGACTAAAGAATTTGACGGATTTAGTTCTGTTAAATAATCAACTCACAGTTTTACCTGAAAGTATTATAGAATTAGAAAAAATGAATAACTTATACTTATCAGGTAATCAACTTACTTCTTTGCCAAAAGAACTCAAAAACTTCACAAATTGTCAAATTTTTGTGGGCGAAAACCCTACAAAAGCATTACGTGAATATGTGAAAGATTGGGATAATATTATTTTTAAAGACTATTAGAAACTATTTTGTTTGTGATGGGCTTCTGCCTGACGACACAGAAATATCGTTTATAAAGATTGATTAACCTGTTTTAAATAAATTCTTTTTATGCCTTAAAATCAAACTTCTAAGTATATTTTTTGTTATCTTTACACCAAATAAAAACTGCAAAAAACGCAAAATATGTTTTTCAAAGATAACGACAATAACCTTGAGATTTCGCTCAAAAATAACCTCCAAACGCTCCAAATACAGTTAGAAGGGGAACTTGATTTTTCTGATGTGATGCGCAAACTCTACGCCACAGATGCCTCTGCGTACCGTGAGATGCCTTTTGCGGTGGCGTACCCAAAAAATGACAACGACCTCAAAAAACTGATTGTTTTTGCTAATAATTTCCAAATACCGCTTATTCCACGTACTGCAGGCACTTCTTTGGCGGGGCAAGTCGTGGGAAAAGGGATTATTGTTGATGTTTCTAAATATTTTACTAATATCTTGGAAATCAACGAGAAAGAAAAATATATCCGTATTCAGCCTGCTATTATTCGTAATGATTTGAATGCTTTTTTGGCACAATATCAGCTTTATTTTGGTCCAGAAACGGCTACGGCTTCTCGTGCAATGCTGGGCGGAATGGTTGGAAACAACTCTTGTGGCTCAAATTCCATTATTTATGGCAGTACAAGAGAACACGTTTTGGAAATTACAGGGTTTTTGTCTGATGGCTCAAAAGTCGTTTTTGGTGAATTATCAAAAGAACAATATCAGCAAAAACTTGCTCAAAATGATTTAGAAGGCAAAATCTACAAAAAAATAAACGAAATTCTAACTAATGAAAATAACCAAAAAGAAATCAGAAAAGAATTTCCTAAAAAAACAATAGACAGACGAAATACAGGCTATGCCCTTGATTTACTGCTTGATAGTGAGTTATTTATAGAAAATCAACCAGAAAATATTTCAACGGAAAATCAACAAAATAATTCAACAGAAAAAACAAAGAAATTTAATCTTAGTAATTTGATTTGTGGGTCTGAAGGCACACTAACGCTGATTACTGAATTAAAACTTAATCTTTGCGCACTTCCACCAAAAAATAAAGTGCTTGTTTGTGTGCATTGCGACAGCATTGACGAGGCTTTGCGTGCCAATTTGATTGCCGTAAGTCAAAATCCGTCTGCTTCTGAACTTATTGACCACTACATTTTGGAATGTACCAAGCAAAATTTAGCACAACAACAAAACCGTTTCTTTGTTTTGGGTGAGCCAAAGGCTATTTTAGCGGTAGAACTTTTTGCAAATACCAAAGAAGAAGTTTATCAGAAAGCTGAAAAAATGATTCTGGAGCTTGAAAACGCACATTTAGGACATCATTTTCCTATTGTTGATGCAGAAAATATTGCCAAAGTGTGGGCGTTGCGCAATGCGGGTTTGGGTCTTCTTTCTAACCTTGCAGGTGATGCAAAGCCTGTTTGTGTGGTGGAAGATACGGCAGTTGATGTGCAGGATTTGCCAGAATACATCAGAGAATTTAATTTAATTTTGCAAAAATACGGCTTGTATAGCGTGCATTATGCCCACGCAGGCACAGGAGAGCTACATTTGCGCCCAATCTTAAATCTCAAAACACAAGAAGGACACACACTTTTTAGGAAAGTGGCGGAAGATACCGCAAAACTTGTTAAAAAGTACAAAGGCTCACTTTCAGGCGAACACGGAGATGGGCGTTTGCGTGGGGAGTTCATCAAATTGATGGTTGGAGAAGTGAATTATGCCAATTTTAAGGCAATTAAGCAAGTTTTTGATGAAAAAGGGATTTTTAATCCTAATAAAATTGTGGATACGCCACCAATGGACGAAAGTCTGCGCTATCGTGTCAATCACCCAGAGCCGCTAATTACTACTTTCTTTGATTTTGATAAGCAGAAGGGCATTTTGCGCCTTGCTGAAAAATGCAACGGTTCTGGAGATTGTCGCAAAACGGAGGTTACAGGTGGCGTGATGTGTCCGAGTTATATGGCTACACGCAACGAAAAAGACACTACACGTGCCAGAGCGAACATTTTGAGAGAGATTTTGACAAATTCTGACAAAAAAAATCCTTTTGATAGTGAGGAGATTAAGGACGTGATGGATTTGTGTTTGTCGTGCAAGGGTTGCAAGTCCGAATGTCCTTCAAATGTGGATATGGGTAAGATGAAAGCAGAATTTTTGGCGCATTACTATGAGGCAAATGGTGTGCCTTTTCGTACCAAATTGATAGCAAATTTCAGCAAAGCAAACAAATTGGCGGCACTTTTGCCTAGTTTTTATAATTTTTTGGTAAAAAATACTTTTACCTCAAAAATTTTCAAAAAAATTGCTGGTTTTGCACCAAAACGTAGTCTTCCAACGCTTTACAAAACCACGCTGAAAGAGTGGTACGCAAAAAACCACCCCCAACCCCTCCTTAAGAAGGAGGGGAGTAATTTATCCCCCTCCTTTGAAGGAGGGGCTAGGGGTGGTATTAAAGTTGTCTATTTGTTTTGTGATGAATTTACTAATTACAATGATACGGAAATAGGAATTAAAACTATCAAACTTCTGCAAACGCTTGGTTATGTGGTAATTATGCCGTTGGAAGTAAAAGAAAGTGGGCGTACTTACCTTTCAAAAGGACTTTTGAAAGATGCTAAAAAAATAGCTAATGATAACGTATTGATTTTCAAAGATTTAGTGACAGATACAACGCCTTTGATAGGCATTGAGCCGTCTGGTATTCTTAGTTTTAGAGATGAATATCTGGATTTGGTGGATAAAGATTTGCGACAAGATGCTGAAAAAATAGCTAAAAATGCGTTTTTGTTAGATGAGTTTTTGGCAAATGAAATAGATGCAAAAAACATCACCGCAACGCAATTTCATACAGAAAAAAAGCTCCTCAAATTGCACGGACATTGTTATCAGAAAGCACTTTCTAGCCTAACTTTCACCAAAAAAGTGCTTTCATTGCCCAAAAACTACGAAATGCACGTAATTGCCTCTGGTTGTTGCGGAATGGCAGGCGCATTTGGCTACGAAAGTGAGCATTATGACGTTTCTATGCAAATAGGAGAACTTGTTTTGTTTCCTGCGGTGCGAAAACAAGCAGAAGATACTATTATTGTGGCATCTGGGACGAGTTGCAGGCATCAAATCAAAGATGGCACAAACAAAACGGCTTTGCACTTAGCAGAAGTGCTTTGGGAGGCGGTGATTAAATAAACTTTTAAAGCACATTGTTTGTATTCCTTTCAACAGAATGATACTAGCAAGGACTGATTTTATAAATATGCCGTCCCGCTGGGACTGAATACATCTTTTGCGTGATTTATTTTCTATAAATATGCCGTCCCGCTGGGACTGAATACATTTTTTGCGTGATTTATTTTCTATAAATATGCCGTCCCGCTGGGACTGAATACAATATTACGCATAAAAATGTCCTTAGTATTGATTAAAGTACAAAATCAAAAACCCAAAAGAAGTGCATTTTTAGCATTTCTTTTGGGTTTTTTGGCGTATTCCCGTAATTGATAATTCGTAATTCGTAATTGATTTTACTCCACTTTTCCTTTTCTCACACCTTCCACATATTCTACAATAAAAGCATCTTGAACGCCCAATTTATTGACATATCCTCTAAATTTCTTTGCTTGTTCCACGTCTTTGAAGTTACCCAGTGTGTAGCGTTTGATACCATCATTGTTTTCTGCGTTGAAATTTCCGCCTGCGCCTTCAATATCAACATCTTTGTAAGCCCCAACTTGCACTTTGTAGATAGTGCCTACATTTGCGCCTGCAACAGGTGCATTCCTATTTTTTGATGCTTCAAGTTTTTTGTTTTCGTTGCGTAAAGCGTTGAGTTCTGCATCTTTGGCAGCCACTTGGTTACGAGTTTCATCTAGTTCTGTAGAGATAGTAGCATCACGTTTTTCTAGTGCTGCTTTTTCATCTACCAACTTTTTGAAATCCATTGGTTTCATTTCTTTTTGTTTTGCTTTCCACTCTTTTATGAGGGCTTTGTCGTCTTGTGCAAGTGCGTTGAAACTTGCCAAAACACAAATAAGAATTAATATTTTTTTCATAAAAATGTAATAAAGTTTTATTATAACTATTTATTTTTTCCTGCTACGATACTTACACCAGTCATTCCAATTTTTTGCAAATTTGCTTTAAATTCTTCTGCTTGTTGTCTGCTTTCAAATTGTGCTAATATTTGTTTGTCTGCTCCTGTACCTACTACGGCACTAAATGCACCATTTCCGCTAGCATTATTTTTTGGCGCAGGTTTTTCTATGATTGTTGCTTCGTGGGCTATTTTTTCTTGCTCTAATTTCTCATTTGCTGCCTTGAGTATTGTGATTTCGTCATCTTTTGCAGTTATTCCGAGTCGTACTTCCTGAATTTGCGCATCAATGGCTTTCACTTTTTGTTGCAGTTGCTGATGTTTTTCTACTAATTCTTTGAATTGCAGTGGGGCAAGTTCCTTGAGTTTTGTAGCATATTCTTTTTCTATTGCTTTTTCTTCTTTACTAAGTTTTTGTGCGTGCATATTTGTAGCAAAAAGCCCAATTAAAGCACTCAAACTAATAATTTTCAAAGATATGTTCATTAGTAATTTATTTTAATAAATAATTTATATTTTGTAGTTATTTCGTCAAAAAATACCTCACACATCAAAGCATCACTAAACAATTCCTTCTAATGCTTCTTTGATGCCTATTCTTTTGCCATCTTTGTAGGCAACAATCCAGGCATCTTTTAGCCCTTGTGCGTTGAGCAGTTTTTTAAATTTGTCTGCTGCCCAATAATCTCTAAACTGCCCTAATGTATAGCGTTTGACGTTTTTGGCATCTTTTTCTGTTTCTAATTGTGTTTCTTTTAGGAAAGCAGCAGGAATTTCAATGTTTTTGTAAGCACCTATTTGGACTTTAAAAATAATACCTTTTGAACTTTTTGGTGAGGCATCAACTTCTTCATTTGCTTTCAAAAGTTTTTTCTTTTGGGCTTTTAATTGTGATATTTCGTCCTCTTTGGCAAGAATAGCCTTTTTATTGTCTTCTAATTCCGCCGTTCTTTTATCTACAAGGACTTTTGTGGCGTTTTTGTCATAAATAAGTTTCTTAAAATCAAGTGGCGCATAAGCATCACGCTTTGCTTTCCATTCTTTTTCTAGTTTTTTATCTTCTTGCGCTTGTGATTTTGTTATTGTAGCAATATTCAGAAAAACAAAAAGCAATAATAAAAAATTTATTTTATAGGTGTGTTCTTTCATAATAATTTTATTAGACAATCTTAAAGGCACTTTTAGTGGTCGCGGCGGGAATACGAAAATAGCTTTTAAATAGGTTTTAAAGTGGTTTTTTGATTTATGTTCGCAAAAACTAACATTTTTTGAAAAAAAACTATTAAAAACCCGCTCAAAACATTGTTCTCAAAAGGTAATTTCCCATAAAATCAGATGCAAATAAACAATATTATTATTTAAGAAACAAATAAAAAATGAATAATCCAAACCTCACAACAGAAATTTTTGATTTGTACAACAAAGATTTTTCTTATCAGCAAATTGCTGACAAACTCAACATCTCAAAGTCTATGGCGTTTGAGCAGACAAAGCTAAATCCGCTATTCAAACAAACGGCACTCATCAAAAAAGAAAAACAAAATCAACTTATCAATGAAGTCCTAAGGCTACACAACGAGCCAAATACCTACCGACAAATAGCCACAAAGCTAAACATCACCTCCACAAGAGCGTTGAGAATTGTAAAAAATAATCAAAATATCATCACTCCAACAAATATAAGTGAGTGGGAAGAAGATAGACACGAAATTTTTGAGGACGAATTTGAGGAAGAAGATAGTAATGATTGGGAAAAAGAAGATAAACTAGAAGATAAACTAGAAATTAAAGAGTTTAAGCCAATAAGAAAAGAAAATACTTTTAACCTAGATAGATTTCAGCAATATGAATGGGACTTTAAAATATTATGTTCTGGTATTGCCGTTGGAAATTGTCAATACTGGAAAATTGTCAGCGTAACAGACCAAGAGGTTATTGTCCAAGACCGCAATTCTTTTACAGGAATTTGTCTTACCGAAAATCTTAATCCTAGTCTAAATAAATTTCCACTAGAAAGAGGTGTTCCAGAATACTTCAAAATCATTAGTATTTCAAAAAATAGAGAAATACAATTACAACAAATCCAAAATACTAAGTAACAATTTATAGAAAATCAAAAAAACTAAAATTTTTTTGATTTTTTTTGTTGCGTTTGTTTCTCTGAAAATAGTTTGTTGTTCTGTTCGTTTTGTTTGTTGTTACGTTTGTTTTTCTGAAAATTTTTCTTTGTTGCGTATGTTTTTCTGAAAAAAATTCTTTGTTCTGTTCGTTTTGTTTGTTGTTACGTTTGTTCTTTTGTAAATTTTCTTTGAGATTTTTTTATTTCTGATGTAAACACTTTGTAAACTTCTTGTAAATAGTAAGAATTTTAAGAATTTACATATCTTTGACAAAAATAATTTCTAAGCAATTCCAAATAATGGCAAAACGACAAAGAACTTCCACAAAGCCTACCAAAGAAAGCAACGAATACGACAACGTATTCAAAGAAAAGTTCAATAAAAATTCTCTACAACTGATTAGAGGACTTTTAGAAGAGAAATTCACTAATATTGTTATCACAAAACCCACAGATTTTAGCAAAAACCTCCGTAAAGCTGATTTTGTCTATTTAGTGGAGGAAAACGGTGTAAAAGAGGTTTTTCATTTGGAGGTGCAAACCAAAGAAGATACCAAAATGATACAAAGAATGTACTTGTATAGTGCTTTTCTGTATAACGAGTATGTGATGCCTGTTAAGCAGGTGGTTTTGTATTTAGGAGAGAATAAAACGCCTAATGATGCTGATTTAGGCTATTTTGATTATAAGTACAAAGTTATTTATATCAAAGATATTCCTTATGAAAGTTTTTTGAATGATAGTGAAAACCTTGTTTTTGCTATCTTGGCAGACTTTGGAAAGGATAGCCTAAAAACCGTTTTGAGTAATATTTTCAAAGAAGCAAGCAAACACTTTACCAACAATAAAAATTTTGCAGAACTTGCAGAAAATATTGAAAAATTGAGTAAATTGCGTAAGTTAGAAAATGAAATAAATATTTTAATCCCTACTGTTATGCCATTTGACATAGATTTCAGAGATACGCCTACTTGGAGAAAGGCAACACAAGAAGCAAAACTTGAAAACCAATTTGAGATTGCTAAAACAATGCTCATAGAAAAAATGCCTGTTGCACAAGTTGCTAAGTTTACAAAACTTACACTAGAACAAGTACAAGCACTAGAAAAAGAAATAAATCCTTAAAATTATGCCATTTGACATAGATTTCAGAGATACGCCTACTTGGAGAAAAGCACAACTTGAAAAAGAATTTGAGATTGCTAAGAAAATGCTCATCAAAGGTTTTACTATCTTCCAAGTGCAAGATGTCACAGAACTCACTCTGGAACAAGTACAAGCACTAGAAAAAGAAATAAATCCTTAAAATAACCTCACCAATACACAAACCCTACTGAAATTCAGTAGGGTTTGTGCTTATATGGGTTGTTCTGTCATAAATCTACCAACAGTTTACCAACAGTTCACCAACATTCACCAACAGTTCACCAACATTCACCAACATTCACCAACAGTTTACCAACAGTTTACCAATAGTTTACCAAAAAGCTCGTTTTTTGCTCATTTTCTCTCTAAAAACTCAAAAAAATGACCAAAAACTTCTTTTTTTGACTTTTTTTGAAAATTTTTCTCCTTGTTCTGTTTGTTTTTATTCAAAAAATAAATCTTTCTTACTATTTTCTCTCCAAAAATAAACCAACCTACTGAATTGCAGTAGGTTGGTTTATGCTTTACAAACTTTTGACTATTTTCATTGTTTCTACGCTGATATGTATCACCTGCAAAAGCAAACTAATCACCTCTTCTTT
>JAYVGJ010000197.1:0-7169 GCA_043772375.1 Raineyaceae bacterium | reverse complement strand
GTATTAGTTCCGCTGGAACTAAATACATTTTTTGCAGATTTTTCTATAAATATGCCAGTCCGCTGGACTTAAATACATTTTCCGAAATCCAAGCCGTTCCTAAGTATACAAAAAAATATAACAGAATTTTCAATAAAAAATCAGTATTCTTTCTCAAATTAAAAGAAAAAATACTGATAAAATCATTTTAAACGTAATTGTTTCAAGGAAGTGTTCGCTTAGAGCGAACACTTCCTTTAGCTACCTTACCCTAGAGCTTCTGCACCGCCCACAATTTCCAAAATTTCTTTTGTAATTGCTGCCTGACGACTGCGGTTATAAGTAAGTTTTAGTTGTTTTAGGAGTTCTCCAGCATTTTCTGTTGCTTTATCCATTGCGCTCATACGTGCGCCTTGCTCTGATGCATTAGACTCCAAAACCGCCTTAAACATACGGATTTTGAGAGATTTTGGCAAGAGTTCTAACATTATTTCTTCTGGTGAAGGCTCAAGGACATAATCAATAGCGGTGGCTACTGTTGCGGTGGCATCTTTTTTAGCAAGTTGTTCAGCTATTTTTGCTTTTGCATCAGCCTTAGTATCTATTTTTGGTGCATTTTTATCTTCAATAATTGGCAAAAGTTGGTCTCTGCAAAGAATTTGTGTTGCTACGTTCTTAAATTCGTTGTAAACGAGTTCTACTTTATCATATTGTTTTTCTGCAAAAGCATTCATAACAAACTCTGCTGCCTCTTTTACTGCGCCAAAACTTAGGCGAGTGAAAATAGTAGAAAATTCTTGTCCAACCATTGGAAACTTACGTTTTTGGAAATATTCCAAGCCTTTTTTGCCAATAGCAAGTAAATGAACATTGCCTTTTGCGTGTTGTGGGGCATATTCGTTAGCAACCAGATTAAGGATATATTTTGTTACAGACGAGTTAAAACCGCCACAAAGTCCTCTATCAGAAGTAGTGATGACAAGTAAAATTTTCTCTGGATTACGTTTTTCAAGGTAAGGGCTTGTAACTTCTCCTGCATTTTCAGAAAGGTTGCCCAAAATATCATTCAAAGACTTGGCATAAGGGCGCATTTGTGTAATGGCATCTTGCGCTCTGCGTAATTTGGCAGCCGCAACCATTTTCATTGCTTTGGTGATTTGTTGCGTAGAAGCCACAGAGGTTATTCTATTGCGTATTTCTTTTAATGAAGCCATAAATTTGAGTTGTGAGTTGTGAATTGTGAGTTATGAGTTATGAATAAATACAAATTATTGCGGTTGTTTTATTATTGTTGCTTTAACTTGTTATTTTTCAATTCACTTATCTTCAAAATGTCGTTAAAATATTGTTTAGATATTTATTTTGTCGCAAATATAGCAATTTTTTCATAAAAAAACAGACAAAATATATTTTTATTTTGTCTGTTTTTTTCAAAAAAGTAATTGAATTGTATTTTCTGTAATGGGTAATTGATAATTCGTAATTGGACGGTTATTTTTTACAAAAATATTCCGCCCATATTCATACATAGGCACACGTATTGTTTTGTGTGCTTCCACCAAATCAAGCATACCATATCCCTTATTTGTGTATGCACCAAGCCCAAAATTAAGGACAAACTCTTGCACTTCTGCATCAGCAAAAAGTGTGAAAGGAAGTGTATAACCACGAATTTCGTAGTTTAAATTATCTTCATAAAGACTATAAATACGAGCAAATTTTTTATCAGTAGCTTTTATTTTGTTGAGATAATCCATGTCTGGCGCAAACTGAAACTTAAAAAAACTGGCAATCTTTTCTGTGGTATATAAGCCTGATTTTTCCATACGTTGCATTGTGCTTTCATACAAAAAATCTGAAAAAGCATCTTCTGTTGGTGCAATAAATCTTTTAGAAAAACTATCTTCTAATTTGCTCGTAAACAACACAATAGGAGAAATACATAAGTATTTTGTGGCAGTTTCCATTAATGGGAATTCCTCTTTTTCCACAGATTCTGGCACAAGTTCTAGTTCTCCAATTTGCACAGAAGGCATTTTGAAAATTTCATCTAATAAAAATTGTATAAAAGCATCATTATAAGAAGAAAAAACAATGGTAATTCTAGAAGAGTAAAAGTGTAAACCCTTCTTACTGATGCGTGTTTGCCCTTTTAGTCCAGAAAAATTATAATCAAGATTTTCTTCAAAATTGTTTTTTTCTTTCTTTAAAATATTCAAAACCAACTCATCAACCAGATATTGATGATGAAACGGCACCATTGCGCCTTTATTTATCAAAGAAAAAATTATTCGTACTCGCATTTAGATAGAAAAAGTTAAAAAAGTTAAAAACAGCTGAAAAAATATGTATCTTACAATTTACATGTCACAATACACATTTTCTAACTAAAAGTTTGTTTGTTTGTTTGAAAAATAAAATAAAAAAGAATTATGCCAAGTAGTTTATTTTATTACATAAATTATTGATTATCAATAATTTTATATAATAAAATTCCAATAAAAAAGTGTTATTTATTTCAGGATAAAATAAAACATTTCACAAAAATTTGTTATAATCACTAAAATTTCGTTTTTTTAGTTTTTTAATGTACTTATAGCCGTTGTTTGTGTCTTCACAAACAACTAATTTATATTCATTCAAAATTTATATTCATTCAAAATTTACCATTCAAAATTCACAATTACTTCATATATTACATTGAATATTTCTGACCTTTTTAGAAGAAAATCTATTGCGCAAATCCAAAAAGACGTAACAGACGGCACAGGCGACCACGCACAAAGCCTAGAAAAAAACCTCCAATTTAGAGATTTGTTAGCAATGGGCATAGCTGCTGTGGTGGGCGCAGGGATTTTTGGCACAATTGGCGAAGCAAGCTACAATGGAGGTCCTGCAGTTGTTTTTTTGTTTATTTTTACGGCTTTTGCCTGCATTTTTTCTGCATTTTGTTATGCAGAGTTTGCCTCCACCATTCCCGTAAGCGGAAGTGCCTATACGTATGCCTACACTACTTTTGGTGAGCTTGTGGCTTGGATTATTGGGTGGGCATTGGTGATGGAATATGCCATTGGCAACATTGCCATAGCCATTTCTTGGTCTGATTACGTTACAGGTTTCTTGCGTGGCGTGAACATACATTTGCCTGCAAATCTCACAATGGACTATCTCACCGCATCAGAAGGCTATGCAGAAGTTCAAAAAATCCTTTCAGAAGGCAAAACTATCAAGGATTTATCAGCAAGACAACAAGAATTTTACCTTGCGTGGACAAATGCAACAGAGGTTTTTGGCACTAAAATCATTGTTGATATTCCTGCTTTCGTTATTGTTGTTTTGATTACTATGCTTGTTTATGTAGGTATCAAAGAATCAAAAAATGTTAGTAATGTCTTGGTTATCTTGAAGTTAGCAGTTATTTTGCTTTTTATTATTGTAGGGATTTTTTATGTAAATCCGGCTAATTGGAGTCCGTTTGCGCCCAACGGCATAAAAGGCGTTTTGAGTGGTGTGGGTGCGGTTTTCTTTGCCTATATTGGTTTTGATGCTATTTCCACGACTGCGGAAGAATGCAAAAATCCGCAAAAAGACCTACCAAAAGCTATGATGTGGGTCGTGATTTTATGTACTATTTTGTATGTAGCCATTGCGCTTGTGCTTACAGGAATGGTGTCTTACAAATTACTTGCCGTTGGCGACCCTTTGGCGTTTGTTTTTGAACAAGTGAATGTTAATAAAGAGCCTTTTTTGAATATTATAGGCGGAATTATTGCCGTAAGAGTTATTTTTGCTATGACAAGCGTAATTTTAGTTTTTCAATTAGGGCAACCACGCATTTGGATGGCTATGAGCCGTGACGGACTTTTACCCAAAATCTTTGCCCGTATTCACCCAAAATACCTTACGCCTTCATTTTCTACCATTGTTACAGGCGTTTTGGTGGCTGTTCCGAGCCTTTTTCTTAATCTAAAACAAGTGACAGAACTTACAAGTATTGGCACACTGTTTGCCTTTGCAGTAGTTTGTGGCGGTGTTTTGCTGATGAATGAAAACAAAAATCATACTGCAGGGCGTTTTAGAGTGCCTTACTATAATGGTGCTTATTTTGTACCTGCTATTTTGGTTGGTGTTGTAGGAATTTTTATGGTGGCTGATAGTGCAAGTTTAGGCAATTTCTTTGCCTATAATCCCACAAATGAAGACAAAAATTTCTTTCAAATTATTTTTACAGAAGGCAAAACAAAAACTTTTTGGGATATTCGTTTCTTAATGTTTACAACTGTTTTGGGGATAATGTTGTATCTTTCCATCAAAAAACAACTTTCTACTATTCCTGTCGTTGGTCTTTTGGTAAATGTTTATTTGATGTCTGAAATCAAGCAAGAAAACTGGAAATGGTTTTTAGGTGCAATGGCATTTGGTTTGGTGATTTATTTCTTGTACGGATTTAGAAAAAGTAAGTTGAACGTGAAATAATTGTTTAATGTTGTGGGAGTGTATTTGTGGGTATGTCGCTGTAAGTGTATTTGTAGATACGTCACCGTAGTGCGTATCCACATAGAACAACAAGAAAGTGAACAAAACACAATATTTATTTGGCGTAAATACATTGTTTGACCTGAATACGCACTACGGTGCGTATCTACAAAGTAAATTCACAATTCACAATTCAAAAAAATGCAAATTTCATCAATTTTCAAATTATTAAAGCGTGGCTCACAACACGGCATCAGTTTTCTGAACGGTGCCGTTGGAGATAGCCTGAAAAATACGCCCCTAGATATTTCTTTATCCTTTTATGAGGAAGATAAGCGTGTTATTTTAGACAAAAATTTGCCTAATAACTATTTTAAAAAACATCAAGATAAACATCAAGATAGCAGCCCGAAAAAAATATTTCACCCAAAAATCTGCCTACTTATTCACGGACTTGTAAATAACGAGCATATTTGGAATTTTTCTGGCAATGCAGGCAACTACGGCACTTTTTTAGAAAAAGATTTGAATTATACACCTTTTTATGTACGTTATAATACTGGTCTTCATATCTCTGATAATGGCAAAGAGTTTTCAGCACTCTTGCAGTCTTTATGTGATAATTATCCTGTTGAAATCTCTGAAATAACTATCATAGCGCATAGTATGGGCGGTTTGGTAACGCATAGTGCCTGCCATTATGCACTTACGAATGTTGGAAAAACCACCCCACTAGCAACTGCTAGTGGGGTGGTTTGGACTGAAAAAGTAAAAAACATTTTCTTGCTCGGAACGCCACATTTGGGGTCTTTTCTGGAAAAATTTGCTAATGTAACCACTTCTATTTTGGCAAAAGTACCTAATTGGCAAACACGCCTAGTAGGAAAAGTGCTTAATTGGCGTAGTGAAGGCATTAAAGACTTGCGTTTTGGTTATTTGGCGGAAGAAAATTGGAAAGACCAAAATACAAATGAATTTTTATCAAATAATAGAACGGAAATAAAAGCCCTTGATAATGCACATTATCACGTTATTTCTGGGTTGTTGGGCAAAGATGAAAAAAGCTGGCTTACAGTGCTTTTTGGGGACATTCTTGTTCACGAAAAAAGTGCTTTTGCAGATAATGAAAATACCCCTTTCAACATCAAAAATCAGCATACTTTTGCAAGCACCAACCATTTTGCACTTACATCTTCACAAAAAGTGTATGACAAAATAGTAGAATGGCTTGCCTAAATTCAATTACGAATTATCAATTACGAATTACGTTTTCTAGAAAATTATACACAAAAAAGCCCTGTAAATAATTTGCAGGGTTTTTTATGTATTTACATAATTCGTAATTCGTAATTGAAAAAAAATTATTTTCCTTTTGCGTAAAGTTCTGCTACTTTGCTCCAATTGATTACATTGAAAAAAGAAGCAATATAATCAACTCTTTTATTTTGGTACTTGAGGTAATAAGCGTGTTCCCACACATCAAGTGCCAAAATAGGCGCACCACACTTTGCACCATCAATTTCCATTAGTGGATTATCTTGGTTTGCAGTAGAACAAACCGCCAATTCTCCGCCTTGTTTTACGCAAAGCCAAGCCCAACCAGAGCCAAAACGAGTAGTTGCCGCTTTGCTAAACTCTTCTTTGAAATGGTCAAAAGAGCCAAAAGCCTTGTCAATAGCAGCAGAAAGCTCGCCTGTAGGTATTCCACCACCGTTTGGAGTCATTATTTCCCAGAAAAACGTGTGATTAAAATGCCCTCCGCCATTATTTCTTACCGCAACAGGAAGTTTTACAATATTTTTACAAATATCTTCAATGCTATCATTTTCAGCCTCTGTTCCTGCAAGAGCAGCATTGAGATTGGTGATATAAGCAACGTGATGCTTATTAAAGTGAATGTTCATTGTTTGTGCATCAATGTTGGGTTCTAACGCATTTTCAGCGTAAGGAAGCGGTTTTTGAGTAAACGCCATAAAATTTTGTGTTTAGTTTATGTTAAAAGTTTATTTTTAAGTTATCTATTTATATAGTTTTGAACAGAAAAGAATACATTTTAGTTTCGTTTTGCGGTTAGGTTTAAGTTTCATTTTCTTGATTAAATGTATTTCAACTCATAACTGACAACTCATAATTCACAACTATCTTAGTTCTTTGAAGAATTTTTTTAGAATTGCCTCACAATCTTCTTTCAAAATATTAGTAATAATTTTTGTTTTTGGGTGCAAAATATTTTCTTTCAGACGAGCAAAACCTCTTCTTTCATCTGTTGCGCCATATATGAGTGTGCCTAGTTGCGACCACGCAAGCGCACCTGCGCACATAATGCAAGGCTCAAGCGTTACGTACAGGCGGGCTTGCGTGAGGTATTTTGCACCCAAAAAGCCAGCGGCTGCCGTTATAGCCATTATTTCTGCGTGTGCGCTGATGTCTTTAAGGCGTTCTGTTTGGTTGTATGCTTTTGCAATAATGGTGTTCTCTATGACTACTACTGCTCCAACAGGTATTTCACCCTCTAAAAAAGCATTTTGCGCTTCTTTTAAGGCTATTTCCATAAAATATTCGTCAGAGAATTTTATTTTATTTTCCAATTTTTGATAAATTTGATAAAAAACTAATATATTTGCATATAATCCAGCAAATTTATCAATAAAAAATAAAAATAAACACAAAAAAAAAGATTTTTCTTTGTCTTCATCTAATTTTTGATTACTTTT
>JAYVGJ010000196.1:0-2300 GCA_043772375.1 Raineyaceae bacterium | reverse complement strand
TTATTATGGAAAATAGGCGGGACAATTCAGTGTGTTAAAATAAATTATAAAATAAAAAACATATGTACTTTTTAAGATTGAAAACTGTCCATAGTATTGTAAATACGTGAGCCAATAGTTTCTTTTTGCTTAGACCTAAAATTTAGAATATAAAAACTACCAAATTCAGCCGTTGTATCAGAAACAAAACTGCTAACCCAATACCTAATAGAATCTAT
The DNA here is from genome assembly GCA_043772375.1 of Raineyaceae bacterium. GTDB lineage: Bacteria > Bacteroidota > Bacteroidia > Cytophagales > Thermonemataceae > JANYGM01. The sequence goes on along the minus strand of JAYVGJ010000196.1, from coordinate 2,082 downwards.
TTTGATATTTTTGTCTTCAAAAGGATATAATTTGCCCGTGTACTTTTTGTTAATTCTGTAGTAAGCAAAAAAATCATTTCTATTTTTTTTGTTTACAAAACTATGTATGTAAACATCATTTTTCTGTTTTGGATATGAAATTTTAAGATGTTCTATTCTTTCATCTTCTATTGCAAATTGCAGGTTTTCCTTTTCATATGACTCTGAATATTGATAGTATTTTGTTGAGTCTATATTAGCCGTTTTTGTTTGTTTGTTTGCCTTTTTATCACAACCAGACAATATCACCAAGAAACTAAGTATTAAATATTTCATATACCTATAGCGCAGTTAGGATAAATCAAAAACTTATCTAGCTTTTGTGAATCATATATCAAATTAGCCATTGTTTCTAGGTCAGGTATATTTTTTTTAGGAACATACACGTTAGTCCGTCCATATAAAGGATCATCAGCAGGATAAACCCAAAAATCAATACCATCAATAGTCAGAGATGTTGGTACATCTACTATAAGGCAATAATGCCCTGGGAGTGGGGCATAATGCGCTAGTCCTACAAAAATGGTATTCCCAAGTTCAAAATATTTGTCTGTAAAATCTCCATTCACTAATTTTAAATAGCAATTTTGGATAACTTTATCTCCATTTTTAAATTGTGATGCACCTTTTTGATGAAATTCTCCTAAAAAACCAAAGTTTTTATCCATTGATAGTTGATAAAAATTATTTGCTATTTTATTTAGAATTAGCTCAGAGGTAGGAATATGTGGAAATATAGCACCTTCAACACCTCTCAGAAATAATTCGGAATTTTTAAATAAACCAAAAAACATATCCTTTTCTGTTACACGAGCAAAAACATCATTAAACAGTATTTTCCGTTTTATGCTATTTTTGGGTAGCACGTTAGCAGACTTAGCACTTTTATTACTTTTTGTGGCTTTTACACTATCAGGTGGATTAAGCGTTGTAAGCAAGTATTCAAATTCTTTCCTTGCCATATTAGGGGGTATAAGTCCATAACTTTGTAGAAAATACATCATACAACAAGGGTTGCAATCCATTCCATAAGTACCCTTACCATATTTTAATGCTTGGTAATATCTTTTTATTCTTGTATTTTTTCCAGATGAGGCAAAAGAATCTTCAGCATCAAAATCTTTAAGATCCTGATTCATTTGATTTTCTGTTTCTGTTTTCAGCTTTGCTTCTTCACGTTTTTTCTTGCTTTCAGCATCATCAATTCTGCTTTTTTCTATCATTTCCGCCATATCATCATAGGCACTATCAAATTCATAGCCTAGTCCTCGTAGCCTTGCTAATGTCTTCTTATCCATTACTCTTAAAATTTAGAAGGTTGATAATTTGTTTTTATAAAAGTAGCACTATTTTTCAATAAAACAAAAATATTATTTATATTCTTTGAGCAGTTCTAGGTTTCTCAATGTTCTGAAATTGAACATCGTAACAGAATTTCTATTCTTTGTCTAGTGGGTATATTTGAGGTATAATAGTTTATGGTGTTGTCAATCAAAATAGAAAATTTCACAAAAGCACGCATTTTTTTAATACCAAATACAATTTTTTTATAATTTGTTTTTTTAGTTTTTCTGAAAGATTAGAAATGAAAAAATAAATACAGAATTTTGTCAGAATAATTTATTTTGGTGCGAAATATCTATTTAATTTCGTATCTTTGCGCCTCTAAAATAATGCCTTACTTATATACATAAAATTACTGCTTTTATAACTTCAAAGAATTATCAAAACAATGAAAGAACCGCAATTAAAAAATGTGCAGAACCGCATTAAAAAGGTTGCAAGTATTTTAGTAACCCAACCGTTACCCACAGACCCAAAATCTCCGTATTTTGAGTTGGCTAAAAAGTATAATCTTAAAATAGATTTTCGTTCTTTTATCCAAGTAGACCCCGTTTCGTTGAAAGATTTTAGAAAGCAAAAAGTCAATATTCAAGACCATACGGCAGTTGTTTTTACGAGCAGGCACGCAGTAGATTATTATTTTGCGCTGGCAAAAGAACTGAAAATTGAAATTCCACAAGATTTGAAATACTTTTGTAT
>JAYVGJ010000195.1:0-12819 GCA_043772375.1 Raineyaceae bacterium | reverse complement strand
GGCAACTAAATTAAATCACCAATTATGCTCCAAATTTCTTTTCAACTTTTGCCCAATCCAGCACGTTAAAGAAGTTTTTTAGGTATTCAGCACGTTTATTTTGGTGTTTGAGGTAATAGGCGTGTTCCCAAACGTCAATGCCAATTAGTGGCGTTCCTTGATGTTTTACCAGTTTTTTCATCAGCGGATTATCTTGATTTGGTGTTGAGCAAACACAAAGTTTTTTCTTTTTATCCATACAAAGCCACGCCCAACCAGAGCCAAAACGCTCCATTCCAGCCTTAGAAAGCTGCTCTTTGAGCTCATCAACACTTCCAAATTGTGTTTTTATGGCTTCAAAAAGCGCACCAGTCGGCATATTTTGCGGATTTGGTGATATTATTTCCCAATAAAGCGTGTGATTATAGTGTCCGCCTGCGTTGTTGCGGATAGCGGCTTGTTTTGCGGTCACCTTTCCTAGTATTTCTAACAAAGTTTTGTTTTGCAATGGGTTGTTTTCCAACGCTTTATTGAGGTTGGTAACATAGCTTTGGTGATGTTTTGAAAAATGAATTTCCATTGTTTGCTTGTCAATATGTGGCTCTAAGGCATCAAAAGCATAGTTTAGCTTTGGAAGTTCAAAAGGTGTAGCATTAGGCGCAAGGCTAGGAGCGGCATTAGCTGAATGTTCCGCTGAAAGGCTATCAGCAGGATTGCCAGCAAGATTGTCAGCAAAAAGACTGTTTGCGAGTGCCATTCCAGCAATGGAAAGCCCTGCTATTTTGAGGAATTCACGTTTTTGCATAGTTTATTTTGTTTTGAAATTTTATTTAATTGATTATCAAAATTTTGTATTCATTCATAATTCACAACTATTTAATTATCTGTTGCAGGTGTATTATTGCCTTGGCTACCGCCTTTACAACCGCTTGTACGCATTGTATCAGCAATAAAAAATATTTTCCAGCCTTTCTCCGTCTTGATAAGTTGAAAAGCATCAAAGCCACAATGACTAAATTTAGTGCCATTCCAAAACTCATATTCTGCCCAAACGGTAGCCAAATTAGCATCAATACGTATTTCTGAACTCAAAATACGTTCATCATACGCAACCAAATGAGGGGTAGCAACATTATTTAGCATTTGTTGAACGGTGCTTGGAACTAAGACAGATTTCCCTGTTTTATCTATCAATATTCGTTTCATTGTAGCGTCAGCGTGGAAAGTTTGACGCATTAGTGTCGTATCACTTGTACGCATTCCATCAAAAAGTTGTTTGATAACTTTCATTATTTCTTTGCTTTCCGCCTGATTGGCAGGGGTGACTTTCACTGTGTTTTGCGCTATGTTTGTAGCTTTTTTCTGTGCCGTACATTGAGAGAAAAACCCAAACATAAAGACAGAAAATACAATAGAAAGCGTTTTTAAAGGTGTTTTTTTCATTTTGAAAGATAATTGAGAAATTGGATTTTGAGGAAAACAAAAATACACTAATAAACCCGTTTTTGCAAATATTAGTCTTATTTGTAACAAAGTTGTTGATAATTCGTAATTTGTAATTTGTAATTTGTAATTCGTAATTGTTTTCTGTATATTTGCAACGAAAAAATTAAAGAAAAAAATCAGTTCAACCTAAAAATTTATAGAATAGTGCAAGAGAATAACCAAGACAGAACAGAAATCTACTCTCAGAAAATCAAGGCTGGAAAAAGAACGTACTTCTTTGACGTGAAATCAACACGTGCCAACGACTATTACATGACTGTAACAGAAAGCAAAAAACGCTTTCACGACGGCGGTTTTGTGTATGAAAAACATAAAATTTTCCTCTACAAAGAAGATTTTATCAAATTTGTGCAAGCCCTCACAGAAACAGTTGACCATATCAAAAATGAGCTAATGCCAGGTTTTGATTTTGAACAATTTGCGCTAGAACGTGAAGAAAGCTACAATAACTACCGTTTGGAGCAAGAAAACCTGCAAAATTCTGGGCAAAATACACCTGCAAATGCAACTAACCAAGCTAATGCAAGTGTTGAATCTGAAACAGTAGCAGAAGATGACAATAGCGAACTAAAATGGGAATAACTTTTGAGTTATGAGTTTTAAGTTGTGAATTGTGAGTTAATACACGAAACCAAAAAGTCCCTCAAAAAAAATATTTTTTGAGGGACTTTTTGGTTTTGGTTAAATATTTGACAATGAATTATTTAACCGTAATTCGTAATTTATAATTCGTAATTGAAGACTTACATTTTCTCTATAAAAAACGTAGGAATAAGAATTTCCCTTCCTTTTTTGAGTATTCCCTGCAAAGAATCTTCATTATTTTTATTAAGATTTCGTATAGTTTTTGGGTTGATATTGTATTTTCTCCAACGCTTAAAGCGTTCATTATAAAGGTTTTCCAGCGTTTGGTCTTTCTCTAAAATGTACAACATTTTAGCTTTCACACGCATTTGCGCACCTTCTTTGATGCGGCTAAGGTCTTCTCCGTCATTGAGTTCTTGCAAATTTTGGTTAGAAAGGTTGTATTTGCGTGCAATCACGCCCGAATGTTGCCCTTTTTGGATAGTATGCAAAAAGGTGGTATCTTTTGCATCTTCTGTGATTAGGCTGTCGGTTGTTGTTTCTTTGCGTTCTTTTTGTGCTATAGAATCTCTTTTTGCTTGTTTTTGCGCTTTTACTTGCTTGTTTCTTTTGATAAAATAATTCCCAGAAAACGCAATAATAGTACCTACAACCACAATAGGAATGATATAAGCCCAAATTTTCTTGAATGTTTTTTTTGTAGTCGTTTCTATTTTATTAAACTCAAGAATCTGCACAGAAACATTATCTGCCCCGCTATTTTCATTGGATTTATTAACAAGAAAAACGGCTTTTTCTTGTGTGGAGATGTTTTTATGTAAGATTTCAGAAATTTCTTTGTCGTTTACGTGTGTGTGCAAACCTTTGGTAGCCAGCAGAATAACATCATTTTTCTGCAATAATTTCTCTGGATAAATCTGTACTTCAATATTTTTCTCAAAGCCTAACGCCCTCAAAAGTTGCTTTTTTTGTGGGTGATTGGGGATAGCAACAGCTATAGCTATTGCGTGGTCTGTGGTGAGTTGTGAAAGATTTTTATCTAAATTTCCTGTTGAATTATCCTTTGAAAAAAAGTACAAACGACTATCTCCTACACTCCCAAAATATACTTTCCTCTCACGCACAATAGCCAGCACGCAGGTAGAAGCCATATCAATCATAGCCAAACTCTCTTGGGCTTTGCTAAAAACCAGCTCATTTGCATTTTCAAAGGCTTTTTTGATAGCTTGCTGTGTTGTGGCAAAAAGTTCTTTTTCTAGTGTTTCACGCATAGCATCTACCACCAGGTGTGAGGCAGTCGCACCGCTTGCGTGAGAACCTTTTCCATCACAAACAATAAAAATTTCGCCATTGACACACGAAAAATAAGCTAAATAATCTTCGTTATTTGCTCGTTTTATGCCTTTATCCAAATGGCTACCATACGTAAAAAATATTGACATATTTTGTGTTTTTTGTCGTTCCCCACGTTATACGTGGGGTTATGATTGTTAAACCCTTTCAGGGTTTTAATGCAGTTTTTTATTTTTTATGAAAAATTTGTCCCAATAATCTTGGCAAACTCCCCAAAATAAAAATAAAACTTAGCAGAGGTTTATAATTGCTAAAATCAAAAAAAGCAATGCCATAAACATCTATAAATAATTTTAAAGTGGCTGTATTTGCTAAAACAGGTGCTAAAATAGCCTGCTGAAATGCTTTTCCTGCAAGTTCGGGCGTTGCCTCTTTGCTAGCACTCATATAATTTGCCACAATATAAATTATCATCAGTAAAATCAAAGCAAATAAAATCTTACAAAACCAAACGAAAATCTTATCCAAAATCTTTGCTTTTGCCCCAAAATCTCCATTTTTAAACTGTTTTTGGCGAGATTTTACTGCAACAAAAAGAAAACCTATCAATAAAACAAGAAAAATGCAAATTTCTACCTCAAAAATACCTATCATTTGCGCAAAAAGTGCCGTAATAAAAAAACTTAAAAATAGAGAAGAAAGCGTGTCGTAGCGTATTTTAGATAGCATTTTAAGGTGTTGTAAGTGTAAATGATTGGTTAGAAAGAAAAATAATATTTTCACAAATTTATTACTTTTCTTTCTAATTTCTTACTAATTTCTCACTAATTTTAAGCATTTTTTTTATTCGCAAAAAAACATTACTTTTGCACAAGTGTTATGTACGTTATACACGCATATACGCAAATCATCTCAAAAAATAGCAATGAAGAACATTCGTAATTTTTGCATTATTGCACACATTGACCACGGAAAAAGCACGCTAGCAGACCGTTTACTGGAGTTTACCAAAACCGTTACTTCTCGTGATATGCAGGCGCAACTCTTGGATAATATGGATTTGGAGCGTGAGAGAGGCATTACTATCAAGAGCCACGCCATACAAATGGAATATCATTACAAGGGAGAAGACTATATATTAAATCTTATTGATACACCAGGACACGTTGATTTTTCTTACGAAGTTTCTCGCTCAATTGCTGCCTGTGAAGGTGCGCTTTTGATTGTTGATGCTTCGCAAGGGGTTGAGGCTCAGACTATTTCTAATCTTTATTTAGCTATTGGAAGTGATTTGACTATTATTCCTGTTTTGAATAAAATTGACCTTCCTGGCGCAATGCCTGAAGAAATGGAAGACCAAGTAATTGAACTAATTGGCTGCAAACGTGAGGAAATTATCAGAGCCTCTGGAAAAGAGGGAATAGGCATTGTAGATATTTTGGCGGCTATTGTGGAGCGTATTCCTGCACCAAAAGGTAGTATTTCGGAGCCGTTGCAGGCACTTATTTTTGATTCTGTCTATAATACTTACAGAGGTATTGAGGTTATTTTTAGGGTGAGAAACGGCAGTATTAGCAAGGGTGATAAAGTCAAATTTTTTGCCACAGGAAAAGAATATATTGCTGATGAAGTCGGTACTTTGAAGTTGGATAAAGAGCCTAAAAAGACCATTTATGCAGGTGATGTAGGTTATTTGATTTCAGGAATAAAAAATGCTCGTGAGGTGAAAGTAGGTGATACAATCACGCACCTAAACACAAACGCACAACCTATTATAGGTTTTTCTGACGTAAAACCAATGGTTTTTGCGGGTATTTATCCTGTGGAAACATCTGAATTTGAGGATTTGCGTGATGCAATGGAAAAACTGCAACTCAATGATGCAGCACTTGTTTGGGAGCCAGAAACGTCTGTGGCGTTGGGTTTTGGCTTTCGTTGTGGCTTTTTGGGTATGCTACACATGGAAATCATACAAGAACGCCTAGAACGTGAGTTTGATATGACCGTTATTACAACTGTGCCGAGTGTGCAATTTGTCGTAAATACCACCAAAGGAGAAACCCTACGCATACAAGCGCCATCAGAAATGCCTGAACCAAATTATATTTCTAGCATTGAAGAGCCTTATGTAAAAGCGCAAATTATCAGCAAATCTGAATATGTGGGCGTGATTATGACCCTTTGTATGGACAAACGTGGCATTCTCAAAAACCAGGTTTATCTTACTTCTGATAGAGTTGAGCTTACTTTTGATTTGCCGCTTTCTGAAATTGTTTTTGACTTTTTTGATAGATTAAAGACTATTTCACGTGGCTATGCTTCTCTTGATTATGAACTTATTGGAATGCAAGAATCCAAAATGGTGAAGTTGGATATTATGCTGAACGGTGAAAAAGTTGATGCGCTTTCTGCCGTTGTGCATAAAGATAAGGCTTATGATTGGGGAAAGCGTTTGTGTGAAAAACTACGAGAACTATTGCCAAGACAACAATTTGAGATTGCTATCCAAGCAGCTATTGGTGCGAAAATCATTGCCAGAGAATCTGTTAAAGCTCTTAGAAAGAACGTATTAGCAAAATGTTATGGCGGTGATATTTCTAGGAAAAGAAAACTTTTGGATAAACAAAAGAAAGGTAAAAAACGTATGCGCCAAGTCGGAAACGTAGAAATTCCGCAAGAAGCATTTATGGCAGTTCTCAAACTAGAATAAATTTTGAAGTGTGAGATATGAAGTGTATTTAGCTCCAGCGGAGCAACATATTTATAGAAAAACGAGCAAATAATGTATTTAGCTCCAGCGGAGCGGCATATTTATAGAAAGCATATTTATAATTTTATGACAAAAATAGCCATTATAGGCGCAACAGGGCTTGTCGGCAACGAAATATTAAAAGTTTTAGATGAGCGCAAAGTCCCATTTTCTGAACTTTATTTGGTTGCCTCTGACAAATCAAAAGGAAAAGAAATTATTTTCCAAAATAAAAAATATGTCCTTATTAGCTTGCAGGAGGCTATTGATTTAAAACCTGATTTTGCTATTTTCTCTGCTGGTGGCAGTATTTCGTTGGAAACTGCGCCAAAATTTGCTGAAAACGGTACAGTTGTCATTGACAACTCGTCTGCGTGGCGTATGGATAATACCAAAAAACTCATTGTGCCAGAAATAAATGGACATTTGCTTACGCCAGAAGATAAAATAATTGCTAACCCCAATTGTTCTACTATCCAAATGGTGATGGCTCTTGCGCCTTTGCACACACGCTACAAACTGAAAAGGTTGGTTATTTCTACTTATCAGTCTGTTTCTGGGACAGGCAAAAATGCCCTTGACCAACTAATGAATGAACGTATTAGTCATCATAAAAATGAGCCTCAAAATTTGGTAGAAAAAGTGTATCCACATCAAATAGACCTAAATATTTTGCCACATATTGATGTTTTTTTGGAGAATGATTATACCAAAGAAGAGATGAAAATGGTCAATGAAACTCGTAAAATTTTGGGAGATAATAGCATAGGGATTACGGCTACAACGGTGCGTGTACCTGTTGTGGGTGGACATTCAGAAGCCATTAATGCAGAATTTGAAAATGAATTTGAGATAACAGATATTCGTAAAATCTTGTCAGAAACGGAAGGAATAGTGTTGCAAGATGACATAAAAAATAATATTTATCCTATGCCTATCAATGCACAAGGCAAAGATGAAGTTTTTGTTGGGCGTATTCGTAGAGATGAATCACAAGCAAAAACCCTTAATATGTGGATTGTGGCGGATAATTTGCGCAAAGGTGCAGCTACAAATGCCGTTCAAATTATGGAATATCTGATGAAATCTTAGATAAAAAATAAAAATAAACTAAAATAGCTTTTCCAAATCCTAGAGATTTGAAAAAGCTATTTTTTTGTTTTTAGTTATTTATTATCTTCAAAAGGGCTTTTTGTCGTTATTTCGCCATTAAGTTCGTAATACAATATTCCATTTTCTGAAAAAACATTTGGAACACCTAACCTACGGTTTTCCTCCTGCGCCTTGCGGACAGCTTTTTTTGCTATTAGGTCCATTCTTACAGAAAATTTATACCTTTCTATATTGTCAAATTCTTTGACTTCTTTAATCTCTTTCATAACTATCTAAATTTTTGTTGAAAATTTCAAAACATTCCCAATTAGTAACTAACATATGTACTGCAAAGTTGATTTCCCAGAACCATTTGCACCACCAAGAATAAAAATCTCTTTTGTCATTTCAATTTTTAACTTGTTTATTAACAATATTTTTTAGTAGTTTTATATCTTCCTCAAGGGTTTTGATACGTTCTTCCCAATCTTTGCGAGGTGTATTTCCGTTATTTATCATATTTTCCATAACTGGTTGATGATTATTGATAGAGTAGATTATTTTTTGGTCTTGCATATTGACAAGGTCAGCTACAGACATTCCCAATACTTCTGCTATCTGATTCAAACGAGAATAAGACACATCTGTTTCATCTCTTTCTATTTTCCCATAACCATTATTGGTCATTTCTAGCAATTCTGCCATATTTTCTTGTTTGAGATTTTTCATCTCTCTTAAAAATCTAATCTTCTTTCCTAAAGTAAAGTTTTCCATTTTTTGAGTTGTTTTATACAAACTAATAAGACTAAATAACAACTCAAAAATAGTTTTTTTATTTTATAAAACAATACCTTTGCGAAATATTTAATCACCCTCAAACCCTTTCTTTATGCGAAGAAAACAAATAAGCAAAATACTTGTATTTTTGCTGATGTTGGGAATACTATATGGCTGTAAACGCCATCTTTTAGACCCACTCAACCCACAAACACAACTCCCTCAAAAAGTCCAATTTGACAAAGTCAAAGGCTTTTATGACAATGGTAGGTACAAAAATCAACCAAAATCTGTTTCCTCTGGCAACGAAAGAATGACTGCTGCTGATTCTGCTCGTTTTAAAGATTTTGAACCACAATGGGACAAAACAGAAGTAGAACTTTTGCCCAACAACGAAAAAATGCTCATTGTACCTGTGGTACGAAATTTGCAGGTTGATTATAACGAAAATATTGGTTTTATTCGTAGGCTTTGCATACGTGTAGATGCCAATGAAGATTTTATTGAGGCAAATATTGTAGAACTGGTAGGAAATCTTACCTTTGTGAAAGAAAATCACAATGATATTTTCAAAAATTACAAAGAAAATAATATTTCTGGGTTTTCTGGTAAAATTATTGGGTATCAGTTGGATTATGACAAAGTTTCTTATACGGATTTTGACAATGGAACTGGCACAAATACAAGTGGAGATTTGACTTTTTATGATGATGGCAATGGGTGTTTTAGCATCTTTTCAGATGATGGTAGTCTTATATTTAAAATCTGTGATGGAGGAAATAACGGAGATACTGGTAGTGGTAGTAGTGGCAGTGGTTCTGGTGGTAGTGGTGGCATTGGCTCTCCAAGTAGTTCTCCTAATCCATTTACACCTTATACACATGTACCTTTTACACCACGTGCCCCTAGCGGACCTGGTTACACGCAAGGTCCAACAGGAACACCTAATAATACTGGGACAATAGGCGGTGGAGGTGGTAATGGGCAGTACAACCCTCCTCTTGTATTTATACCATTTGTGTCACCGCCACCACCACCAATGCCACACCCTGGAATGATTTGGATATCTGATTTGGGTTGGATAGACCCGCCAACAACAGTAGATAATGGCGTGTCGTGGGCAGGAGAAGGTAATGGAGGTGCACCACAAGGACCTTTCATTTCTGGGAAAACATATAAAAATGTAAAAAGTTATGCAACAAATTCTTTACCTTTGGTAGTAAATGCGTTAGCTACTATGACATTGACACCAGAGCAAAGAACATATTTAGGAGCTAGAAGAGATGGACTTACGGCTTTACTTGCTATAATGGAAAAGATTGAAACAAATACAAAAGATGTATGGTTAGATGTAGAAGTTGATAATACGTATGTTGAATCCGCTTCCACAGGTTATGATATTGCAGTAGGTTGGGTAAAAATAAAAATAAGCCCACCTCCAGTTTTTCCACCACCTAATGCAACAGATGCGCAACTTAATGCCTACGAAGATGCTATGCAGGCTTATACAGCTTTACTAGCACATGAGTTAAAACATGTAGAGCAATTTATAGATGGTAAAATATCTTTTAATGCTACAACAGGAGAAAGAGGTGTTTTACATGATATCCAAGATGAAAAAGAGTCGTTTGATCTACAATTCTTGATAATGGGAAATCCATTACCTAGAACCAATGCATATATACGAGGACTTCTGTACAATGGTATTCCTGTTTACGGTATTGATGTTCTTGATGGTCCATTGCAAGTAGGCTCACCTAACGTAGTACTCACAAATGATATTTATATTCAACCGTAAAAACAAAATCACAATGAAAAAAGTATTATTTTTAATTTTTATTGTAATTACTACAATAAAATTGCAAGCACAGAATTCTGACTTGTATAGTCATATTATGACTACAATAAAACCAACCTACTTTCCAGCAGCAAATGTATATCAAAACACAACAACTGGCTATATTAGACGTGATAATCAGCCTGTTCTTGTTTTGAATGATGTTGTAAGAAGCAAAGAAGATGGTTTTTCTACTAAGTTTGAAGATTTGAATGGCTATACAATGGCTAACTTACAGCGTATTGTTGTTTGGAATACACCACGTGATAATCTGAGAATATATGCTTATCCAAAAGGGGCTTTGGGTGTTTTGTTTGTTTATACAAAAGATTATGTATTTCCAAATCCAGCACAACCAACTACACCACGTACTGGTATGGGAGCAGACTCAAATCCGAATAAAATTGTGGTTTTCCAAGCTCCATAGTTTTTGAGTTGTAACAAAAAGCCCAAAATATAATTATTTGGGGCTTTTGTTTCTGTGTTGTCAAGTGTTTCCATCAGACAACAAAATGTGCTTTTAGACGCTTCTAATATGGTTTATTCCAAAACGCAAAAGCCTTTCCAAACTTTGGAAAGGCTTTTTATATATTATTTTGATTATTTATCTATTATTTTTTTATTTCCTCAAACTTAGTTTCTTTCTTTTCTCTTGGGAAAGCATTATTTTCTTGGTTGATGTCTGCAGTTTCTAGTTGTGGGTCAAGAGAAAAACTAGCGACTTCTTTGTCTGTAATAATCAATTTATTGATTTCTACAGGGTTCATACGCCATATTTCGGCAGGATAACGCTCTGTTTTTTCTGTACCATCTTTAAACTTAATTTTTACAATGACAGGCATCAAAAGTCCACCTACATTTTTCAGTTTTAGGTTATAAAAATTAGCACCAGGCGCAAGCATTTTACGTTCTCCCTCAAAAACCTTACTACCTGCTTTCTCCAAATTCTCAAACATTCTATCAATATCAGCTTTAGCCACTATTTTACTTGTAAAAGTAGGATTTGCTGTTTTGGCAGTATCAGAAGCTATTTTAGGTAGTCTGTAATGCGTTACGTCTTCCAAAGAAATATCACAAGGTTCTGTACCATAAAACCAACCTCTCCAAAACCAATCCAAATCAACACCAGAGGCATCTTCCATAGTTCTGAAAAAATCAGCAGGCTCTGGGTGCTTAAATTTCCACTTTTCAGAATATTGCTTAAATGCAAAATCAAAAAGTTCTTTGCCCATCACACTATTTCTTAGTACCACAAGTGCCGTAGCTGGTTTTCCATAAGCATTATTTCCAAATTGTAAGATTTGTTCAGAGTTTGTCATAATAGGTACAAGCGTACTCGGTGCGCCTTTCATATACGACACAATATTTGCCACAGGACCTCTACGAGAAGGATAAGGGTTTGCTACATCTTTTGCCCAAGGCTTTCCTGCAATCTCTAATTCTGTTAGATATTGACAAAAAGAGTTTAGTCCTTCATCCATCCACGACCATTGGCGTTCATCAGAATTGATAATCATAGGAAAATAATTGTGTCCTACTTCGTGAATAATCACAGAAATCATAGCATATTTTACTCTGTCATTTTGCTCCACACTACCACCCACTACAGGACGACCACCATTAAAGCAAATCATAGGATATTCCATGCCAAAAACTGGTCCGTGAACAGAAATAGCCACAGGATAAGGATAGTTAGTTGTATATTTAGAATAAACTTCTAACGTAATAGCCACAGAATGTGTTGATTTTGCACCCCAAAGTGGGTTTCCTTCTTTCGGATAATAAGACATTGCCCAAACTTTCTTTCCACCAACTTGTACTTGCATTGCGTCCCAAATAAACTTTCTTGAGCTTGCCCAAGCAAAATCACGAACATCTTTTGCCTTATAAATCCAAGTTTTTGTGCTTGTAGAGCGTGTTTTTTCTGCTGCTATTGCCTCATCTTGCGTAACAATCACGACAGGCTCTTTTGCAGTTTCTGCTTGTTTCCAGCGTTGTTGTTGTGCTGATGTAAGGATTTGAGCTGTATTTTGAAGCTCACCTGTAGAAGCGACAATATGGTCAGAAGGAACTGTAATAGCTACTTCATAATCTCCAAAAGTAAGCGCAAACTCACCTTGTCCTAAAAATTGTTTGTGCTGCCAGCCGTACACGTCATTATACACACACATACGAGGAAACCATTGTGCTATTTCATAAAGATAGTTTTTATCTTCTGGGAAGTATTCAAAACCACTTCTACCACCCATTTTATTAGAATCCGTAATTAGAAAACTCCAATCAATAGAAAAAACAAACTTACCAGTTTTAGCCTTCAATGGTTCTGTAAGGTCAATACGCATCATTGTTTTGTTGATGGTATAATTTAGTTTATTTCCTTTTGCATCAACAATAGCTCCTATTTTGAAACCGTGAGGCGAGTTTACGCCAGCCACAAAACCTTGCATACCTCTCATTGATTTGCCATCAAAATTGAAAGCCATTGTTTGGTAAGTATTTGAGTTTTTGTCAAAAAGATTTTGGTCTAATTGTAGCCACAAATACGAAATTGGGTTAGGAGAATAATTATAGTAAGTAATTGTTTCAGAACCAGTTATCTCTTGTTTTTCGTCATTGAGAGAAACTTTTATTTTGTAGTCGGCTTTTTGTTGCCAATATTCGTGTCCTGGTGAGCCGTCTGCGGTGCGGTAGTTGTTTGGTGTGGGTAATGTAGTGCCTAATTGCTCAAATTTGGAACTATTGTATTGCGCCAGCAATTTTGTAGTAAAATTAGGCAAAGTTATCAAGCATATAAAAAACAATACGCCGACATTAAAATGATTTTTTTTCATTGAATTGGGAAGATTTTTTTAAGGAGATTTTACAAATAATCATAAAAGAGTATATACTGAAAATGGGAAGAATTTCGGAAAAGTTAAAAACCTAGTCGTAGTGTCCCACTACGACTTCAAAAAGTGTATTGAGCGTCCCGCTCCTGTATTTACTACGCAAACAAGCGGGA
>JAYVGJ010000194.1:0-1652 GCA_043772375.1 Raineyaceae bacterium | reverse complement strand
GACAAATATAACCACTTGTTTAAGGCGTTAATGTACGCCGTTTACACCCACCTAGAAGGTAATACGCAAGTAAAACCAATACAAACACATCAGACAAAGAAATATAGAGTTAATAATCCTCAAAGAAACTAACATTATGAATGATTTTGAAAAACACCTAGCAAAACGTGAGAAATACGCTTTTGAGATTTATTGCAGACTGTTACTAAAGTCTGAGAGTAAAGATTATCATAAACATGTTGCCAAAATAGCTTACGAATCAGCAGACGTATTTATGAGCGTGGATAATGAAAATGTAACAGTCTTATTTTCAAAAGAGGACGCAGACGCAATTAAAAAATATAAAGAAACTTATGGCACAAATAAAAATCAATAACAAGTCCTATCATTTGCCTTTGAGCTGGAATGATATAACGTATAAGCAATATTTGTTACTGCAAAACAATCAAAGTGGGCTTATTGGTACATTATCAATCCTTTTGAATATTGCAAATAGTGAACTCCAAACGTGGATTAGCACAAAGGAATTAGAAAAGCAAATACTAACTGCAATAAGTTGGTGCAATAATATTCCAAACCTTTCTGATTACGACTTGCCAAAAATGCTTATTGTTGGTGGCAAGGAAATGAAAGTTCCTCGAAATTTGGATTACGAAACATTCGGACAGCGTGTTTTTGCTCAAGAGTTACTCACTAATAAGAAATTAGACAGTGATAATTTGCCTATTTTGGTAGCTACTTACTTTGAGCCGTTGTTTTTTGAGCGTGCTTTTGATAGCAATAATGTAGAAGGGTTTTCAGAAAGGATTTTGGAGTGTAAATTCTTTGATGTGTGGCGTATTGGCAGTTTTTTTTTGAGGAAATTACTAGGATTACCGAAAAATGGAGCGGATTATTTGGAAAAGTGCAAGAAAATCCTGCAAAAAAACAAATCTATGAACTCGCAGGTGGTTCGCAATTAGCCATGTTTGGTGAGAGCGGAGGGCTTTTTGAGCTAGCGGGGAAATGTCCGCTGAAAATGAAAGCATTAGAACGCCTTTCTAATGCTGAAATAATGGCAAGTCTTCTGTATAAGAAAATAGATGCTAGCATTTCTGATAACATACAGTCAATAATCAATAACCCTGCTAATAAAGCACTTGTAAAACGAATATACGAATGAATGTATTAGAACTTATACCACTAATCAAAAGCATTACTGGAATACAAACTGGTATGCTAGCTAGTCAATACGAAATGAATATAGAAACAGACAAAATTCCTATTGCGGACTTTCCTATTTTCGTAATATATGAAAACATACCTAGTGATGAGGTGGTGCAAAATAATGGTAGCATTTTAACGACCTATAAACCGTTTATTCATTTTTTGGATAGGTGCTTTTTGGATGCTAATTATATTGATAAGCAAGCCATTAAGGAAAATCTATCTAGTTTGATACGTAAATTAGTTGTTGGTTTGAATAAGACCAAAAGTATTAAGCAAACCCTTAAGCTTATTGAAAGATTTGAGATTTTCAGAGATATTGATACAATGTATGATAGAAATTTAGTTGGGGCAGGGTTTGTTATGGAACTTCCTCACGTAGATACAACGCTTAATTTATGCTAATAGAGAAAATTAAGAAAGATTTTGCAGTTGGTATTATTGAA